>NZ_JAANNB010000162.1 GCF_011603975.1 Cellulomonas sp. IC4_254 | reverse complement strand
CCCCGATCAGCTCCGTGAAGCCCGTCGAGCTCCCGGCCCCGGGCCGCCCCGCTCCCCTGCTCGTCCGGGTGACCGCTCCCCTGCACGGCGACCGCCTGCCCGTCGTCGTCCTCTCCCACGGCAACGGCTGGTCGATGGACGGCTACGCCCCGCTCGCGGAGCACTGGGCGGGCGCGGGCCTCGTCGTCGTCCAGCCCACCCACCTCGACTCGCGGTCCCGCGGGCTCGGCCACGACGACCCGGGGTTCGCCGACATCTGGCGGTGGCGGATCGCCGACCTGACGGCGGTGCTCGACCACCTCGACGTCGTGGCGGCCGCGCTCCCCGGGCTGGCCGGCAGGCTCGACCCGGACCGGGTGGCGGTCGCCGGGCACTCCTGGGGCGCGCAGACGGCCGGCGCGCTGCTGGGTGCCGGCGTGCTCAGCCCGGACGGGTCGCCCGAGGAGCGGTTCGCGGACCCGCGGGTGCGCGCCGGGGTGCTGCTCGCCGCGACGGGGGACGGTGCCGACCTCACGCCGTTCGCCGCCGAGCACCTGCCGTTCATGCGACCCGCGTACGCCCACCTCACGACGCCGACCCTGGTCGTCGCCGGCGACGCCGACCAGTCGGCGCTGTCGACCCGGGGGCCGGACTGGTTCACCGACGCCTACCACCAGAGCCCCGGCGCGGAGGCGCTGCTGACGCTGGCCGGCGGCGAGCACTCCCTCGGCGGCGTCGTCGGTCACGAGGTGGCCGAGACCACCGACCCCAGCCCGGCCCGCGTCGGGCTCGTGCAGCGGGTCACCACCGCGTGGCTCCGGACCCGGCTCGACGTGGACGCCGGGGCGTGGTCGTCGACCCTCGCCGACGTCCGGCGGGTGGGCGAGCTGGGGTCCGTCACGACGAGGTGACGGCCGGGCCCGCCCGGGCCGCGCCTCAGAACGTGACGACGGTGGCGCCCTCGAGCGTGAAGCGCAGCAGCTCGTCCCGGGCGACCCGGAGCCGCAGGCCGCGCGCCTCGAGGGCGGCCTCCGCGCCGTCTGCCCGCGCCGAGTTGACGCACGCCCCGACCACGACGCCGGCGGCCACCAGCTCGTCCAGCTGCCGGTCGAACGTCGCGTCGGCCTCGGTGGCACGCCGGCCGATCCGTCGCTGCGCCGGACCGAAGCAGAACACCTCGAGCTCGACGCCCCGGTCCCCCGCGACCTCGAGGATCCGCTGCGCCACGCGGGTCCCGGTGACCACGGAGTCGTCGTCGTCGTGGAACAGGTGGACCACCGTCTTGGGCATGCTGCCGCCTCTCTCCTCAGGTGGGACGCACTCTGGCACGCGCCGGACGGGCGAGGGCGGGCGTCCCGACCCGTGGGAGCGAGGTCGGGCTCTCAGGAGGGCGGAGCGGGAGGTCCGCGGGGGGGCTACGTGGCGGGACCCGCGTCAGCGCGGCTCGAGCACGACGACCGGGATCTCCCGCGACGTCTTCGCCTCGTACCCGGCGAAGCCGGGGTAGTCGGCCTTCTGCGCCTCCCAGATGGCCGTGCGCTCGTCCCCCGTCGCGACCCGTGCCGCGAAGTCGCGGGTGCCCGTGCCGATCTCGGCGGACACCCGCGGCTCCGCGACGAGGTTGTGGAACCACGCCGGGTTGACGTCCAGCCCCGCGTACGACGCGAACACGGCCACCCGGCCGTCGCCGAGGTCCCGGTACATCACCGGGTTGACGCGCTCCTCCCCCGTCCGGGCGCCGGTCGTGTGCAGCAGGAGCAGGGGCGCGCCCTCGAACCGGCCGCCGACCTTGCCGTCGTGGGCGCGGAACTCCTCGATGATGCTCGTGTTCCAGTCGTTCACGGGTCGCCTCTCTCGTCGTGGTTCTCTCGTGGGCAGCGCACCGCGGCCACCACCCCGGCGCGATCGGTGACCACCCTGCGCCCGGCCGGCCGGCCGGACCCTCAGGTCAGCCGGTGATGCTAGTCCGATCGGCGGGGTCGGACCCGCTGTCGTGCGGGGCGGGCCGCCGCCCGGAAATGACCGTGACGCCCGGGCGCACCGCGGTGCATCATCGGTCCGGGTGAGCCGCGCGAACCGCCGCGGCCGCAGCAGCGCGAGGAGACGGCGGATGTCCGCAGGGAGCGAGGTCGGCCGAACCGGCCACCTTGTGTGACGGGGCCCCCGTCGTCACGCCGGACCGGCGCACGCACCCGCACGGGTGCGCGGCACGGTCCCCCGTGACGGCGCTCCCCCGTGCCCGCGCGGCCCTGACCGCGCCGGCCGTCACCACCTCCCCGAGAGCGAGCCCCGCCATGCGTGCCCTGACCGTGCCCGAGATCCGTGCGTCCTTCGTCAACTGCTCCCGCCGCGACGCGGCCCAGGCCGTCCTGCCCGACCTGACGCCCCTGGACTGGGACCGGCTGGACTACCTCGGCTGGACCGACCCGAAGAACCACCGCCGCGCCTACGTCGTCACCCGGGTCGACGACCGCCCGACCGGCATGGTGCTGCGGGCGTCCGACGGCACCACCCGCCGCAGCGCCGTGTGCGCGTGGTGCGAGGACGTCGTCGCCACGAACGACGTCGCCCTGTTCGTCGCCAGGCTCGCCGGCCCGGCCGGCCGGAACGGCGACACCATCGGCACGCTCATCTGCGCGGACTTCGCGTGCTCGCGCAACGCCCGGCGGCGGCCGACGATCGTGGAGGCCGGCGAGGACGCGGCGGCGGTGGTCGCCCGGCGGGTGGCCGCCGTGCAGGAGCACAGCGCGCGGTTCGTCGCCGCGGTCGCCCGCGGCTGAGGCGGCGCCCGCCGCGGTGCCGTCGCGCGTGGCGGGGGACGGCGCCTGCGGCGGTGCCGTCGCGCGTGGTGGACCTCCGGCGTGCGCCGCACGGCGGTACCGTGCGGCGCATGCCGATCGCGCTCGAGAACGTCGGGATCGCCGTCCGGGACCTGGACGCGACCATCGCCTTCTTCACCGACCTGGGCCTGGAGCTACTCGGCCGGGACGAGGTGAGCGGCGACTGGGCCGACACGGCGGTGGGCCTCGACGGTAACCACGCGCGCATCGCGCTGCTCGGCACCCCGGACGGCCGCGGGCAGCTCGAGCTGTTCGAGTACCTGCACCCCGACGCGATCGAGACCGGTCCGACGCGGCCGAACGAGATCGGCATGCACCGGGTGGCGTTCTCGGTGGACGACCTGGACGCCGCGCTGGCGATCGCCGCGCGGCACGGCTGCCACCCCCTGCGCGGCGTCGCCACCTACCAGGACGTGTACCGGCTGACCTACGTGCGGGGCCCGAGCGGCATCATCGTGATGCTGGCCCAGGACCTGCGCCGGGGCTGAGGACGCTCAGGCGTCGGCCCGCACCCGTGCGATCCAGTCGGCGACGAGCGCGGCGGTCAGGTCCGGCTGCTCGACCTGCACGTCGTGCCCGGCCGCGTCGAGCACCGCGAACGTCGTCCGCGGGTAGTGCGTCCGGCGCGCCCACGCGTCCTCGTACCCGACGACCTGGTCCTGCCGGGCCGTGATGACGAGGCCCGGGCGGGTGAACGGCTCTGGGTCGGCGTCCTCCGGCTCGCGGTCGAGGGAGTACCGGGCGGCGATCCGCTCGAGCGCCTGCTGGTCGGCGGCGAGCAGGCCCGGCCGCACGTGCTCGAGGAACGCCCGCACGTGGGCCGGCGACTGCACGACGGCACCCTCGGCGTAGTCGGCGGCGGCCTCACCCGCCAGGGCCAGGGCCTCGGGGTCGGTGCGCAGGACCGTGGCGGGCGGGACGTCCCGGCGGGCGTGCTCGGCGACGAACACGCCCGCGACCACGGCCAGCCCCAGCACCCGGGGCCGGAGGTCGTGGGCGACCTGGCGCGCGACCATGCCGCCGAACGACTGCCCGACGAGGGCGAACGGCTCGTCGCCGATCAGCCGGGCGAGCTCGTCCTCGACGGCGTCGACCACGTCCCGGGTGCTCGCGACGTCCCCGACGGGGGTGCCGCCGGCGCCGGGCAGGTCGAGGTAGAGGCGCCGCCACCCGCCGGCCTCCTCGAAGACGGGGTCCAGCGGGAGCAGGACGCGGTGGTCGACGCCGAAGCCGTGCAGGAGGACGACCGGCGTGCCGGTCCCGCGTTCGATGAGGTGCACCGGGGCACCGTAGCGGCCGGCGCCGACACGCTCACTGCAGCCCGAACCCGCCGTCGGACGTCAGCACCTGCCCGACGACCCAGGACCCGGCCGGGCTCACCAGCCACCCGATCAGCCGCGCGGGGTCGGCCGGCTCGCCCCACCGCCCGAACGGCGTCGCGGCCCGGAGGGCGTCGAGCTCCGCCAGCGGCCGGTCCGTCGACCGGGGGTCCAGGTACCCGGTGTTCACCGGCCCGGGGTTCACCGTGTTCAGCACGATCCCGAGGTCGAGGAGCTCGGCCGCGACCGTGGCGGTGAGGCCGGCGAGCGCGGCCTTCGACGCGGCGTACGCGACCTCGCCGCGCATCGGGCCGTGCTGCTGGCCGGACGTCATCCAGACGACCTTCGGGGCGCGCTCCGGGTCGGCGGGCGATCGGCGCGGCGGGCGCTCCCCCGGCCGCGTCCCCGACGGGGGTGCCGCGGCGAGCTGCGCGGCGAAGCCCTGGGTGAGCTGGATCGTCGACCGGGTGTTGGTCTGCCAGAACGCGTCGAGCACCTCGGGGGTCATGTCGAGGACCGAGCCGTCGCCGCCGCTGCGCGCGTGGTTGCAGACGAGCACGTCGAGCGAGCCGGTCAGCCCGCGGGCCGCGGCGAGCAGCGCGTCCACCTCGGCCGGGTCCCGCAGGTCCGCGCTCCGGCGTCCCGAGACGGCGTCCCCGCGGAGCGACGACCGGACCCCCGCCGCCACGGCGCCCAGGTCGTCGCCGCCCCAGGGCTGGCCGGCGTCGTGCGGGGCGAAGTCGTGCGTGAACACGCTCGCGCCCAGGCGCGCCAGCTCGCGCGCGACGGCGTACCCGATCCCCTGCCGCCGCGAGACGCCGGTGACGAGCGCCGTGCGGCCGGCGAGCGGGAGGTCCTGGTGCATCCCGCGACCGTACCGAGGTCGGTCAACCGGATATCCGTCGCCGGGGGCGGGGGGGCTAGCCGAGCGCGACGACCGCGCCGACGAGCGGACCGACGACCACCAGGTGCATCAGCCCGAAGAACGCCCCGCAGACGAGGGTGAAGCCCGCGGCCTGCGCGAGCCGCCCCGGACCCCGCAGGTGCGCCACCACCCGCGCCACGAGCCGCCACGGCCGCAGCACGTCCCAGCTGTTCACCCGGATGTTCCGCCCGAGGTAGACGCCGAACGCCGCGAGCAGCAGCACCGCGACCGTCAGCCACCGCACCTCGGCGGACAGCAGCGCGTCCACGTCGTCGAACCGCAGCGCCACGTACGCGAGCTGCACGAAGAACACGTTGATCAGCATGTTCAGCACGCCCGACATCGCCAGCGACAGGACGAGGAGGATGTCGTACCACTCCGGCACGCGCTCGCCGGGCCTGCGGTGCGACTGGTTCAGCTCGGTGACCAGGTACCCGGCGTTGGGCAGCAGGAGCAGCCACACGAGCACGACCAGCGCCTCGGCCGCGACGCCGACGCCGCGCGGGGCGCCCGCGGCGAGCAGGACGCCGACCAGCAGGACACCCGCCCCGAGCACGACGACGGGCGCGATCGACAGCCCGACGTTGAGCAGCATCGGGCGGTAGAGCCGGGTGCCGAACAGCGGCGCCCGCGCGACGACCAGGAGCACGGCGAGCACGTTCATCCCGACGACGCCCAGCACCGTGTCCTGCAGCAGCACGTCTCCCCCGTCCCGGGGCGACCGGCTCGCCCCGGGGGAAGCGTGGCACGGGCGCACCCCGTCCGGGGGCCGGCCGGGTCTTGACGCCGCACTTGCTTTTTGCAAGTGTGGTCCGCGTCACAGTCAGCCGCGTCCGAGGGAGTGCACCATGTCCGCGATCTTCGTCAACCTGCCGGTGACCGACCTCGAGCGCGCGAAGGCGTTCTACGAGGCGCTCGGGTTCACGATCAACCCGCTGTTCACCGACCACAACGCCGCGTGCGTCGTCGTCGAGGAGGACCACGGCTACTTCATGCTCGTGACCCGCGACTACTTCCAGACGTTCAGCGACCGCCCGATCGGCGACCCGTCCACGACGGTCTCCGTCGCCACCGCGATCTTCCTGGACAGCCGCGACGCCGTGGACGACATCATCGCCCGGGGCCAGGGCGCCGGCGGCGTCGAGGAGCGCCCCGCCTCCGACTACGGGTTCATGTACCAGCGCCAGATCGCCGACCCCGACGGCAACCTGCTCGAGTTCGGCTGGATGGACCCGGTCGCCGCCGCGAACGGCCCGGCCGCCGTCGCCGACCAGCAGGCCTGAGCACGATGGCCGCGCGCGACTACGGGCAGTACTGCGGCGTGACCCGCGGGCTGGAGCTCGTGGGCGAGCGCTGGGCGCTGCTGATCGTGCGCGACCTGCTCGTCGGGCCGCGCCGCTACGGCGAGCTCGCCGCGGGGCTCCCCCGCATCCCGAGCAACGTCCTGGCGGCGCGGCTCAAGGAGCTGCAGGAGGCCGGGGTGATCCGGCGGGCGCCGCGGTCCCGGGTGATCGTCTACGAGCTCACCCCGTACGGGCGCGAGCTGGAGCCGGTCGTGCTCGCGCTCGGCGCGTGGGGGTTCAAGGCGATGGGCGACCCGCGCGAGGGCCAGGTCGTCACGGCGGACTCGATGACGGTCGCCCTGCGCACGGCGTTCCGCGCGGACGTCGCCGCCGGCCTGCCGCCGACCGCCTACGCCGCGCGCCTCGGGCCCGCCGACCTGCTCGTCCGGGTCGACGGGCCGGCGCTCGCCGTGGGCCGCGGCGACGGTGCCGACGACGCCGACCTCGCGTTCGCGGCGGGGCCGGGCATCCGCCGGCTCATCTCCGGCGAGCTCGACCCGGCCGGGGCGATCGCGTCCGGCGTGGTCGAGGTGCTGCGCGGCCCCGGCGACCTGCTCGACCGGTTCGCCCGCACGTTCCACCTGGCCGCCTGACCCGGCGGGACCACCCGCGCGTCGCCGGCCGACACCGGTCCTGCGACGAGGGTGCCGCTCGACGCGCCCCGACGCGTCGTTCGTGGTGCACTTCCGGTCGTGACCGCACGGGCCGCACGCCCGCGCCCCGCACCAGGACGGAAGACGCAGCGCCATGAACCCGACCGGACCCGCCGACGCGACCCCCGACGCCCAGGACGGCGACCGCCACCCCGGCGACGCCTCGCTCGCGCGCGACGCCGGGCCCCTGCGCTCGGTCGTCATCTACAACCCCGTGCGCGTCGACGGGCTCGAGGAGCGGCGCGCCGCGGTCGAGGCCGCGCTGTCCGAGGCGGGGTGGCCGCTGCCGGACTGGGTCGAGACCACGGCCGAGGACCCGGGTGCGGGCCAGGCCCGGCAGGCCGTCGAGGACGGCGCGCAGGTCGTGTTCGCCTGCGGTGGCGACGGCACCGTGCGGTCCTGCATCGAGGGGCTCGCCGGCACGGACGTCGCCCTCGCGGTGCTGCCCGCCGGCACCGGCAACCTGCTCGCGGCGAACCTCGGGGTGCCGGACGACCCCGCCGCGGCGGTCCAGATCGCGACCGAGCACGGCCGGCGCCGGATCGACGTCGGCGAGGCCGACGGGCGGGTCTTCGCGGTGATGGCGGGGATGGGCTTCGACGCGGCGCTGCTCGACGACGCCTCCACGGCGCTCAAGGCCAAGGCCGGTCCCGTCGCGTACGTGGTGTCGGCGCTCAAGCACCTGCGGGACCGCAGCATGCACCTGGAGATCCACCTCGACGACCGGCCCCCGGTGCGCCGCCGCGCGCGCTCGGTGATCATCGGCAACGTCGGGCGCCTGCAGGGCGGCGTGCGGCTGCTCGCCGACGCGGAGCCCGACAACGGGCAGATGGACGTCGCCGTGCTCGCGCCGCGCACGATCGGCCACTGGGTGCAGACGGTCTGGGGCGTGCTGCGGCACCCGCACAGCGTCGCGCACCTGGACGTGCTGCGCGCCGCGCGGATCCGGGTCGTCAGCGACCGGGAGGAGCGCCGCCAGGTCGACGGCGACGTCATCGAGCCCGGTCGCACCATGACCGTCACCGTGCGCCCGCAGGCGCTGGAGCTGTGCGTCCCGCGCCCCGAGCGGAGCGCCGACCTGGCGGAGGGCTCGGAGCGGCTCGGCCGCTGACGCCGGTGCGCCGCGCGCACCGTACGCTTCCCGGCGTGCTCCGCCTCTCGCCCACCCGGCTCGCCTTCGTCACGGAGCGCCACCTCGCGACGCTCACCACCCTGCGCGCCGACGGCACCCCGCACGTCGTGCCCGTCGCGTTCACCTGGGACGAGGACGCCGGCGTGGCGCGCGTGACCACGAGGCCGACGACCCAGAAGGCCGTGAACGCCCGTCGTCGCGCGGCCGGGGAACCGGCGCGCGCAGTGCTGTGCCAGGTCGACGGCCGGCGCTGGCTCACGCTGGAGGGCACCGTCGAGGTCGTCGACGACCCGGCGGAGATCGCCGACGCCGTCGCGCGGTACGCGGCGCGCTACCGCCCGCCGAACCCCGCCGTCGAGCGCGTCGTGCTGCGGATCACCGCCGACCGGGCGATGTCGTCGCGCGACCTGGCCTGAGGGCTCCGCGCCCGCGGGACGCTCCCGGGGCCGAGACGCGAGAATTCGACGGTTGACAGTTAGACATCTAACACTTAGGTTTCACACCATGGACGCGCCCGAGATGACCACGACGCTCGACCTGGTCCGCTGGATCGGCTGGGCCCAGCGCAAGGCCGGCGAGGACTGGGTCCGCACCCGCGGGCTGAGCCACGAGCAGGCGTTCGTCCTCGGCTACCTCGCGCGGAACCCCGGGACCATCCAGCGGGACATCGCGGCGATCACCCGGACCAGCCCTGCCAGCGTCTCGAGCCTGCTCAAGGGCCTGGAGGCGCGAGGTCTGGTCGAGCGGCGCACCGAGGCCGGTGACGAGCGCAGCAAGCGCGTCCACGCCACCCCCGAGGGGGCCGAGCTCGTCGCCGGGTTCGCGTCCGCCGTGGCCGCCGCCGACGACACGATCCTCGCCCCGCTCGACCAGGCCGAGCGGGACACCCTGCACGCCCTCCTCCAGAAGCTCACGGCCGCGC
>NZ_JAANNB010000161.1 GCF_011603975.1 Cellulomonas sp. IC4_254 | reverse complement strand
CTCCTCGACGGCGGGGCGGGCGCGCGCCCGGCCGGGCCCGGTCGCGGGCGCTGCGCGCGCCGCGTTCGCCGGCCGCGGGGCGGGACGCCCGTCCGCGGCGGTCGGGACGCCGCGCGCCGGCCGCCCCGTCGCGAGGGCCGCCGCGTGCGCGGCGCGCAGCTCCTGCGACGGGAGCAGCCCGATCTCGTCGAGCGCCGCCGCCGCCCGCAGGTAGGCCAGCACCGCCTCGCCGGGCCGGCCCTCGGCGGTGCGGGCCCGCACCAGCAGCGCCCACGCGCCCTCGCGGTACGGGTCGCCGTCGAGGGCCCTCTCCGCCGCGTGCGCGGCGCGCTCCGGGTCCGTGCCGACCAGCGCCCGGGCGAGCGCCTCGTACGCGCTGCGCCGGGCCGTCTCCAGCCGCTCGGCCTCCGCCTGCACCTCCGGGAGGTCCGCCTCCGTCCCGAACGCCGGCCCGCGCCACAGCGCCAGCGCGTCCGCCAGCACCTCGGCGGCGGGGGCGAGCGCCACGCGGCCGGCGTCCGGCCAGCCCCGGGCGGCGGCGCCCCGGGTCACCGCCCGGATCGCGCGGTCGAACCGGTCGGCGTCGAGGTCCTGGGGGTCGAGGCGGTAGCCGCCCGGGACCGCGCGCAGGTCGGCGCCCACCAGCGCGCGGATCCGGGACGCGTGGCTGTGCAGCGTGTGCTCGGCGGACGGCGGCGGACCGTCCGGCCACAGCGCGGAGATCAGCCGCTCCCGGGGGACGAGCGCGCCCCGGTGCGCCAGGAGCACCGCCAGCAGGGCGCGCTGACGTGAGCCGCGGACTGGCTCTGCCCCCTCCGCGGTCACGAGCTCCACAGGCCCCAGGACCCCGTACCGCATGGGCCGATCGTGGCCCCCGGGGGGTGCGCGCGGCAAGGGTCCGGCGTCGCGACGCTGGTGGGGGCCGCGTCCTGCGCCACGCCCGGCGACCGCGCGCGGGGTAGCGTGCGGCGAGGAACGCCGACCCGCCCCGGAGGGAACCCGCCGCATGGCCCTGGACACCGCCCCCGTCGCCGACCGCACCCGCGCCGCCCGCGTGCTCGACGCCGCGGACCCCCGCGACGCGCACTGGCGCGACCTCTACCGCGACCTGCACGCGCACCCCGAGCTCTCGGGACGCGAGCACCGCACCGCCGCGGCGCTCGCGGCCGAGCTGCGGGCGTCCGGGCTCGAGGTCACCGAGGGCGTCGGCGGCACCGGCGTGGTCGGCGTGCTCCGCAACGGCGACGGCCCCGTCGTCATGCTGCGCGCCGACATGGACGGTCTGCCGATCCTGGAGGAGACCGGCCTGGAGTACCGGAGCCGGCACACCGACGTGAACCCGGCGGGGGAGACCGTCGCGACGATGCACGCCTGCGGCCACGACATGCACGTGACGGCGCTGGCCGCCGCCGTGGACACGCTCGCCCGGGCGCGGGACGCCTGGTCCGGCACGCTGCTCGTCGTGGGTCAGCCGGCCGAGGAGACCGCGACCGGCGCGAGCGCAATGCTCGCCGACGGCCTGTTCACCCGGTTCCCGAAGCCGGACGTGGCGCTCGGCCAGCACGTCGGCCCGCTGCCGGCGGGCGTGGCGAACCACTCCCGCGGCCTGCTGATGGCCGCGGCGGCGACCCTGGACGTGACGATCCACGGCCGCGGCGGGCACGGCTCCCGGCCGTTCGTCACCGTCGACCCGATCCTCACCGCGGCGTACGCGATCACCCGGCTGCAGACGATCGCCGCGCGCGAGACCTCGCCCGAGGACCCGCTGGTCGTCACCGTCGGCACGTTCCACGCGGGCACGAAGTCGAACATCATCCCGGACACCGCGACGTTCACCGTGAACCTGCGGGCCCGGTCCGACGCCTCGATGGCGCGCGCCGTCGCGGCGGTCGAGCGCATCGTCGGCGCCGAGGCCCAGGCGGCGGGCTGCCCCGAGCCGCCGACGATCACCATGCGGGAGAACCCGCCCGCCACCGTCAACACCGCCGAGGTGGTCGACCGGGTGATGGCGGCGCAGCGGGCCGTCCTGCCCGAGGGCGCGGTGCGGACCGCCGAGCCGCTGATGGGCTCCGAGGACTTCTCCGAGTACGGGCTGCCGAAGGGCCGGTACGAGGGCGACCCGGTGCCGTACGCGTTCTGGTTCTGGGGCGGCATGGACCCGGCGCTGTTCCCGGACGGCTACGAGTCGGGGTTCTCCGCGGCCGTGCCCGGCAACCACACGGCCCAGTTCGCCCCGCTCGACGAGCCGACCATCGCCGCCGGGCGCCGGCTGCTCGTCGCCGCCGCGCTCGAGTTCCTGGGCTGAGGCGCGCACGGGGGATGATGTCGGGCGTGCCCGCGCTCGACATCGTCCACCTGACCGACCCCGACGACGAGCGGCTCGCCGACTACGTCTCGCTGACCGACGTCGCGCTGCGCTCCCGGCACGAGCCCGAGAAGGGCCTCTACATCGCGGAGAGCTCGACGGTGCTGGGCCGGGCGCTCGCGGCCGGGCACCGGCCACGCTCCGTGCTCGTCTCGCCGCGCTGGCTGCCGGACCTCACCGCGATGCTCGAGGCGCGCGACCCCGACGGCGAGCCCGTGCGGGTCTACGTCGCCGAGCCCGCGGTGCTGGAGGCCATCACCGGCTTCCACGTGCACCGCGGCGCGCTCGCGGCCATGCACCGGCCGCCGCTGCCCGCCGTCGCCGACGTCATCGCCGGCGCGCGCCGGGTCGCGGTGCTGGAGGACGTCGTCGACCACACGAACGTCGGCGCCGCCTTCCGGTCCGCCGCGGCGATCGGGGTCGACGCGGTCCTCGTCACCCCGCGGTGCGCGGACCCGCTCTACCGGCGGTCGGTCCGGGTGTCGATGGGCACGGTGTTCCAGGTGCCGTGGACCCGGGTCGACCCGTGGCCCGGCGGCATCGACGTGCTGCGCGACGCGGGGTTCGTCACCGCGGCGCTCGCGCTCTCCGACGACTCCGTGAGCCTGGACGCGCTGGAGGCGGACCCGCCCGAGCGGCTGGCGCTGGTGCTGGGCGCGGAGGGCGACGGGCTGAAGCCCGCGACGATCGCCGCGGCGGACCTCACGGTGCGCATCCCGATGGCGGGCGGTGTGGACTCGCTCAACGTCGCGGCGGCGGGCGCCGTGGCGTTCTGGGCCACCCGCGTGCGGGGCTGACGCGGGAGCGGCGACGGGGTGGCCCGCGCGGGTCGGGTGACCGTCGCCGGCACGCGCTCGGTCAGCGTGCGTCCTCGTCCAGCACCGCCACCAGCGCGACCACGTCGTCCTCGCCGACGCCGGCCGGCAGCATCGCGTCCAGGACCTCGTCCAGCAGCCGGTCCGGGTCGACCGCCGCAGGGCCGCCGGCCCGCAGCACCCGGTCGCGGACCAGTGCCGCCAGCCGCGCCGACCCCGCACGCAGGTCCTCACCCCGGCGCTCGACGAGCCCGTCGGTGTGCATCAGCAGGAGCGACCCGCGGGGCACGGCGGTCACGGCCCCGACCCGCGGCGTGCCGGGTGCGCAGCCGAGCACCAGCTCGGGTTCGGCGGCCAGCGGCCGGACCTCGCCGTCCGGGGTCGCGAGCAGCGGCGGCAGGTGCCCGGCGCTGGCCCAGCGCACGAGGAGGTCGCCCGTGCCGGCGGTCGGCTCGACCCGCACGACCACCGCGGTGGCCATCGTCTCCTCCCCGAGCCCGGCCATCGTGTCGTCGAGCCGGCCGAGGAGGACCGCCGGGGGCGCGCCGGTCAGGTGCGCGACGCCCCGGAGCAGGGTCCGGACCTGGCTCATCGCGGCGGCGGCGAGGGTGTCGTGCCCCATGACGTCGCCCACCACCAGCAGGCACCCCCGCTCGCCCTGGTCGAGCACGTCGTACCAGTCGCCTCCGACCTGGGCGGCGGAGGCCGCCGCCCGGTACCGGGCCGCCACCCGGACGCCGGGCGGCGAGGCCGGGTCCGGGAGGAGGGCCCGCTGCAGCGTCTCGGCGATCTCCCGGTGCCGCTCGTGCTGCCGGGCGCTGCCGAGCAGCCGCGCCGCGTGGTCGGCCACCTCGACCAGCGTGGCCAGGTCGTCCGCCGTCAGCGGCTCCGCCCCCGGGTCCTGGTAGAGCGAGATGACGCCGACGACGCGGCCGGACGCGCGCATCGGCACGGCGTACGCGGCGTCGGGGGCCAGCGCGACGAGCACGGCCCGGGCCTGCCCCGCGACCATCGCCGGCAGCGTGGTCCGCCCGTCGCGCACCGCCACCGGACGGCCGGTGCCGAGCGCCTCGTGCAGCATCGAGTCGGCGGTCAGCGCGCGCAGGCGCAGCGCGGCGTACCGGGCGACGGCCGCCCGCTGCTCGGGGTCGGCGTGCCAGCTGGCCAGGTCCTCGAGCGCGCCCTGCTCGTCGGCCAGCGTGATGACGCACCACGAGCCCATGGCCGGGACGAGCCGGCGGGCGAGCAGCCGCACGGCGTCGCGCACGTCGCTCGCGGCGGCGAGGTCCTCGCTGATCGCCGCGAGCAGGGTGAGCCGGTCGGCGTCGCGCGCGCCCGCCCCGACGGCTGCCTCGATGGCGGCGACCGCGGTCGTGGCGAGCCCCTGCAGCGCGTGCACGTCCGTCGTGGACCACCCGCGCACGTCCGGGCCGTACACGCACAGCGACCCCAGCACGTGGCCCGCGGTGTCGACGAGCGGGACGCCGAGGTAGGAGCGCACCCGCCCGCCCGCGACCGGGGGCAGGTCCCGCAGCCGCGGGTCCTCGCGGGCGTCGGTCACGACCAGCGGCGCGGCGGTCGCCGCGGTGATGGTGCACACGGCGTCGGCGAGGTCGGCGGTGGAACCGACGGTGGCGGGGACGGTGGTGGCGGCGACCGTCCGGGTGTCGGTGAGCAGCGACACCTGCGCCGCCTCCGCGCCCAGCGCGCGCCCGACGACCCGCACCACCTGCTCCAGCGGTTCCGCGCCGACGGCGGAGAGCAGCCGCCGCGCCGCCGCCGTACGGGCCCGGTCGGCGCGCAGCGAGCGTGCGCCGTCGCCGGCCGCGCTCGCCGGGACCGTCGCCCTGTCGGTCGTCACCTGGTTCCCTCCTCGCGCGGCCGGACTCGCGGTGCGGGCCGACCCCGGCACCGACGTACCGGCCAGGTTCGCAGCCGTCGCCGTGCCGAGGGGACGAGTCCGGTACCTACGCAGGCGCCGCCGGACCGGCCCGGCGGCGCCCGAGGTCGTCCGGTGGTCCGCCGCGCGGGCCTGGTGACCCGAGGCGGTGATCTCCACCCGCCACCTCCGCAGGGAGGGCGTGCACCGCACCACCGTCCACCCGGGGGCTGACCGGCGGTCCCGCGGGTCGGCCCGCAGGGCGACGCGCGGCACGCCCCGCGCGGGGGAGCGTCGGGGAATGCGCCGACCTGAACCAGCCCACCCGACCCGCACCCGGCCCCGCCTCGCCGTCCTCGCCGGGGCGGTCGCCGCCCTCGCGCTCGCCGGCTGCACCGCCACCGGGGCCGGTGGTGCGCCGGACGCGCTGCCCGCGGTCCCGGTCGCGACGGCCGACCCCGCGTCGCAGGACCCGTCGGGTGCGGCCGACGGCGCCGGCCCCGACGCGCCGCCGCGTGCGGACGGCCTGGACGGCGTCGACGCGGACCTCGCCGCCCGGTTCGAGGCCGCCCGGGCCGCGGCCGAGGCCGAGGGTGTCGAGCTCCGCGTCACCTCCGGCAAGCGCACCGCCGAGGAGCAGCAGCGCCTCGTCGACGACGCCGTCGCGACGCGCGGGGTCCCGGAGGCCTACCGCTGGGTGCTGCCGCCGGAGTCCTCCGCGCACGTGCAGGGGCTGGCGGTCGACGTCGGCCCGACCGAGGGGGCGTACTGGCTCGCGCAGCACGGCCTCGACTTCGGGCTGTGCCAGACCTACGCCAACGAGGTGTGGCACTTCGAGAAGCTGCCGGACGGCGCCGACGCCTGCCCGGAGCAGCACCCGGACTCGTCCTGGGGCTGGTGACGGGCACCCGGCGCGCGGGGAAATCGGCTCGCACCCCGGTGAGGCGCCGCCGTAGCGTCGCCGCATGACCGCCGAGCACCGCCGCCCGACGACCGCCCCCGAGGACCTCGGTCCCGCCCTGCACGCCCGCGCGGAGGCCTCCGGCCTCAGCGGCGTCGTGCACGTGTCCCGCGGCGAGGAGGTGCTGCTCGCGCGGGCGTACGGCTGGGCCGACCGCGCGCGAGGTGTCCCCACGTCGCCCGACCACCGGTTCGGCGTCGCGAGCGTCGCGAAGGGGTGCACCGCCGTGACGATCGCCTCGCTGGTCGAGGAGGGCCGGCTGCGCTGGGACGACCCCGTGCGCCCGGTGCTCGGCGACGACCTGCCGCTGGTCGACGACCGCGTGACCGTCGACCACCTGCTCGCGCACACGTCGGGGATCGGCGACTACCTGGACGAGTCCGGCGGCGGCGCGATCACCGACTACGTCCTGACCCTGCCGCCGCACGTGCTGGACGACACCGAGGCGTACCTGCCGATGCTCGCGCCCCACGCGCAAGTGTCCGAGCCGGGCGCCGGGTTCGCGTACAACAACTCCGGGTACGTCGTGCTCGCCCTCGTCGCGCAGCGGGTCGCGGGGGTGCCGTTCCCGGACCTGGTCGCCGAGCGGGTGCTGGTCCCGGCCGGCATGACGCGCAGCGGCTACCCGCGGTCCGACGAGCCCGCCGCCGACCTCGCGGTCGGCTACCTGGACGAGGACGGCCCGCGCACGAACGTGCTGCACCTGCCGGTGCGGGGGAGCGGCGACGGGGGCCTCGTCACGACGGCGGCGGACCTGGCCGCGTTCTGGCGCGCGCTCACCGCGGGGCGCCTCGTGACGCCGGCCACCGTCGCCCGGCTCACCGAGTCGCTGCACGTGGTCGAGGACGAGGGCATGCGGTACGGGCGCGGGTTCTGGCTGGGCCTCGACACCGGCGAGCTGGTGCTGGAGGGCTACGACGCGGGTGTCTCGGCGCGCACCCGGCACGACCCGGCGACCGGGGTGACGGTCACCGTGATCGCGAACACCTCCGACGGGGCGTGGCCCGTGCTGCGCGAGCCCGGGGACGGCTGACCCCGGGCCGCGCCGCGCCGGAGGGGCTCAGCTCGCGCCGCGCCCGGTCTCGCCCTGGAGCCGGTCGATCATCTCGGACGCCTGAGCCTTGGTCAGGTCGTCCGGGACCTCCTCGCCGGCCTCGCGGGCGAGCGTGTGCAGGTAGGAGTCCTGCGGGCCGGTCATCGGCTCGTCGCCGGTGACCCAGTCGGAGGGGTCCTTGGTGGCGTCGGTGGTGGGGTCGGGGGTCTGCTCGGTCATGGCGGTCACGCTAGGCGGGGGCACGGACACCCGCACGGCGGGCGCACGGCGGCCGGTCCGCCGCGCGCCGTGCGAGGGGCAGGACGATCCTGTGGTGGGTGGTGACCTGCCTGGTTAGGGTGGTCGCCGCCTGCCGCCGACCGCCGAGAGGACCCCCGTGGCGACACCGACGACCGAGACCGCGACCGACGAGCGGGTGCCGAGACCCGGCACCGGCCGCGGCCCCTGGGGCACGTCCCGGGCGGTGTTCTGGGGCTCGGCGGCCGTCGTGGCGGTGGTGTCGGGCTTCACGATCCTGTTCCCCGACACGGCGAGCGAGGTCATCGGCTCCGTCCAGACCCACGTGGTCAGCGCGTTCGGCTGGTACTACGTGGCGCTCGTCGCGGGGTTCGTGGCGTTCGCGGTCTGGCTGGGCGTCGGCCGGTGGGGCGACATCACGCTCGGCAAGGACGACGACGAGCCCGAGTACCCGTTGATGACCTGGTTCTCGATGCTGTTCGCGACGGGCATGGGCATCGGGCTGGTGTTCTGGGGGGTCGCCGAGCCGCTGAGCCACTACGCCGACCCGAAGCCGGGCGTGACCGGCACGCCCGAGCAGCTCGCGCAGCAGGCGATGTCGCAGACGTACCTGCACTGGGGCCTGAGCGCCTGGGCGATCTACGTGGTCGTCGGGCTGTCGATCGCGTACACCGTGCACCGCAAGGGCCGGCCGGTGTCGATCCGGTGGTCCCTGGAGCCGCTGCTCGGCGACCGGGTGCGCGGCCGGCTGGGCGACGCGGTCGACGTCACGGCCGTCGTCGGCACGGTGTTCGGCGTCGCGACGTCGCTCGGCCTGGGCGTGCTGCAGATCACCGCCGGCCTGGAGCACACCGGCATCGCGACGAGCTCGACGACGCTGCAGGTGGTGCTCATCATCGCCATCACCGCGGTCGCGACGCTCTCCGTGGTGTCCGGGCTCGACAAGGGCCTGAAGTGGCTGTCGAACATCAACGTCTCCATGGCCGGGGTGCTGCTGGTCGCGGTGCTCGTGCTCGGGCCGACGCTGTTCCTGCTGCGCGAGTTCGTGCAGTCGATCGGCACCTACCTGTCCCAGGCGATCCCGCTCATGTTCAACGTGTCCGCGTACGCGGGCGCCGAGGGCGAGGCCTGGCAGGCGGCGTGGACGACGTTCTACTGGGGCTGGTGGATCTCGTGGTCCCCGTTCGTCGGGGTGTTCATCGCCCGGATCTCCCGCGGCCGGACGGTCCGGCAGTTCGTCGGCGGCGTGCTGCTGGTCCCGACGATCGTGTGCTTCCTGTGGTTCTCCGTGCTCGGCGGCTCGGCGCTGCACCGCCAGCTGTTCGGGCAGGGCGGGCTGGTCGGGCCCGACGGCGAGGTCGTGCCGGAGAACGCGCTGTTCGACCTGCTCGCCGGGCTGCCGGGCGGGGCGGTGCTGTCGATCGGCGCGATCATCCTGGTGGCGCTGTTCTTCATCACCTCCGCCGACTCCGGCGCGCTGGTCGTGTCGATGCTCGCGGCGGGCGGCGACCCGCACCCGCGGACCCCGTTGCGCGTCGTGTGGGCGGCCCTCGGCGGCGTGCTGGCGATCGCCCTGCTGCTGGCCGGCGGTCTGACCGCGCTGCAGACCGCCGCCATCCTCATCGCGCTGCCGTTCAGCGTGGTGATGATCGGCATGGTGGTCTCGACGTCCCGCGCGCTGCACGCCGAGCACACGGCGTTCCTGCGCGCCGAGCGGCGCCAGCTGCGCGCCCAGATCGACGAGCAGGTGTCGCGGCAGCTGTCCCGGCAGGTCGAGAGCCGGGTGGACCGGCGGTTCGACGAGCGGCTGCTGCGGTGGCGGCGCACGCGGGAGCGCGGCGGGAGGTAGCCCGCCCGCGCGCCCGCTACGGTGGGTCGCCGGCCGCGACGACCGCGGCCGTCCCCCCGCACCAGGAAGC
>NZ_JAANNB010000160.1 GCF_011603975.1 Cellulomonas sp. IC4_254 | reverse complement strand
GGCGGCTTCGTCGGCGGCGGCGCCGGCTTCGGCGGCCTGGGCGGCGGCCAGCACGTCGAGCGCGATCGCCCCGGCCCCGACGACGCACACCACGTCCCCGAGCGCCGCGAGCCGCACCGTCGCGGCGCGCGCGGCCGGCGGCATCGCCTCCCGCGCGACGATCGCCCGCACCGGGTCGAGCAGCATCGCCCCGGCGCGGGTGACCCCGCCGCCGAGCACGACCAGCTCCGGCTCCAGCACGTTGACCAGGTCGGAGACGGCGCTGCCGAGCAGGTCGACGGTCTCGTCCCAGACCCGGCGGGCGAGCGGGTCGCCGGCGGCCGCGGCGGCGCTGACGTCCGCGGCGGTGACGACGGGCAGGCCGGCGAGCGAGGACGGGGTCTCCCCGGGCGCCGGGTCCGCGAGGGCCTCGGCGGCACGGGCCGCGATCGACGAGCCGGACGCGTACGCCTCGACGCAGCCGCGCCGCCCGCAGGAGCAGGCGCGGCCGCCGCGGCGCACGGTGATGTGCCCGAGCTCGCCGCCGTTGCCGGCCGCGCCGCGGTGCAGCCGGCCGTCGAGGACGACTCCCCCGCCGACGCCGGTCGACACGGTCAGGTAGACGAGGCTGCCGAGGCCGCGCCCGGCGCCGTACCGGTGCTCGGCGACGGCGGCGGCGGTGGCGTCGTTCTCCAGGGCGAACGGGACGCCGAACTCGGCGGTCGCCATCGGGCCGATCGGGATGTCGTCCCAGCCGGGCAGGTGCGGCGGCGACTGCAGCAGGCCGGTGGGCGCGTCGAGCGGGCCGCCGCAGGCGATGCCGACCGCGCCGACGGCGCCGAGCCCGGCCTCGGCGACGGCCTCGTGGCCCATCGCGAACAGCCGGCCGATGACGGCGGCCGGGCCCTCCTCGCGGCGGGTCGGGCGCACCCGCAGCCCGTGCACGCCGCCGTCCGGGGTGACCACCGCGACGGCGAGCTTGGTCCCGCCGATGTCGAGCGCGAGGACCGGCGTGCCGGTGGCCGTGCCGCCGTCCGCGGGCGCGGGCGAGCCGTCCGTCGTCATGCGTCCTCCAGACCCCCGGCGGGCGCGCGGCCCGGTGCGGCGGCGCGCGGCGACCCCGGGGTCCGGACGGCGGCGATGCCGTGCGGACGCTCTGGGATCGATTCCAGATCGAGCATAGGAGTGCGCGCGAGAGAGCGTCAAGCCACGCGTGGGAAAACGATCACGCCACGTGGGATCGAGTCCAGGTCAGCGCGTCAAGACCCGCGCGCGAGGCCGGACGTCAGGCGGTGGGCGGGGCCGCGGTCGAGCCGCGCTGGGCCACGGCGGCCGACAGCATCACGGTGCGCTTCGGCGACCCGGGGTTCTCGATCCGCTCGAACATCTGGGCCACGGCGGCCTCGCCGAGCGCCACGGCGTCCTGCGCCACGGCGGTGACCCCGGGCGTGACCATCGTCATCCAGGGCGCGTCGTCGAACGACACCAGGCTCAGGTCCTCGGGCACCCGCAGGCCGAGCGCCTGCGCGGCGCGCCAGACGCCCTCCGCGAGGACGTTGTTGGCCGCGAACACGGCGGTCGGCCGGTCCGGGCCGTCGAGCAGCCCGCGCGCCACGCCGGTCGCGGCGCCGACGTCCCAGCCGCCGCGCACCACGAGGGCGTCGTCGAGCGGCAGCCCGGCGGCGAGGAACGCGGACCGGTAGCCGACCAGGCGGTCCCGGCCGGTGGTCCAGTCCATCTCGTCGATGAGCAGCGCGACCCGGCGGTGGCCCTGCTGCAGCAGGCCGGTGGTGACCCGCTCCGCCGCGGCCTTGTTGTCGACGACCACCGCGTCGCAGGCGCCCTCGGCGAACTGCCGGTCGACCTCGATGACGGGGATGCGGTGCCGGCCCAGGTACTCGGTGACCTCGGCGGACAGCGGGGTGAGGATGACGCCGGCGACCCGCAGGGCGACGAAGGTCTCGGCGGCCTCGAGCTCGGCCTCGACCGAGCCCGCGTCGTCGGCGAGCATCATCGCGTAGCCGCGCCTGCGGGACTGGCCGCTGATCCCGCTGGCGAGGTCGGCGTAGAAGGAGTTGCGCAGGTCGGAGACGAGCACGCCGATGGACCGGCTGACCTGCTGGCGGAGGTTGCGCGCCATGGCGTCCGGCACGTAGCCGAGGGTCTGGGCGGCGCGCCGCACCCGGTCGCGCACGGCCGGTGCCACGTAGCCGCGACCGGTGAGCGCGCGCGAGGCGGTGGAGCGGGAGACGTCGGCGGCCTCGGCCACGTCCTTGATCGTGGCGCGGCGTCCCGGGGCGGTCGCCGCACCGCGCGTGCCCGGCGCGGCAGCCTCCATGCAGTGCTCCTCGTTCCCGGGCCCCGCGGGCCTCAGTCCACCACGACGTCCACGAGCGCCTCGGCGTGCTGGCCGAGCCGCAGGTCGCCGATGCTGACGTCGACGGCCAGGCGCCGGCGGACCGCCGCGGGACCCGTGGGCACCACGTCCAGGTCGATCTCCGCGTGCCCGCCGGGCGGGAGCGCGACGACGGCCTCGTCGGGGTGCGCGCGCCAGCCTAGCGGCAGCACCGGGCGCACGGTCGCCTTGCGCTCGTCGCGGGCGGGGTTGCGGACGGTGACCGTGAACCGGGCGGGCCGGCCGGCGCGCACGGCGGACCGGTACGGCGTGATCCGGGCCATCCGGGTGTCCGACCCGAGGTCGAGCTCGTCGAGCGGCAGCAGGTCGTGGTGGATCTGCACCAGCTCCTCGCCCTCGGCGTCGAGCATCGCCAGGTAGGCGTCGTCGACCCAGCGGGGCTCCCAGTGCCCCGAGACCATGACGCCGGGCGCGACCCGCCGGTAGAGCGCGGCGCTGTCCCGGTAGTCGGTGACCCGGAACAGGTTCCGGTACTGGTAGTTGAGGATCTCCCGCCGGTTCGCGGGGACGCCCAGCCCGTCCTGCTGGTCCCCGGTGACGAGCACCCGCACGCCGTCGACCTCGACCTCGAAGGCCGCGGCGTACAGCGTGTGCCCGGGCAGCTCGTGCACGGTGATCTCGTACTCGTGCCAGCGGAACGACTCGCCGAGCGGCAGCACCCGGTCGACCGGGATCGGGTCGTACCACTGGCAGGGCAGATCGTGCCGGAGCGGGTCCTCCAGCACGGGGGCGACGTTGGCCGGCGCCCAGACCTCGGTGCCCTCGACGTCGCGCAGCAGGTTCATGCCCGCCACGTGGTCGTCGTGGTAGTGCGTGGGGAGCACCGCCTCGACGGCGGTCACCCCGAACTCCCGGCGCAGAGCGGGCAGCGAGGCGAGCCACGGCCGCCGGGACGCGCGGTCGCCGCCCGACGCGAGCCCGGTCGTCATGTCGTAGCCGAAGTCCAGCAGCAGCGCCGGCCCGTCCCGGGACACCAGGACGTAGGAGCACGCGTTGCTCGACAGGTTGAGCAGGAAGTGCTCGGTGATCCGCTGGAACGGCTCGGCGAGCCGGAGCCGCAGGTCCCACGGCTGCGGGCGCCGCGAGTCGACGTAGCCGCGCATCCGGGTCGCCAGCAGGCCGAGCGCGTGCTGCGGGTCGTCCATCGGCTGCCCGTGCGACGGCAGCAGCAGGTCGAGCCGCTCGTCCATCAGCAGGTAGCAGGACAGGACCGTCATCGCCGGCCCCTCGTTCTCCGTGTACGACCACTGGGTGGCGGCGAGCGACCACACCTTCCCCGGCGCGTAGACGAGGTCGCCGGTGAAGCCGAGCCGGCGGCCGCCGCGCTCGACGACGTAGGACACCGACCCGATGGTGTGCCCCGGCGTCGGCACCACCTGCACCGGCACGCCCCCGTAGACCCGGGTGCGGTACTCCGGGACGACGTCCGCGACCGGGACCGGGTCCAGCAGGGAGAACCGGTCCTCGCGCAGGTTGTAATCGTTGACCACCTGGCGGGTGCGCCACATCTCGTCGACCCGGTCGAACAGGTCGCGCTCGACGGGCGGGACGTGGATCGCGATGCCCGCCGCGACGGCGCGGGGCAGGCCCTGGCCCTGGTCGCGGTGGTGGTGCGTGAGGAGCACGTCGGTGATCCGGTCGACGCCCATCGCCTCGAGGTGGTCGAGCACGGCACCCGACCCGAAGTCGATCGCGACGGCCGTGCGGCCGCCGTCGGCGGCGGGCTCGGCGGCGCGGACGACGTAGACGTGGCAGGTGTCGGCGACCCGGAACACGCCGGGCGCGACCTCCACGACGTCGGCGGCGACGGCGGTGGCGGGCATGCGCCTATGGTATCGATTCCAGAAGTGGCACCACAACCGATGAGACCGAAGAGAAGCGCTGCTCACGGGCCGTTTCTCCCGCTGTGCCGGGTTCGTCCCGGTGCCGCACGCCTCGGCGCCGGGGCGTCACACCGCCAGCACCTGCCCCGCCGCCCGCAGGTCGTCCTGCAGCGCCACCACGTCGAGCGCCTGCACGGCCCGCCCGGACGCCGCCGCCCGCGCCGCCGCGAGCCCCGCGACGTGCCCGAGCATCTGGTACTGCGGCTCCATCCGGATCGAGGAGAACGCCACGTGCGACGCCGACACGCACACCGGCACCACCAGGTTGGTGCAGTCGGCCCACCGCGGCACCAGCGCCCGGTACGGGACCGGGTACGGGGGCACCGGCACCGAGTAGTACCCCTCGGTGACGACCATCCCGACCGGCCGCGGGTGCTCGTGCACCCAGCGCCAGGTGCGCTGCACCTCCCGGACGTCCAGGTGGTACGAACCCATCGCCACGACGTCGTGCCACCGGGCGGGCCCGGTGAGGTCGCGCTCGGTGAGCACCACCTCGCCGACCATGCGGCGCGCCTCGCGGACGTAGAGCTGGTGCGGCAGGTGGCCGGTGTCGACGAACTCGTCGGCGGGCAGCCCCCAGCGGGCCAGCTCGCGGCGGACCGGAGCGGGCACGTCCGGGTCGTGCGTGAGGAACCACAGCAGGTCCTGGGCGTGGTCGAGGTGGTGCCGGCGGATCTCCTCGCGCCGGTCCCACCCCGCGGTCGGGTACTCCCAGGCGGTGCCGTCGAGGACGCTGAGCGAGAACGGCCCGAGCGAGTTGCCGTCGGCCTTGCCGCCGGGCAGGTTCGGCTCGAGCCCGAGCAGCGACCCCGCCGCCGGGACGTGGCCAGCAGCGGCCCAGTGCCGGAACAGCCGGCGGCCGAGCTCCCAGTGCGCGTCGTCGTACCCGGCGCGCCGCCCGACCGGCACCCGGTCCGGCGCGGTCGTCAGGCAGAGCCGGTAGCCGTAGGACATCACCCCGCCGTCGCCCGACCCGACGGGCGCGAGGGGCACGTCCCGGACCTGCGGCAGCACCGCGCCCGGCGTCTCCCCCGACGGGTCGTCGACGAACGGCGAGACCCAGCCGGGGAACGCGTGCCGCCCGGGCACGGGCTCGCGCCGGCCCGCGAAGGTCTCGCCGTGCAGCGACCGGTCCTCCCGGCCGACGCGGTACGGCACGCCCGCGAGCGCGAGCAGGTCGCCCTCGTAGGTCGCGTCCACGAACGCGGCACCGCCCCAGGTCCGGCCCTCCGCGGTGCGCACCGACCGGATCACGCGGTCCGCCACGTCCGCCGACCGGACCGCCGCGCCGTGCTGCACCCGGATCCGCGGGTGGTCGAGCCAGCGCCGCAGGATCGCCTCCGCCACGTGCGGCTCGGGGCCCGCGTACGCGCCGACGGGCACGCCGTAGTGCGCGGCGACCTCCGCCCGGAACCGGGCCGCCATCCCGCCGAGCACCCGGACGTCGCCCACGTCGGTGTACCCGAGGCCGCCGGAGGTCATCCCGCCGACGTGCTCGCCGGGCTCCAGCAGCAGCACGGTCGCCCCGGCCTCCGCCGCGGCGACGGCGGCGCACACGCCGGCCGAGGTGGCGCCGACCACGACGACGTCGGCCTCGGCGGCCGGGGCCGACGCGGCCGGGGCCGACCCAGCCAGGGTCGACGCAGCCGGGGCCGACGCCCCGCCGGGGTCGGCCGTCACACCCGGGTCCCGGTCGCCGACCGCGCGGGCAGCCCCGCCCGGTACGTCGCCCACGACGCCGCCACGAGCGCCAGGTCCTCGGCGGTCAGCGGCTCGCCCGACCGGTCGACCCTCTCCGCGTAGTACAGCGCCGGCACCCCGCCCTCGGCCTGCGCCGCGACGTAGTCGCGCCACTGCGCGCGGTCGAGCATCGGCCACTGGTCGGTGTCGACGAGGTGCCCCGGCAGCGCGGCGCGGGCGATCGACCGGCGGACGCGCATCTGGTCCGCGAGCGGGACGACGCGGGCGGCGGTGTCCCGCTCCAGCACGTCGTTGAGCCGGACCATGTCGCACACGTCCGCGAACGCGGGGTGCGGGGTGTGCGTGACCAAGAGGGCGTCGGGCTTGGCGGCCTTGGCCGCGCGGTACAGGTCGCCGAGCAGGGCGTGCAGCCCGGCGACGCCCCACGGCGCGTCGGCGCCGGCCGCACCCGCGGCGGGGTGCGGGCGCACGGAGTGGCCGGCGGGCGCGCGCTGCGTGAAGTCCACCTTGAACCCGTCGGCGTCGACCCCGTCCGGGCCGAGCAGGTGCGCGACGGTGCGCCGGACGCGGTCGCGGTACGCGGGGCTCGCGGGGTCGACGGCGACGGGGCGCCCGGCGGCGTCCACCAGGCACTCCTCGGGCGGCAGGCCCTCGGGGTCCCAGGCCTTCCACCACAGCAGCACCCGCTGGCCCGCGGCGTGCCGCCCGGCCACCCAGGCGCGCAGGTCGGGCCAGCGCTCCGGGTCGACCTCCGCGGTCCCGTACGCGCGCTGCCACTTGTCGTCGACCACGACCGTCCCGGGGACGACGTCGTGCGCCGCGAGGTGGGCCAGCAGCTCGTCGTACACGTCCTGCCGCGCGAGGTCGGGCGCGATCGGCAGGCCCGCGGGCACCACGGCCGGGCCGAGGTCCTGGAGGCGGTACGGGTGCGCGGCGGGCTCGCCGGGCAGCGGGGCCCGGGCGCACTGGGCGCCCCAGCCGCAGAAGATCGGCTCCGCCCACCAGTCCGCGGCCGGCCCGAGCGGGCCCTCCGGCGCCCCGGCGGCCACCAGGTCCGCGCGGTGGTCCGCGAGCGCCGCCCACGGGTCCGCGGCCGGGCGCAGCACCAGGGTCGGGCTGCGCCAGGCGCCGTCGACGGCGGTGTGGGCGTCGTGGTCGAGCTCCAGCAGGAACCCGCCGTCGACGGGCTGGTAGCGGAGCTGGGTCAGCCGCAGGTCGGCGACGGGGGCGACCAGCCCGAGCGCGAGCCAGCCGGGGCCCGCCGGCACGTCGAGGGCGGACGCCGCGGGCTCCCGGCCGAGCACGAGGCACAGCGGCGGCGGGGAGAACACCGCGTGCAGCCGCCCGGGCGACGCGTCCCCGACCACGCCGAGCGTCGCCGCCGACGCCGCGGGCCGCACCAGGTCGACCGGCTCCGTCGGGTTCGGCACGAACAGCGACCGGTACTCGGTCGACGACCGGAACGTGCCACCCGCGCCGTTGCGCAGCACCGCCCGGCCGCCGAGCAGCCGGACGTCGGTGAGCACGCCCGACCCCGCCACCTCGACGGTCAGCTCCAGCCGGTCGGGCAGGCAGCGCAGCGTCGTGCGCCGGCGGCCCCACGCGGTGCTGGCGCAGTCGAGCCGGACCTCCGCGACCGGGGTGTCGACGACGTCCGTGCCGACCGGGTCGCCGGCCGCGTCGTGCACGGTGGGGGCGCCGACGTCGTACGACTCGTCCGCGGCGCCGACCACGTCCACCGACGCGAGCAGGCTCAGGTGCGACCAGATGCGGCCGTCGGGGTCGGCGAGCACCGCGCGGGGCGGGTCGGCGCGGACCTCGACCAGGTAGGTGTCGGCGTGGATCGTGCGGGTGCCGGGGGCGGCGGTGATGCGCATGGGTCCTCGGAGGTGGTGGGTGCGGGTGGCGCGGCCGGGGTCAGCCGAACGGGGCGATCGCGGGCTGCGCCTCCGGCAGCGCGCCGGTGCGGGCGATCCCGGCGTACACGCGCCCGGAGTCCTTCACCGTGCGCCGGCCGGTCGCGTAGTCGACGTGCACCAGCCCGAACCGCGGCCGGTAGCCGAGCGACCACTCGAAGTTGTCCAGCAGCGACCAGTGCAGGTAGCCGACGACGGGCGCGCCGGCCTGGATCGCCTCGTGCACGGCGCGCAGGTGGCCGAGCAGCAGGTCGGTCCGGCGGACGTCGTGCACGCGGCCGTCGTGGGTGGGCGCGTCGCCGAACACCCCGCCGTTCTCGGTGATCATCAGCGGCGTGCCGGGGTGGTCGCGGTGCAGCCGGAGCAGCAGGTCGCGCAGGGCGTCCGGCACGATCTCCCAGCCCTCGTCGGTCCGCGGCACGTCGCCCGCCGGGCCGACGACCTGCCACGGGAACGGGCGGTCGGGCCCGGCGGGCGCGGCGGCGACGACGCGGCGCGTGTAGTAGTTCACGCCGATCCAGTCCTGCCGGCCGCCGATCCGGTCCTCGTCGCCGGGGCGGATCACGTCGTCGAGCGACCGGCCGAGCGCGCGTTCGTAGTGCGCGCGCATGTCCTCGGGGTACCCCCGGCCGGCGAGCGGGTCGAGGGACCACCGGTTCACGTAGCCGTCGGAGCCCCAGGCGGCCGCGGCGTCCTCGGCCGAGCCGGTCGCGGGGTCGCACGGGAACAGGCTGAGCGCGCAGCCGGTGCGAGCCCGGGGCGCGTGGGCCTTGATCGCGTCGGCGGCGGCGCCGTGGCCGAGCAGCACGTGGTGCGAGGCGGCGACCGCGGCGCCGAGGTCGGCGACGCCCGGCGCGTGCAGGCCGAGCTGGTAGCCGAGCAGGGCGACGATCCACGGCTCGTTCTGGGTGACCCACCAGGTGACGCGGTCGCCGAGCCGGCCGGCGACGGCGTCGGCGTACTCCGCGAAGGCGTCGACGGACGACCGGCCCGCCCACCCGCCGTCCGCCATCAGCGCCTGCGGCATGTCCCAGTGGTTGAGGGTGAGCACCGGCTCGACGCCGCGCTCCAGCAGGGCGTCGACGAACCGCTCGTAGTGGTCCAGCCCGCGCCGCTCGACCCGGCCGCGACCCTCGGGCACGACCCGCGACCAGGCCACCGAGAACCGGTAGGCCCCCAGCCCGAGCTCCGTCACCAGGTCCACGTCCTCGCGCCAGCGCCGGTACGAGTCGCACGCGCGGGAGCCGTCGCCGCCGCCCTCCACGGCACCGGGCCGGGCGGCGAACTCCTCCCAGACGGACCGGCCGCGGCCGTCGGCGTCGAGGCTGCCCTCGACCTGGTACGCCGAGGTGGCGGCGCCCCAGAGGAAGCCGGGCGGGAAGGTGACGGTCACGGGCGGGCCTCCAG
>NZ_JAANNB010000015.1 GCF_011603975.1 Cellulomonas sp. IC4_254 | reverse complement strand
TCGCGGCCCGGTTCGACGCCGACCTGGACGCCGCGTCCCCCGGGCTGCGCCGGGTGCACGTCGTCGACGGTTGGCTGCTCGCCACGGCGGTCGCGTCCGGCGTGACCCCGGAGGTCGAGGCCGCGGTGCTCGGCCACGTGCGGCACCTCGCCGCCGCGGGCGCGTCGGCGGTGCTCGTGACCTGCTCGTCCGTCGGCGAGGCGGCGGAGGCCGCGGCGGCCCGGGTCGACCTGCCGGTGCTCCGGGTCGACGCCCCCATGGCGCGGGAGGCGGTCGGCGTCGCGTCGGGTCCCGGCGCGCGCGGCCGGGTGGCCGTCCTGGCCACGCTCGCCTCAACGCTCGGCCCGACGGGCCGCCTGGTCGAGCGCGCCGCGGCGGACGCGGGCGCGGCCGTGGCGGTCGACACCCGGGTGGTCGACGGGGCCGCGGCCGCGCGGGACGCCGGCGACGGCGACCGGGCCGACGATCTGGTGGCCCGCGCCGTCACCGAGGCCGCGGCCGAGGCCGACGTGGTGGTGCTCGCGCAGGCGTCGATGGCCGGGGCGGCGGAGCGGGCGCGGGCGGCGGTCCCGGTGCTGACCTCGCCCGCGGGCGGTCTGGCGGCGCTCGTCGCCGCGCTGGCGGGCGGTGCGCGGTGACCGGCGACCACGGCGTGCACCTGCTCGCCTACACCGAGCGGCTCGGCGGCGACCTCGCGGGCGTGCGGGCGCTGCTGGCCGACGGCCCGCTGGCGGCGTTCCGCGGCGTGCACCTGCTGCCGTTCTTCGTGCCGTTCGACGGCGACGACGCCGGCTTCGACCCGGTCGACCACAACGCCGTCGACCCGCGCCTCGGCACCTGGGACGACGTGCGGGCGCTCGCCGCCGACGGCGTGCACGTGACCGCCGACCTCATCGTGAACCACGTGTCGGCGGACTCGGCCGAGTTCCGCGACTGGCTGGCCCGCGGCGAGGCGTCGCCCTCCGACGGCATGTTCCTCACCTACGACACCGTGTTCCCCGACGGCGCCGGGGAGCGCGAGATCACCGCGTTCTACCGCCCGCGGCTCGGCCTGCCGTTCACGCCCTACCAGCGGGCGGACGGCACCCGCCGGCTGGTGTGGACCACGTTCATGCCGACCCAGGTCGACCTCGACGTGCAGCACCCCGCCGCCCGGGACTACCTGCGCCGGACCCTGCGCACGCTCGCGGACGGCGGGGTGTCGACGGTCCGCCTCGACGCGGTCGGCTACGCGGTGAAGACCCCGGGCACCGACTCGTTCATGACGCCGCAGACGCTGGCGTTCGTCGAGGAGATCACCGCGCTCGCGCACGCCGAGGGGCTCCAGGTGCTGGTCGAGGTGCACGCGCACCACACCCAGCAGGCGGCGATCGCCCCGCTGGTGGACCTGGTCTACGACTTCGCGCTGCCGCCGCTGCTGCTGCACGGGCTGGCGACGGGGGAGGTGGCCCGGCTCGCGCACTGGCTGGAGATCCGGCCGCGGAACGCGATCACCGTCCTCGACACCCACGACGGCATCGGCGTCATCGACGCGGGCCCGTCCGGCGACCGCCCCGGCCTGCTCTCGGCCGAGGAGATGGCGGCGGTGTTCGCCGAGGCCGAGCGGCGGACCGCGGGCCGCTCGGCGCTCGCGTCGACCACCCCGGCGTGGGCCGCGATGCCGCACCAGGTCAACGCGACGTTCTTCTCGGTGCTCGGTGAGGACCCGGTCGCGTACCTGCTCGCCCGCGCGGTGCAGCTGTTCGTGCCGGGCCGGCCGCAGATCTACTACGTCGGCCTGCTCGCGGGCACGGACGACATGGACCGGTTCACCCGCACCGGCCAGGGGCGCGAGGTGAACCGGCACGTCTACGACGCGGCCGAGCTCGCGGCGGCGCTCGCCGGCGAGGTCACCCGGGCGCAGCTCGGGCTGGTCGCGCTGCGGACGCACCACCCGGCGTTCGGCGGGGCGTTCGCAGCCCGCCAGGACGGCCCGGCGCGACTCGTGCTCGGCTGGGACGACGGCGCAGGGGCGACGGCGGTGCTGACCGTCGACCTGACGCCCGGGGTGCCGGCGTTCGCGATCGAGGTGTCCGGCGGGCCGCAGGGCGCCGCGCGGTACGCGTCGGTGGCGGACCTGGCGGCGCTAGCGGACGCCGGGGCGGCCCGGGGCTGACGCCCCCTGCCCGGGGCTGACGCCCCCTGCCCGGGGCTGACGCGCCCCGGCCGTCACGCCGCGCGGACCCCGACCAGCCGCTCCGTCTCCGTCCACACCCGCCGGGCCTCGTCGGCGTTGCGCAGCGACCGGTACAGCCGCTGCTCGGCGGGCGCGCCCGCGAGGTGGCCCGGGCCGCCCGGCCCGTACAGCCGCCCGCCGGCGACGTCGGGCGACGTCGCGGCGTGCAGGGCGGGCAGCCCGGCGGTCCGCGGCGTGCCGACGACGCCCCACGCGGACAGCCGCCGGATCAGCCGGACCTCCCGGGTGTCGGCGGCCCGGCCGACCTCGGGGCGCGCGGCGAGCAGGCTCGTCGGGGCGACGCCCGGGTGCGCGAGCACGCTGGTGATCCCCCAGCCGGCGGCCTCGCTGCGCCGGGCGAGCTCCAGCCCGAACAGCCCGTACGCGATCTTCGACGACCGGTAGGCGGCCATCCCGTCGTACGACCGCTCCCAGCTCAGGTCGTCCCAGTGCACGGTGCCGCGCGCGGCGGCGATGCTGAGCTGCGACACCACCCGGGCCCGGCCGGCGCGGAGCAGCGGGAGGAGGTGCAGCACCAGCGCGGCGTGGCCGAGGTGGTTCGTGCCGAGCTGGAGCTCGAAGCCGTCGGCGGTCGTCCGGCGGTCGGGCGGCGTCATGACGCCGGCGTTGCCGATCAGCAGGTGCACCGGCCGGTCCTCGTCCAGCAGGGTGCGGCCGAGCGCGGCGACGGAGTCGAGCGACGACAGGTCGAGCGCGCGCAGGGACACGTCGGCGCCGGGGACCGACGCGCGGATGGCGGCCAGGGCGTCCTCGCCCTTGCGGGGGTTGCGGACCGGCAGGACGACCTCGGCGCCGGCGGCGGCGAGCCGGGTCGCGATGCCGAGGCCGATGCCGTCGCTCCCGCCGGTGACGACGGCGCGGCGGCCGGACTGGTCGGGGACGGTGATGTCGAGGTCGCGGGACACGGTGGCTCCTGGGGTGCGTCGGTGGTGGTGGGACCACCGTCGCCGGGCCGCCCGGGCCGATCCAGGGCGCGCTCATCCACGGATCGCCGGGCCGTGGCTCCGCGGCGCCGGGCACGGTAGGAACGACGGCGGGGCCGCGCGCACGCGCCGGCCCGGATCGCGGGAGGCGGCGCATGGAGATCGACCGGGCGGGGCTCGCGGAGTTCCTCCGCCGGCGGCGGGAGTCGCTGCAGCCGGAGGACGTCGGGCTGCCCCGCGGCCCGCGCCGCCGCACGGACGGCCTGCGCCGCGAGGAGGTCGCCGTGCTCTGCCACATGTCGACCGACTACTACGCGCGGCTGGAGCGCGAGCGGGGCCCGCAGCCGTCGGAGCAGATGATCGCCTCGATCGCGCAGGGCCTGCACCTGTCGCTGGGGGAGCGGGACCACCTGTTCCGGCTCGCCGGGCACCACCCGCCGCCGCGCGGTCCCAGCGGCGAGCACGTCGGCCCGGCGCTGCTGCGGATCCTGGACCGGCTGCAGGACACCCCGGCCGAGGTCGTCACCGAGATGGGCGAGACCCTGCGGCAGACCCCGGCGGGCGTCGCGCTGACCGGGGACACCACGCGGTTCACCGGGCCGGCGCGCAGCCTCGGCTACCGGTGGTTCGCCGAGCCGGGCGCCCGCGCGCTGTACGAGCCGGAGGACCACGCCTTCCTGTCCCGGCTGTACGCCTCCGGGCTCCGGGAGGCCGTGACCCGGCGCGGCCCCGGCTCGCGGGCGGCGCGGTACGCCGACCTGCTGCTGGAGCGCAGCGCCGAGTTCCGCGAGCTGTGGGAGCGGCACGAGGTCGGGCTGCGCCCGCGGGACACCAAGCGGTTCGTGCACCCCGAGGTCGGCGCGCTGGAGCTGAGCTGCCAGACCCTCGTGGACCCGGAGCAGTCCCACCTGCTGCTGGTGTACACGGCGGTGCCGGGCAGCGAGAGCGCGGAGAAGCTGCGGCTGCTCGCGGTGGTCGGGCGGCAGCGCCTGGGCGCCGGCGCCGGCGCGGGTGCGGGCGCCGGGGCGGGCGTGGGCTGAACCGCCCAGGCAGTCGCCGCTGCGCTGGAGCAGCCGGACCGCGCTGCGTTGACCCGCCTCCCGGGCCTGTGGTTGGCTCGTCGTATGGCATCGATGCCACATCCGCTCATCAGCGACGACGCCGGGGCTCCCCGGCGCGCCCCGGCGGGCCGCGTCGTCGGCCTCGACGGGCCCGGCTGGCTGCTCCGCGAGGCGCTCGGCGACACCTGGCGTTGGTACGTCGACGCGCCGGTCACGGCCCGGAACAACGCCGCCGACGCCGCCCGCGCGGCCGCCACGACCCCCGGCTGGTGGCCCGCTCGGGTCCCCGGCTCGGTGGTGACCGACCTCGCGCGCGCCGGCGAGCTGCCCGACCCGTACCGCGACCGGAACAGCCGCGCCGCCGAGTGGACCGGTGCCCGGCACTGGGTCTACCGCCGCACCGTCGACCTGCCGCCCCTCGGACCGGGGGAGCGGGCCGTGCTGGAGCTCGACGGCGTGGACCCGTCGGGCACGGTGCTCTGGGACGGGGAGCCGCTCGGCCGGGTCGAGGGCCTGTACCACCGGTTCCGCGCGGCGGTCCCGGCCGCGGCCGTGGCGCCGGGGGAGCACCGGTTGGCGGTCGTCGTCGACCCCGTGCCCCCGAGCGAGCCGCAGGTCGGCCGCACCGAGCGGGTCCGGACGCACCGACCCCGGATGACCGAGGGCTGGGACTTCTGCCCGCGGCTGCCGCACCAGGGGCTGTGGCGCGGGGCTCGGGTGGTCGTCGACCGCGTGCACCTGGCGGAGGTCACGGTCCGCGCGGACCTCGTGGGCGCGCCGGCGCCCGCGTCCGGCGGCGCGCGCCGCGAGTTCGGTGCTCCCGGCCCGGTTCGGTGGCTACAGGCACCGAACTCGGCTGAGAGCACCGAAACGGTGGCGGGCACGGTGCCCGGTGACGGCATCGTCCGGGTGCGCGGGTCCGTCGAGGTCGGGGACGGCGGGGACGCGGCGGACGGCGGGGACGCCGCGGTCGACGTCGAGGTGCTCGACGCCGCCGGCGCCGTCGTCGCCGCGCGACGCGTCGACGTGCAGCCCCCGGCGGCCCCGTCCGTCGCCGCCCACGCCCTCGACGTCGCCCTCCGCGTCCCCGCGCCCGACCTCTGGTGGCCCCGCCGCCTCGGCGTCCCCACGACCTACACGGTGCGGCTCGCCGTCCGCGGCGGCCGCGAGCTCTGGCGCGGCACCGTCGGCTTCCGCAGCGCCCGCCTGGTCCCGAACGCGGGCGCCCCCGCCGGAGCCCGCGCGTACACCGGTGAGGTCAACGGGGTCCGGCTGCCGCTCGTCGGCTGGAACTGGGCCCCCGCCGACGCGCAGTACGGCGCCGTCTCCCGCGAGCGCGTCGAGCACCTGGTCGGCCTGGCCGCCGCGTCCGGCGCCGCGCTGCTGCGGGTGTGGGGCGGCGGGCTGGTCGAGACCGAGGAGTTCTTCGACGCCTGCGACCGTGCGGGGCTGCTGGTGTGGCAGGAGCTGTCCCAGTCCTCGTCGGGCATGCAGAGCGCACCCGCCGAGGACCCGGCGTTCGTCGACATGATGCGCCGGGAGGCCGCGGTCGTGGTCCCGCCGCGCACCCACCACCCGAGCCTGCTGCTGTGGGGCGGCGGCAACGAGCTCGACCTCGACGGCGTCCCGCTGGACGAGGACCGCTCGCCGGTGCTGGCCGTGCTGCGGGACGAGATCGCCCGGCTCGACCCGGGCCGCGCCTGGCTGCCGACGTCCCCGACCGGGCCGGCGTTCCACCACCGCGCCGACGTCATCGCCGCCGCCCCGGACGACCAGCACGACGTGCACGGCCCGTGGGAGCACCAGGGCCTGACCGGCCAGCACGCGCTCGCGGACGCCGGCACCTGCCTCGCGCACAGCGAGTTCGGCGTCGAGGGCATGGCGAACCACCGGCTGCTCGACCACCTGGTGCCCGCCGACCGGCTGAGGCCGCTCGACCGGTCGAACCCGGTGCACCGGCACCTCGGCGAGTGGTGGGACAACGCGCCGCTGGTGCAGCAGTGCTTCGCGGGCCGGCTCGCGGACGTCGACGGGTACCGGCGCGCGAGCCAGCACCTGCAGGCGACCGGCCTGGCGTACGCGGTCGAGGCGGACCGGCGGCGCTGGCCGCGCTGCTCGCTGGTGCTGCCCTGGCAGCTCGCCGAGTCGTACCCGAACACGTGGTGCACGGCCGTCGTGGACCACCTCGGCGACCCGAAGCCGGCCCTGCACGCGGTCGCCCGGGCGTTCGCCCCCGACCGCGCGACGCTGCGCACCGCGACGACCGCCTGGGGCGGCCGGGTGCACGCCGCGGCGGAGGTCTGGCTGTGGTCCGACGCGGGCGTCGCGGCCGGCTCGGAGGTGGTCGCGCGGCTGCGGACCGCGGACGGCGACGTGCTGGCCGAGCGCCGGTGGACCGTCCCGGACGCCGTGCGCGCGCCGCGCCCGGTGGGCGGGCTGCGGCACCCCGCGTCCGCGCTGCCCCGGGCGGCCGTGCTGCTCTGGGAGGTCGTGTGGACCGCTGCGGACGGTGCGGTCGCCGACCACGAGGTGGTCGTCGCGACGTCCGCCGCCGACCTGTCCCCGCTGCTCGACCTGGCGCCCGCGGCGGTCGACGTCGCGGTGCGGGCCGACGGGCCGGACGCGGCGGTGGTCGAGGTCGCGCACCGCGGCGGCCCGGCGGTCGTCGAGGCGGACGGCGAGACGTACGAGCTGCCGCCCCGCGCGTGCCTCTACCTCGGGCGCGGCGTGCGCGAGGTGACGTTCGCCGACGCCGCCGAGGATTCCGGCGCCCGGCTGTACCTCGTGTCGGCGCCGGCGCACACGGAGTACCCCACCGCGCGGGTCCTCCCCGACGAGGGCACCGTGCGCGAGCTCGGCGACCAGGCGACGTCCAACCGCCGGACCCTGCGCCAGTACCTGCACCCGGACGGCGTCCGCACCTGCCAGGTGATGATGGGCGTCACGACGCTGCACCCCGGCTCGATGTGGAACACCATGCCGGCGCACACCCACGACCGGCGCACCGAGTGCTACCTGTACGTGGACCTGCCCGAGGACGCGCGGGTGATCCACCTGCTCGGCCGGCCGCAGGAGACGCGGCACCTCGTCGTGGCGGAGGGCGAGGCGGTGATCTCGCCGTCCTGGTCGATCCACGCGGGCGTCGGGACCGCGGCGTACTCGTTCGTGTGGGCGATGGCCGGGGAGAACCAGGCCTTCGACGACATGGACGCCGTCCCGCCGACCGCGCTCGCCTGAGGCCCGGGACGATGACCACGCAGACGTCTCCCCCCGCGCCGACCGGCCGCGGCTACGGCGGCCCGCGCACCCGGTGGGCGGTGCTCGGTGCCGACACCCTGCTCGCCCGCGAGCCGATGATGAACCCGCGGGACCGCTGGGAGTACGAGGACGGCCTGATGCTCGACGGCGTCCGGGCCGTGCACCGGCTGACCGGCGACCCCCGGTACGCCGCGTACATCCGGCGCAACCTCGACCACTTCGTCCGGGAGGACGGCTCCATCGCGGGGTACTCCCGCGCCGAGTACAACCTCGACCACGTGAACAACGGCAAGGCCGTCCTGGACCTGCTCGACGAGACCGGCGACCGGCGGTACCGCCTCGCCGCGGACCGGCTGTTCCAGCAGCTGCTGCGCCAGCCCCGGCTGCGGGCGGGCACGTTCTGGCACAAGGCGATCTACCCCGACCAGGTCTGGCTCGACGGCCTCTACATGGGCTCGGTGTTCTACGCCCGGTACAGCCGGCTTGCCGGGCGGGACGACCTGCTCGACGACGTCGTGCTGCAGTTCACCACCGCCTACGACCTCACCGTGGAGGCGGGGTCCGGCCTGTGCCGGCACGCCTGCGACGAGTCCCGGCGGATGGGCTGGGCCGACCCGGAGACCGGGCGCTCGCCGCACGTGTGGCTCCGCGCGCTCGGCTGGTTCGTCATGGCGATGACCGACGTGCTGGAGCACCTGCCGGCCGAGCACCCCGGCCGGGAGCGGGTCCGGCGGCAGCTCGCCGACGTCCTCGCGGCCCTGCTGCGGGTCCGCGACCCCGGCACGGGCCTCTGGTACCAGGTCCCGGACCAGGGCGACCGGCCGCTCAACTACCTGGAGTCCTCGGGCTCGTTCATGGTGCTGGCCGCGATCGCCAAGGCCCTGCGGCTCGGCTACCTCGCGGGCGAGGACTGGGAGCAGGCGCTCGGGACGGGGTGGGCGCACGGCACCGAGCAGTTCCTGTCGGTGGACGCGCAGGGCTGGGTGAACGTGCACCGCATGTGCCACGTCGCCGGGCTCGGCGGCCAGCCGTACCGCGACGGCAGCTTCGCCTACTACATGAGCGAGCCGGTCGTCACGAACGACCACAAGGGCGTCGGCCCGTTCCTGCTGCTGGCGGCCGAGATGGACCGGCGGCACGGCCTCGGGGAGGTCCGGTGACCGCGACCACCCCCTCCGGCCCGTGGACCCTGCACCCCGACCGCGCGCTGCCCGCCGACCCGGCGGTCCGGCCGGTCGCCCGGGAGATCTACCGGGCGACCCGGGACCTGCCGGTCGTCGCGATGCACGGGCACGTGCCCGTCGAGTGGTTCGCCGACGACGCCCCGTTCCCCGACCCGGCGCAGCTGCTCGTGGTGCCCGACCACTACCTGGTCCGGATGCTCGCCTCGCAGGGCGCCGGCATCGAGCAGCTCGGCGTCGCACCGACCGCCGACGGCGCGGGGCCTGCGGCCGAGACCGACCCGCGCGCGATCTGGCGACGGTTCTGCGCGGGGTGGCCGCTGTTCCGGGGCACGCCGACCCGGTTCTGGCTGGAGACCGAGCTCGTCGAGGTGTTCGGCGTGACCCAGCGGCCGAGCGCCGCCACGGCCGACGCGATCTACGACCGGGTGCAGGAGGCCATCGACGACCCCGCGTTCCGGCCGCGGGCGTTGCTGGACCGGTTCCGCATCGAGGTCATCAGCACGACCGACCCCGCCTGGTCGACGCTGGAGGCGCACAGCCGGCTCGCCGCCGACGGGCTCGGGCACCGGGTGCTGCCGACGTTCCGGCCCGACGCGCTCCTGGCGGTCGGCGACCCGGGCTGGCGCGCCGCGCTCGACCGGCTGGGGGCGGCCGCCGGCACGGACGTCGAGTCGTACCCCGGGTACCTGGAGGCGCTGCGGGTGCAGCGCGCGCGGTTCGCGGCCGCCGGCGCGCGGGCCACCGACCACGGCCTGATCGGGGCGGGCACCACCCCGCTGACCGGGACGGAGGCGGAACGGGTGTTCGCGGCCGCGCTCGACGGCACGGTCACGGCCGAGGACGCCGCGGCCTTCGCCGGCCACATGCTGTTCGAGATGGCGGCGATGTCCGCCGAGGACGGGCTGGTCATGCAGATCCACCCCGGGGTGCTCCGCGACCACGACCGCGCGCTCGCCGCCGCCTTCGGCCCCGACCGGGGCTACGACATCCCGGTCGCGACCGAGTTCACCCGTGCCCTGCGGCCGCTGCTGGAGGCGTTCGGCCGGCACCCCCGGTTCCGCACCATCCTGTTCACCGTCGACGAGACGACCTTCTCCCGGGAGCTCGCGCCGCTGGCCGGGGTGTACCCCGCCGTCCGGCTCGGTGCGCCGTGGTGGTTCCTCGACGCGCCGGACGCCATGCGCCGGTTCCGGGAGGCGGTGACGGAGACCGCCGGGTTCGCCAACACGTCCGGGTTCGTCGACGACACCCGCGCGTTCGTCTCGATCCCCGCGCGGCACGACCTCGCCCGCCGGGTCGACGCCGGGTACCTCGCCCGGCTGGTCGCCGAGCACCGGCTCGACCTCGACGAGGCGCTCGACACCGCCCACGACCTCGCGTACCGCCTGCCGCGGCTCGCGTACGCGACCGCATGACCGCGGCTCGCGCCCGCGACCGCACGACCCCGGAGGAGCCCGTGCCCGCCAGCCAGCCCGACGTCCTGCCCGTGCCCGACGCGAGCACCGTGCCCCGTCCGGACCGGGCGCCCACCGTGCTGCAGTTCGGCGGCGGCAACTTCCTGCGCGCGTTCGCCGACCAGATGATCCAGCGCGCCGACGACGCCGGCGTGCTGGCGGCGGGCGTCGTCGTCGTGCACGCCACGCCCGGCCCCGACACCGCGGTCGAGCTGCTCCGCCGGCAGGACGGCATCTACCACGTGCTCCTCGAGGGGGTGCGGGACGGCGAGCCGGTCCGCGAGGTCACCCGGGTCACCGCCGTCCGCGGCGTCGTCCGCGCCCACGAGGAGTTCGAGGCGTACCGCGACGCGTACCTGGACCCCGGCCTGCGGGTCGTGCTGTCCAACACCACCGAGGCCGGCATCGCCTGGGTCCCGGACGACGACCTCGCCGCGACGCCGCCGCGGTCCTTCCCCGCGAAGATGACCGCGCTGCTGCTCGACCGGTTCCGGCACTTCGACGGCGACCCGGGCGCGGGCCTGCACGTCGTGTGCTGCGAGCTGATCGAGGACAACGCGAGCACGCTGCGCCGGTACGTGCTGCGGCACGCGGCCGCGAACGGGCTGCCCCCGGAGTTCGTCGCGTGGGTCGAGGAGGCGTGCACGTTCCACGACACCCTGGTCGACCGGATCGTCCCCGGGTACCCGCGGGACGAGATCGCGGAGATCCAGGCCGAGATCGGGTTCGCCGACCAGCTCGTCGTCAAGGGCGAGCTCTACGGGACCTGGGTGATCGGCGGCGACCGCGCGATCCGGGACGCGCTGCCGCTGGACCGCGCGGGGCTGCCGGTCGAGTTCGTCGCCGACGTCCGCCCGACCCGGGACCGCAAGGTGCGGGTGCTCAACGGGATGCACACCGCGATGACGCCGCTCGGCCTGCTGCTCGGGTGCACGACCGTCCGCGAGGTCACCGCGCGCCCGGACGTCGGCCGGTACCTCGACCTGCTGCTCGACCGGGAGGTGCTGCCCTCGCTCCCCGGCGACCCCGCCGCGCTGCGCCGCTACGCCGCGACGATCCGCGAGCGGTTCACGAACCCGTACCTGCAGCACCGGCTGGGCGACATCGCGCTGAACTCGCTCGCCAAGTTCCGGGCCCGGAACCTGCCGGTGCTGCTGGCCGCCTGGTCCGCCGGGCGCGAGGCCCCCGCCACGGCGCTCGCGCTCGCGGCGCTGCTGGTCCTGGGCGCCGGCCGGTCCGGACCGGCCGGGTTCGAGCCCGCCGACGACCCCGCGCTGCTCCGGCACCTGCGGGAGACGTTCGACCCGGAGGACCTGGTGGGCTGGGTTCGGGGCGTGGCGGTCGCCGCCGAGTACCTGGCCGGCGACGACCCGCGGCTCGACCGGCTGGCCGGCGAGGTCGCCGGGCACGCGGGGGTGCTGCTCCGCGAGGGGGCGGGCGCCGCCCTGGCGCGGCTGACCCGCTGACCGGCTGCGCGGACCCGGGCCCGCACCGGCAGGACCCACGACGAACGACGGACGGCCCCGCCGCCCCGGTCTGGAGCCGGGGTGCGGGGCCGTCGTCGCGGGCTGCTAGTCGCGGCCCTGCAGGATCGCGAGGATCCGCAGGATCTCGAGGTACAGCCAGACCAGGGTGACGATGAGGCCGAACGCGGCCGACCAGGCGAACTTCGCCGGGACGCCCTGCTCGACGCCGCGCTTGATCGCGTCGAAGTCCATGATCAGGCTGGCCGCGGCGAGGCCGACGGCGAACAGGCCGGCGATCACGCCGATCGGGCCGTTGCGCAGCGGGCCGAAGCCGTCGCTGGACACGAAGAACATCATCACGACGTTCACCAGCGAGTACGCCAGGTAGCCGACCATCGCGATCAGCAGCCAGCGCGTGAACTTCGGCGTGACCCGGACCCGGCCCGACTTGAACAGGAACAGCGCGGCGCCGAACGTCGCGAACGTGGCGATGACGGCCTGCAGCACGATCGGCTGCACGCCCTGCCCGTCGAACGTCATGTTCTGGAACGCGAGGCTGATCCCGCCGAGGAACACGCCCTGCGCCACGGTGTACAGCGTGATGAGCAGCGGGCTGGGGTTCTTCTTGAACGCGTTGACCAGGCCGAGCACCAGGCCCACGAGGGCGCCGATCGGCCACAGGCCCGGCGCCACGTTCCAGGTGGCCGCCGCGACGACGACCAGCAGCGCGAGCAGGCCGCCCGTCTTGATGATGACGTCGTCGTAGGTCAGCCGGCCCGTGTCCCGGGTGGTGGCCGCGGGCGCGCCGTACATCTGCTCCAGCGACTGCGCCTCGATCACCGGCCCGGTGGCCGTGGCGCCGTAGGCGCCGGGCTGCGCCGTCGGCTGCGGGGCGCGGCCGCCACGGGACCCGCGGGCACGCGGGTCGCCGAAGACGGCGCTGTTGTTGAACACCGGGTTGGTCATCGGTCCTCCAGGGTCGGTTCGCGATCGAGCCGGCAGTGGCACTGACCCTAGAACGCCGTGGCCGCCACGGAAGTTCCCGCAGACCCGCGCAGGCCCAGGACCATCCCGGCGGCCGACCCGCCGGGCCCCCGGGTCATCCCCACGGAGGAGGGCGTCGGCCGTGCGGGCGAGCCGGGGGCCCCGCAGGATCGGCCCCACGGACGTTCCGCCCGCGATCCGCAGTCCGTAGGTTCGTGCCGTACCTGGAGACCACCCCTGTGAGGACACCATGATCGAGGCAAGAGGCCTGACCAAGAGGTACGGGCACAAGACTGCCGTCGCCGGCATCGACTTCACCGTCCAGCCCGGCAAGGTCACCGGCTTCCTCGGCCCCAACGGCGCGGGCAAGTCGACCACGATGCGGATGATCATGGGCCTCGACCGGCCCACGTCCGGCACCGTCACCGTCAACGGCCGCCCGTACGCGCAGCTGAGGTCGCCGCTGACCGAGGTCGGCGCGCTGCTGGACGCGAAGGCCGTGCACTCGGGCCGCTCGGCCACCAACCACCTGCGCGCGGTCGCCGCGACGCACGGCATCGGCCGCAAGCGCGTCGACGAGGTCATCGAGATGACCGGCCTGCAGGCCGTCGCCGGCAAGCGCGTCGGCGGCTTCTCCCTCGGCATGGGCCAGCGGCTCGGCATCGCCGCAGCCCTGCTCGGCGACCCGCGCACGCTGATCCTCGACGAGCCGGTCAACGGCCTCGACCCCGAGGGCGTGCTCTGGGTGCGCAACCTGGTCAAGCACCTGTCCTCCGAGGGCCGGACGGTGTTCCTGTCCTCGCACCTCATGAGCGAGATGGCGCTGACCGCCGACCACATCCTGGTGATCGGCCGCGGCCGGATCATCGCCGACGCGCCCGTCGCGGACATCGTGGCCGGCGCGTCCGGCACCCGGGTCCGGGTCCGCAGCCCGCAGGCGACCCGTCTGGCCGAGCTGCTGCAGGGCCCCGACACCACCGTGACCTCGGTGGAGGCCGGCCTCCTCGAGATCACCGGCGCGACCTCCGAGGCGATCGGCGAGCTCGCCGCCCGCGACGGCGTCGTGCTGCACGAGCTCACGCCGGTCGCCGCGTCCCTGGAGGCGGCGTACATGTCGCTGACCGCGGACGACGTCGAGTACCACTCCGCGCCCACCGGGGCCGGCACCACCGTCCAGCAGGGGCAGCCCGCCCCCACCCCCGAGGAGGCCCGGCGATGAGCGCCACCGCCACCGTTCCCGCGACCCGCGCCGCGGCCCGTCCGTCGGACGCAGCACGGGTCACCTTCGGCCGCCTGCTGCGGTCCGAGTGGATCAAGCTCTGGTCGCTGCGCTCGACCTGGTGGGTGCTGCCGATCACGGTCGTCGCCCAGGCCGGCATCGCCTGGATGATCGCGTACTTCGGCGTGCAGCAGTTCGACGAGTCCGGCATCGACTACACCGTCACCGCCGGGGACATCGTCGGCGGTATCCAGTTCGCCCAGCTCGCGATCTGCGTCCTGGCCGTCCTCGCGATCACCGGCGAGTACTCCACCGGCATGATCCGCAGCACCCTGTCGACGTCCCCGACCCGCACCCCGGCGCTGCTGGCCAAGGGCCTGGTCGTCATCGGCGTCGCGTTCGTCACCGCCGTCGTCGGCACCCTGGTGTCCTGGGCCGTCACCTACCCCGTGCTCGGCGAGGCGCACCGCGTCGACCTGGGTCTGGAGATGAACCAGCGGATCCTGCTCGGCGCCCCGCTCTACCTGGCGGCGATCGCCCTGCTGGCCTACGCGATCGGCGCGCTCCTGCGGCACTCCGCCGGCGCGCTCGCGACCGTCCTCGGCCTGCTCCTGGTCGTCGAGAGCGTGTTCGCGCTGATCCCGTGGACGTTCTTCGAGAAGATCAGCCCGTACCTGCCGATGTCGGCCGGCTCGCAGCTCGTGCAGTCCGACAACCCCGACGCGGTGCTGGGCCCCTGGCAGGGCTACGGCGTCCTCGTCGCCTGGGGCGTCGTCGCGCTGGCCGCCGCCGCGGTGCTGCTCAAGCGTCGCGACGCCTGACCCGCGCCGCACCCTAGGGTGGCCCCGCCCCGGACCCCGGGGCGGGGCCACCGCCGTCTCCCGCGGCCCGGCCGCACCCGCACCCCCGGAGGACCCGCTGACCACCGCACCGGAGCCCGGACCCGCCACGTTCACCGAGCTGGACGCGCGGCGGCTGGGACGCGTGCGCCGGTTCTTCGCCGTGCACCCGCGCGCGTCGGACGTGCTGGTCTGCGTGTTCTTCGCGGTGTCGGCGATCTCCTCGGTGGGGCCGGTCGTCGACGGGGCCGGACCCAACGTCGGGGTCGCCGCGGACACCCAGCCGGTGTCCGGCGCGTCCGCCGCGCTGTCCGTCGCCCTGACCGTGCTGGCGCTCGTGGCGCTGTGGTTCCGCCGGCGGTGGCCGGTGCGGATCACCCTCGGGCTGGGCGCGGCGGCCGTGCTGCAGGTGCTGCTCACCGGCTCCGTCGGCGCGGGGGACGTCGCGTTCGCCCTCGCCCTGTACGTCGTCGCGGCGACCCGGCCGCAGCGCCAGGGCTGGATCCTGCTCGGCGGCGCCACGCTGGGGGTGCTGGGCGCGTTCTTCCTCTGGGGCGCGGTGCTCCGGCCCACCGGCGTCGGGCTCACCGTCGACATCGGGTCGATCCTGGTCGCCGGGCTGGTGGCCCTCGCGGTCGGCGCCAACGTCCGCGGCCGCCGGCTGCACACCCGGTCCCTCGTGGAGCGGCACCAGCAGCTGATGGACGCGGGCGAGCAGCACGCCAAGCTCGCCGCCGCCGCCGAGCAGACCCGGATCGCCCGGGAGATGCACGACGTGGTCGCGCACGGCCTGACCGTGATGATCGCCCTGTCCGACGGGGCCCGGGTGGCGGTGCGCCGCTCCCCCGACGACGCCGTGGCCGCCCTGGACCTGCTGTCCGAGACCGGACGCGCGGCGCTCGCCGACATGCGCCGGATGCTCGGCGTGCTGCGCGGTGCCGACGTCCCGCTCGAGCCGCAGCCGGGCTCGCAGGACCTGGAGGCGCTGGTGCAGCAGTTCCGCGCCGCGGGCCTCACGGTGCACCTGACGACCGCCGGGCCCGCCCTGCCCGCAGACGCGGGGCTCGCGCTGACCGTCTACCGGGTCGTGCAGGAGTCGCTCACCAACGCCCTGCGGCACGCCGGCGGCGGCGCCCGGGTGGACGTGCTCGTGCGGAACGGCGACGGGCGGGTCGGGATCGAGGTGGTCGACGACGGCGGTGTCGCCGAACCGGTCGCCGACGGCGGGCCCGAGCCCGGGCGGCTCAGCCGGATCGGCGAGCGGCTGGCCGACCGCCGCGGTGACCCGCTGGACGCCCGCACCGACGCCGAGGCCCCGGCCGCGACGGGCGCGGTGCCCGTGGTGCCGGTCGCCCGCGGCGGCCGCGGCCTGGTGGGCATGCGCGAGCGCGCGGCGGTCTACCGTGGCTCCGTGTCGGCCGGTCCGTACCGCGCCGGCTGGCGGGTGCACGTCGAGCTGCGCACCGAGGACGTGGTCGCACCGCCCGCGACACCCGCCGCACCGCAGTCCCCGCCCGCACGGCGGTCCCCGCCGGCACCGCCGGCCGCACCCGCACCGCCCGCCCAGACCGAGGAGCCCGCGTGACCCCGACCGAGGACGGCGCGGCCGCGGCGCCGATCCGCGTCCTGCTGGTGGACGACCAGCCCCTGCTGCGCATGGGCTTCCGCCTCGTGCTGGACGACGAGGACGACCTCACCGTCGTCGGCGAGGCCGGTGACGGTGCCGAGGCCCTGCGGCAGATCGCCGCGCTGGACCCCGACGTCGTGCTGATGGACGTCCGGATGCCCGGCACCAACGGCATCGAGGCCACCGAGCGGATCGTCGCCGCCGGCTCCCGGTCCCGGGTGCTCATCCTCACGACGTTCGACCTGGACGAGTACGCGTTCGCCGCCCTGCGCGCCGGCGCCAGCGGGTTCCTGCTGAAGGACGCCCGGCCCGCCGAGCTCACCGCGGCCATCCGCGCCGTCGCCACCGGGGACGCCGTCGTGTCCCCGCGGGTGACCCGGCGGATGCTCGAGCTGTTCGCGGAGGAGCTGCCGAGCGAGTCCGCCACCCCCGCGCCGCGCGGCGACGCCCGGCTGGACGAGCTCACCCAGCGCGAGCGGGAGGTGCTGCTCGCCGTCGCCGAGGGGCTGTCGAACGCCGAGGTCGCCGAGCGGCTGTTCCTGTCCGAGGCCACCGTGAAGACCCACGTCGGGCGGATCCTCGCGAAGCTCGGGGTCCGGGACCGGGTGCAGGCCGTGGTGCTCGCCTACGAGTCGGGCCTCGTCGGGCGCTGACCGACGTCCGGTCAGACCTCGCCCAGGGCCTCCTCCGGGGCGCCCTCGACCGCACGCGCCGCGCGGTCCCACTGCCGGAACGTCAGCCGCTCGCCCACGGCGGCGGCCATCGCGCGGCCCTTCCAGGCGAACGCCACCACGCCGATCAGCAGCACGCCCGCGCCGACCCAGTACGGCGCGGTCGCGCTGACCGGGTGCAGCAGGCCCGCGATCACCGGGGCCGGGGCGGCGAAGCCCCAGCGCACCAGGTTGAACGCCGCGGTCGTGGTGCGGCGCTCCGCCCCGCCGAGGCCGAGCGCGAGGTCGGTCAGGTTCGCGTTCGCGATGCCCATGCACACGCCGGCGAGCACCAGGACGACGACGGACTCGGCGGTGCCCGCGCTGGTCGCGAGCAGCACCAGGGTGACCAGCAGGCCGCCGATCGCCACGCCGACGGTCGCCACCGCGCCGATCCGGTGCGCCAGCCGGTGGCCGACCACGAGGATGCCGACGGCGAGGCCGATGCCCCAGGCGGTGAACACCAGGCCGAGCGGGATCACGTCGAGGCCGAGGAACACCGGGGTGTAGCCGAGCACCACGAAGAACACGAAGTTGTAGGCGGCCGTGACGACGCACAGGGTGCGGAACGCCGGCCGGCGGAACGGCTGCCACACGTCGCGCAGGGTCAGCGCCGACGGCGGGTCCTGCGGGTCGCGGAGCCGGGTGATCGACATCGCCAGGGCGATCAGCATGAACACGCCGCAGGCGGCGAACGGCACGCGCCACGAGATCTGGCCGAGCAGGCCGCCGATCAGCGGGCCGACCGCGAAGCCGAGACCCACGCAGGTCTCGAACAGCTCGACCACCCACTCGCGGTCGGTGGCCAGCGCCACCAGCAGCACCATCGCGGTCGCGAAGAACATCGCGTTGCCCAGGCCCCACAGGCCGCGGAGCACGGCGAGCTCGAGGATGTTGCCGGACAGGGCGGCGAGCACCGCGGCCGCCGCGACGACCGTGACGCCGGTCGCGAGCACCTTGCGGTAGCCGTACCGGCCGGTGGCGATGACCGCGGGGATCATGCCGACCGCCATCACGACCAGGTACGCGGTGAACAGCAGCTCGATCTGCCAGGTGGAGGCGCCGATCTCCTCGCCGATCACCGGGAGGATCGGGTCGACGACGGCGATGCCCGCGATGGCGAAGAACGCGGTCAGGGCCGTGGCGTAGATGGCGGTCTTGTTGGGTTCGGGGTGCCGGCTGGGCATGCGTGTCCTCAGGAAGTCGTCGTCGGGTATGTCTGTACTATACAGGCTTATCCGCCGCGGAGTCGTGGCAGACTGCCGGAGCCGACCCGAGGACGAGGTGACCATGCAGCCGGACGACGCCCTGCGCACGATCGAGGCGCAGGTGGCCATGCTGCTGCGCCTGTCCGACCGGACCCGGCGCGCCGGGGCCCGCGCCCGGGGGGAGATCGAGCGCTCGGCCTACCTCGTGCTCGGCGTCCTCGCCGAGGAGGGGCCCACCAGCGTCAACGCGATCGCGGACGCCCTGCGCCTCGACCCGTCGACCGTCACCCGCCAGGTCCTCGCGATGGAGCAGGCCGGCCAGGTGGTCCGCGCGGCCGACGCCAGCGACGGGCGGGTCACCCTCGTCCGGCCCACCGACGCCGGGCTCGAGGGGCTCGAGCGCACCCGCGAGGTCCGCGCGCGGCTGTACGGCGAGGTCCTCGAGCACTGGTCGGCCGACGACCGGGCCGACCTGGCGCGGCTGCTCACCCGGCTCAACGCCGACGTCGACACCTGGGGCCGCGCGCACGGCAGCCGGTGAGACGTGCGTCGCGCCCGCGTGACGCACCGGGGACGACCACCTACGCTCGACCCGACGCACCGGCCACGCCCCCGGGCCGCGCGTCGTCGCACGCCGATCCCGTCCGGCACCTCGAACCACTGGAAGGTGCTCCCCGCGTGACCTCGACCGAGCCCGTGACCACCCCGCGACGACCTCCGCGGACCGCCCTGCGCGCCACCGTGCTGCGGGCCGAGCACCTCACCCCGGCGATGGTCCGGATCACGCTCGGCGGCCCCGGCATCGCCGGCTTCGCGCCGTCCCCGCACGCCGACTCCTACGTCAAGCTCGTGTTCCTCCCCGGCGTGGGCGCCACCGGCTCCGGCGCCGACGTCCTGGCGGCGTGGACCACCCCGGACGGCCGCGTCGACATGGAGGCCGCCCGCGCCGCCCTGCCGCCCGAGCACCAGCCGCGGATGCGGACCTACACCGTGCGCGGCTTCGACGACCTCGAGCTGACCCTGACGCTCGACCTCGTGGTGCACGGCGCGGACGGCATCGCCGGACCCTGGGCGGCCACCGCCGCGCCCGGCGACGAGGTCGTGGTCGTCGGCCCCGGCGGCGGCTACACCCCCGACCTGACCGCCGACCACCACCTGCTCGCCGGCGACGCCTCGGCCCTGCCCGCGATCGCCGTCGCGCTCGAGCGGCTCGGCGGCGCCGCCTCCGGGCACGCCGTCCTCGAGGTGCACGACCGCGCCGAGGAGCAGGCCTTGCACGTCCCCGACGGCATCGCCCTGCACTGGGTGCACGCCGGGGACGCCACCCCCGGCACCGGGCTCGTCGCCGCCGTCCGCGCCCTGCCGTGGCCCGTCGGCCGGGTGCACGCGTTCGTGCACGGCGAGGCCGGGTCCGTGCGCGAGCTGCGGCGGTACCTGCGCGTCGAGCGCGGGCTCGGCAAGACGGACCTGTCGATCTCCGGGTACTGGCGGCTCGGCGCCGACGACGAGGGCTGGCGCGCGGCCAAGCGCGACTGGCTGCGCGGCATCGAGGACTCCGAGGCGGCCGCGGGCCTGGACTGAGCCCGGGCGTCGGCGGGCTCGCGGCGGGCCGGCGGGCTCGTGGCGGGGCAGCCGGCGGGCTCGCCGGCGCCGAGGGGGTAGGAGACGCGTCGAGCGAGTACCCGGCGGCTACTCGCTCGACGCGTTTCCTACCCCGTGGGCGCGCGGGCGGCGCGTGGGCGCGTGGGCGGCGCCGCGTCAGGCGCCCGGGGCGACGTGCCAGGGGCGGGCCGGGTCCGTGGGGCGCGGGTCCGCCGCCACCTCGACCGCGTACGTCGCCGGCGGCGCGCCGTCCGGCACCGGTCCGAGGTAGCGGTGCCCCGTCATCCGGCACCACGCCGGCAGGTCGATCGGCGCCACCGGGTCCGACGTCGTCAGGTGCACCACGGTGCCCGGCGGCAGCTCGCGGGCGCGGGCGCGCAGCAGCACGAGCAGCCGGGCGCAGCCGAGGTCGCCGCCGTCGACGTGCACGACGCCACCGGGCCGGGGCGCGTGGGCGGAGCCGGCCCCGACCGCACCGCCCGCCGCCGCACCGTCGCGGGGCGCGGCGGCGCCGGGCGCGGGCGCGTCGGACGGCGGGGTGGGCACGGGTGGACTGTACCGAGCGCCGCGCCGCCGCCCCTCAGCGCTGGTGCTCCTCGCGCTCCGCCGACGCCTCCTCGCGGTACTCGAACTCCGCGGGGTCGACCCCGCGCTCGGTCAGCAGCCGGTCCTGCGCGGCGCGGGGCCCCTGCCCGAACCCGGCGACTCCGCGAGTGTCGCCCCGGCCGCCGCCCGGCGCGCGCCGAGCGCCGCCCCGCGGGACGATGGCGGCGCCGGCCCCCGGGACGCGCGGGGCGGGCGCGAGCGCGAGGGGGTCGCGCCGTGCGCAGCACCCGAGAGGTCCTGGAGTCCCACCTGGCGTACCGGTCCGCCGGCGACCTGGAGGCGGACCTGGCCCGGAACTACGCCGACGACGTCGTCCTGCTGTCGTGGGGCGAGGGCGTCCGGCACGGCAAGGACGGGGTGCGGCGGCTCGCCGGGATCCTGGGGTGCTACGTCGAGGCGGGGACGTACACCTACGACCGGCTCGTGGTGGACGACGCCTACGGCATGCTGCACTGGCGTGCGCAGGACGGCCGCACGCACGTGCGGGCCGGCGCGGACTCCTACGTCGTGCGCGACGGGGTGATCGTGGCGCAGACCATCGCGTACGCGGTCGACCGGGCGGGGTGAGCCGCACCGGGCGGCGTCACGCCGCGTCGGGGTGCACGCCTCCGGAGCCGCCGCCCACCGTGGCCGGCGCGCCGGTCGCGTGCGCCCGGCCGGCTCCCGGCGACGTCGCGTCGCGCTGGTCCACCAGGCCGGCCTCCGGCTCCCGCGCCCCCGGTTCCGCGGACCGTCCGGCGCCCGCCGGCGGCGCGTCCGGGCCGTCCGCGTCGCCCGGGCCGTCCGCGTCGCCCGGCGGGGTCGCCGCCGCGACGAGGGCCGCCGCGACCTCGCGCGCGTCCCCGGTCGCCGACACCGCCTTGAGGTGGGCGATCGCCTCGGTCGCGTCGCACCCGCGCTGGGCCATGACGATCCCGACGGCGCGGTCGAGCACGACCCGGGACCGGCTGCCGGCGAGCAGGTCGTCCATCGTGTGCGCGAGCTCGATGACCTCGTCCCGGGCGGCGACGACCGCCGCGATGCCGTGGGCGAGGCCGAGGGCGCGCGGCGTGACGCCCTCCCAGTCGGGGGTGCCGGGCGAGTAGAGGGACAGGTGCACGGTGACGTCGCCGTACGTGCCCGGCACGACGAGCGCCGAGCGGAAGCCCTGCACGCGGCAGGCGTGGCTCCACACCGGCCAGCGGTCGTCGGCGGCGACGTCCGCGACGACGGCGGGCGCGCCCGTCGAGCGGACCAGGTAGCGCGGCCCGAGCCGCAGGCGGTCCTGGACGGCGTCGCACCGCGCGACCGCGACCGAGGCGGCGGAGAGCCACCGGTCGCAGCCTCGGACGGTGGCGGCGGCGCACGCCGAGGCGTCGACGCCCAGGGTGCGCGCGGCGTGGTGCGTGAGGGTGTGGATCAGCGTGTCGAGCGAGGCGTCGGCGTCGACCCGCACGACCTCGTCGGACCCTCGGGTGGTCATGGTGCGGTCCTGACGTGGTGGGAGCCCGCTGCGCGGCGCTGCACAGGTGCCCAGTGTCCGCCCGTCCGGCCGGGGCCGCCACCCGGGCTGACCGACCCCGGGCCGTGCCCGCGTGCCGCCCCGGGCCGATGTCCGTGGGTCACGACCCGCTGAGGCGCTGACACCACGGCGTTTGCCGTTACCTACCAAGCGGTAGGTAGAGTGGCGACCGGTCCGACGGCGGACCGGCCGGACCCGCGCCGCGCGCGGGCGCCCCGGCTTCGCGCGACGAAGGGTGAACCGTGGACGAGCTCCTGTTCGGTGCGGCGTACTACGACGAGTACATGCCGACGGACCGGATCGAGACGGACGTCGAGATGATGCGGGCGGCCGGCATCACGGTGGTCCGCATCGCCGAGTCGACGTGGAGCACGCTCGAGCCGCAGCCCGGTGTCTTCGACTTCACGCACGTCGACCGGGCGCTGGACGCCTTCGAGGCGGCGGGCATCCACGTGATCGTCGGCACGCCCACCTACGCGGTGCCGGCGTGGCTGGTGCAGTCGCACCCCGACGTCCTGGCGACCACGCGCGCGGGCGAGGGCCGGTACGGGGCACGGCAGATCATGGACATCACGAACCCGACGTACCTGTTCCACGCGGAGCGGGTCATCCGGCGGCTGATGGAGCGCACCGCGCACCGCCCGGCCGTGATCGGGTTCCAGATCGACAACGAGACGAAGTACCACGACACCGCCGGCCCCGCGGTGCAGCGGCGGTTCGTGAAGTACCTCCGGGAGCAGTTCGGCGGCGACCTGGACGCGCTGAACGCGGCGTTCGGCCTGGACTACTGGTCGAACCGCGTCGACGCCTGGGAGGACTTCCCGGACGTGCGCGGCACGATCAACGGGTCGCTGGGCGCGGAGTTCGACAAGTTCCGCCGCCGCCTGGTCGAGGAGTTCCTCGCCTGGCAGGCCGGGATCGTCCGCGAGTACGCCCGCGCGGACCAGTGGGTCACGCAGAACTTCGACTTCGACTGGACGCCGGGCTGGTCGTACGGCCTGCAGCCGGCCGTGGACCACTTCCGGGCCGCGCCGACCGTCGACATCGCCGGCGTGGACATCTACCACCCGACGCAGTCGCGGCTCACGGGCAAGGAGATCGCGTTCGGCGGCGACCTGACCCGCTCGATCAAGGGCGGCGCGAACTACCTCGTGCTGGAGACGCAGGCCCAGGGCCAGCTCGGCTGGCTCCCCTACCCGGGTCAGCTGCGCCTCCAGGCGTACAGCCACCTGGCCAGCGGCGCCGACGGCCTCATGTACTGGCACTGGCACTCCATCCACAACTCGTTCGAGACGTACTGGCGCGGCCTGCTGTCCCACGACCTGCAGAGCAACCCGACGTACGAGGAGGCCGGCGTCTTCGGCCGGGAGGCGCAGCGGGTGGGCTCGTCGCTGATCCACCTGCGCAAGCACAACCGCGCCGCGATCATGGTGAGCAACGAGGCGCTGACCGCGCTCCAGTGGTTCACCCTCGAGGTCGGGTTCATCGACGGCGTCTTCGGCTCGTCGATCGGCTACAACGACGTGCTGCGCTGGGTGTACGACGCGCTGTTCGACCTGAACGTCGAGGTCGACTTCGTCTCGGTGGACGACGAGGACCTGGCCCGGTACGACCTGCTGGTGGTGCCGGTGCTGTACGCGGCCCCGCAGGCGACGGTCGACCGGCTGGACGCGTACGTGCGCGGCGGCGGCCACCTGGTCACGACGTTCCGCACCGCGGTCGCCGACGAGCACGTGAAGGTCTGGCACGACACCGCGCCGCACGGGCTCACCGAGGTCACCGGCGTGACCTACAACCAGTACACGGTGCCCGGCGACGGCGTCGGCCTGACGCTGCACGGGGACCTGGCCGCCGTCCCGGGCGCCACCGAGGGCGCGGCGGCCGGCGCCCAGGCGTTCCTCGAGCTGCTGCGTCCCCACGGCGCCGAGGTGCTGGCGTCGTACGACCACCCCGCCTGGGGCCCGTACGCGGCGATCACCCGGAACCGCGTCGGCGACGGCCGGTCGCTGCACCTCGGCACGATGACCTCGCCCGAGCTGCTGCGGGCGGCGCTGACCCTGGCGGTGCGGGACGCGGGCATCGCCGACTGGGCGCAGGACCTGGCCGGCACGGTCTCGGTGCGCCGGGGCACGAACTCCGCCGGGAACGCGCTCACCTACCTGCTCAACTACTCGGCCGCGCCGGTGACGGTGCCGGCCCCGGTGGCCGGGCGCTCGGTGCTGGCGGACGGCGCGACGGTGACCGCGGGCGACGACCTGACGATCGGGCCGTGGGACCTGGTGGTCCTGGAGTCCTGAGGAGGGACGGAGCGGTCCTCGCACGCGACTAGGGTCGTGCGAGGACCGAGGGGAGCAGGACACGTGACGACGCAGGAGCAGGACCCGCCGGCGGTGCGACGCCGGGTCCGCCTGACCCCGGAGCAGCGGCAGGCGCAGATCCTCGAGGCCGCGACCCGCCTGATCGCGCGGCACGGGTTCACCGGCATGGCGCTGGCCGACGTGGCCCAGGAGGTCGGGCTCACGCAGGCCGGCCTGCTGCACCACGTCGGGTCCAAGGAGGGCCTGCTGGAGCTGGTCGTCTCGCGGCTGTACGACCGGCGCGGCACGCCGGACGACTACGTGGCGACGGGCGACCCCGCGGCGACGCACCCGGACGGGATCTCGCTGCCGGGGTACTTCCGGTTCCTGGTCGCGTTCAACGCGGCGCGCCCGGAGCTGCTCCGGCTGTACACCGTGCTCGGGGTCGAGGCGTCGTCGCCGGAGCACCCGGCGCACCCGTACTTCCTCGACCGGCCGGACCAGGTGTGGGCGTTCTACCGCGGGTTCACCTGGCGGCTGCCGCCAGACGTCGGGCCGTTCGACGGGCTGCGGGACCTGGTCGAGATGACGATCGAGGCGATGGACGGCCTGCAGATCCGGTCGTTCCGCCGCCCGGCGGTCGACCTGGTGACCGAGTGGGCCAAGTTCGAGCGCGTGCTCTACCCGTCGCCGGTGTGGGACGCGTACCGCTGACCCGTCGCCCCCGCGACGGACGGCCCGGCCCCCCCTCGGGGAGCCGGGCCGTCCGCGTCGGCGCCGGTCAGTGCATCGCCACCGGGGCCTCGGCGTCGGCCGGGGGGCGCCGGACGAGCAGCGAGGCGACCACCGCGACCAGCGCGACGAGGCCGCCCCACAGGAACGCGCCGCGCACGCCCGCGGCGGTGGCCGTCAGCACGTCCGCGCCCGCCTCGAGCCGCGCCGCCGTGGTGGTGGACAGCACGGTGATGAACAGCGCGGTGCCCGCGGCGCCCGCGAGCTGCTGCAGGGTGTTCACGATCGCGCTGCCGTGCCCGTACAGATCGCGCGGCAGGGAGCCGAGCGCCGAGGTGAACAGCGGCGTGATCATGAACGCCAGGCCGATGCTCAGCAGCGAGTGCACGGTCACCACCGCCCCCACCGGGGTGCCCGGGTGCAGGGTCGACAGCAGCCACAGCGCCACGCTCAGCGCGAGCACGCCCGGGGTGACCAGCGGCCGCGGGCCGAACCGGTCGAACAGCCGGCCGACGAGCGGCGACAGCGCACCCATCACCAGGCCGCCCGGGAGCAGCAGCAGGCCGGTCTCCAGGGTGCCGAGCGCCAGGACGTCCTGCAGGAAGATCGGCAGCACGATCAGCGCGCCGAACATCGCCATGAACCCGATGACGAGCACGAGCGCGGACACGGTGTACGAGCGCCGCGTGAACACCCGCAGGTCCATCAGCGGGCCGTCGTGCGTGCCCTGCAGCCGGATCTGCCGCGCGGCGAACGCCGCCAGGGCGAGGACGCCCACCGCGATCGGGACCCAGGGCGCGACGACGGTGTGCCCGCCGGCGGACTCGCCGATGCTGGACAGGCCGAAGATCAGCGCGCCGAACCCGAGCGCCGACATGAGCAGCGACAGCACGTCGAGCCGGTGGTCGGACGGCTCGGTGACGTCCCGGACCTTCCACGCGCCGAGCGCGAGGGCCGTGCCGGCGATCGGCAGCATGACGAGGAAGATCCACCGCCACGACAGCTGCGACAGCACCAGGCCGGAGATCGTCGGGCCGATGGCCGGGGCCACGGAGATGACGATCGAGATCGTGCCCATGGTGCGGCCGCGGATGCTCGGCGGGACCAGGGTCAGCGCGGTCGTCATGAGCAGCGGGAGCATCACGGCGGTGCCGCTGGCCTGGACCACCCGGCCCGCGAGCAGGGTGCCGAAGCCCGGGGCGGCCGCGGCGAGCGCGGTGCCCGCGACGAACAGCGACATCGCGGTGATGAAGATCGGGCGCAGCCGGAACCGGTTCATGATCCAGCCGGTCGCCGGGATGACCACGGCCATCGTGAGCATGAAGCCGGTGGTCAGCCACTGGCCGGTCGCGGCGGTGACGCCCATCTCCTCCATGAGCACCGGCAGGGCGACGCCCATCGCGGTCTCGTTGAGGATCACGGTGAAGCCGGCCACCAGCAGCAGGCCGATGAGGGTGCGGTCGCCGGGGGCGAGCCGCACGGGCGCGGCGGCCTCCGGCGCGGCGGCGGCGGTCACGGCGGCCGGCCCGGCGCCGTCGCCCGGAGCGCGGTCGCGCAGGGCGGTCTCGTCGTGGGTGGTCATGGGTCTCCCTCGCGGGTGGGGTCGGCGGTGAGGTGCGCACGAGCGGGTCGGGTCCGCGGGGACCGGACGCCCGAGGGAGGCGCACGTCGGGACCAACGTCCCGGACGCGTTCGATGATTCCCGAGGCCGCCGCCCGTGTCGCCGAGTTTTCCGCCGGGGGTCCGGGCGCGGAAGGTGTCGCTAGGCTGGTCAGGTCGGGTCGTCGGAGTCGTGAGGTGGGGGATGGTCGATCGCTCCGCCCTGCTCGCCGCGCTGACGGCGACCGCCGCGCAGGGCGCCGGCGGCACGCTCGTCGGCCGGCTGTGCGAGGCCGCCCGCGTCGTGTCGGACGCGGACGGCGCCTCGATCGCGCTCACGCCCGACCGCCGCGACTACGCCAGCCGGTCGGTGCTCTGGGCGACCGACGCCGTCGCGGCCCGGATCGAGCAGATCCACGACGTGGTCGGCCGCGGGCCGGCGTCGGACGTCGCGCGGACCGACGAGGGGGTCAGCCTCACGCTCGCCGACACCGGGACGCCCTGGCCGGAGTTCGCGGAGATGGCCACGCGGCACACCCCCGCGGTCCTGCTCGCAGCGGTCCCGCTGCACGCCGGCTCCGGCGTGCTCGGCGTGCTGACGCTGTACCGGTCGCGGCCCGGGGCGCTCACGGGCGACCTCGAGGACCTCGGCTTCGTCGCCGACGTCATCGCGGTCGCGGTGCTGGACGGCACGCCGCCCGGGACCACCCCGCCGCGGGCCTCCTGGGACGAGCGGTCCGCGATCCACCAGGCCGCCGGCATGGTGATGGCCCAGCTCGCCGTCCCCGCGGACGACGCCCTCGCGCTGCTGCGCGCCCACGCGTTCGCCCTCGACCTCACGCTGCCCGAGGTGGCGCACCAGGTCCTGGACCGCACGCTGCAGTTCCGTCCCGAGGAGGGGCCGTGACCGGCACCGACCCGCACCGCACCACCCCCGTCCCCACCCGCCGCCGGAGCGTGACATGACCACCTCGACCTCCATGGCGGCCCTCACCAGCGGCCTCGCCGCGCTCGCGGACCAGCAGGACGCGGTGAGCGCCCTGTCCACCACGGTCGCCGCCGCCGCAGAGGCGCTGCACGCCGACGTCGGAGTCGTCGTCGCCGAGGACGTCGCCGACCCGTCGGAGGGCCGGCTCGACCTGCTCGCCGCGTCCTCGCACGCCGCCGCCGCCCTCGAGACCTACCAGCTGCAGGTCGGCTCCGGCCCGTGCCTCGACGCGGTGCACGGCGACCGCGACGTCTCCGTGGTCGGCGAGACGATGCTGCGCACCCGCTGGCCCGACCTCGGCTCCGCGCTCACCCGCGCCGGCTACCGCGCCGCGCACGCCCTCCCGATGCGCTGGCGCGGGCAGCCGTTCGGCGCGCTCAACCTGTTCCTGTCCCGCGCGCACCCGCTGACCGCCGACGAGCGGGCCACCGCCCGCGGGTTCGCCGACATCGCCGCCGTCGCCATCGTGCACGCGGACGACCGGCCCGACCTCGACGCGCTCGCGCGCGCCGTCCGGTCGACCGCCGCGCACCGCGCGCTCGTCGAGCAGGCCAAGGGCGCCGTGCGGTACCTCCTGGAGCTCGAGGAGGGCGAGGCGTTCGCGGTGCTGATGCGCCGCGCCCGGGTGACCGGGCAGCCGGTCACCGCCGTCGCCCGCGAGCTGGCCGACGCCGTCGCGGCGGGCGACCGGCCGGCCTGGCTCACCGAGGGCTGACGGCGCCCGGCCCCCCGTCGTCGTCGGCCGGACGGCGGTCGCGCGGGACGCCGTCCCAGCTCGCGCGCGGCAGGACGACGGCGGCCGCGAGCCACTCGGCGATCTCGACCGGCGCGGCGCCGCTGCGCGCGGCCAGCTCCCGCACCACCTGCTGGGCGGTCGCCGCGTCGCAGTGCCGCGACGCCATGACGATCCCCACGGCCAGGTCGACCCGGTCCCGCTCGCGCCGGGCGTGCCCGCCGAGCCGCTCCCCCACCGCGCCGCCGGCCAGCCGCAGCCGGGCCCGCACGTCGACCGCCACCGCACCGGCGAGCCGCACCGCGGTCGCGAGGTCGACCGGCGTCCAGTCCCGTGCGCCGGCCGCGTAGAAGTTCACCGCGATCTCCGCGCGCGGCCCCACCGTCACGGGCACGGCGACGAACGAGTCGAACTGCTCGACCGTGAACCGCTCGCGCCACGCGGGCCAGCGCCGTTCGGCGAGCAGGTCCGGCAGGACCACCGGCGCCATGCCGCGCATCGCGGAGATGCAGGGACCCTCCTGCACCCGCACCTCGACGTCGTCGCACCGGCGGGCCCGCGCGCTGCTGCTGCCCGCGCGCACCGTCGTGCCGAAGTGCCGGAACGTGATGCTCGCGTGCGTGCCCGGCCCCATCGAGTCGGCCGCGCCGCGGGCATGGCGTTCCAGGTAGGTCGCCATTCCGCCCCCTGGACTCGAGGATGCTCTGCGCCCACCCACCGTCCCACCTCGACGGCGGACGCGCCAGTGTCATGCACGGCGGTCGACCGGTGCCCCCGGCGGGATTCGAACCCGCACTGCGCCGGGTTTAAGCCGGCTGCCTCTGCCGGTTGGGCTACGGGGGCCGCGCCCATCCTGCCAGCACGACGGAGCCCACCCACCCTCGCGGGGTGGACGGGCTCCGGTGCGGTGCGTCAGGCCTTGCCGGCCGGCTTCGCCTCGGCGGGCGAGCCGTCGGCCGGCGAGGTGTCGTCGGCCTTGCGCGTGCCGGACGGCGTGACCTCGGCGCCGGGGACCGCGGAGTGGTCCTCGGCCTTGGCCGGGGCGGCGGCGGGCGCGGCCTCGGGCTTCGGCTTCGGCGGCACGGACGCCGCGCGGAACTCCGCGCGCGGGTCGTGGATCGAGCCGAGCGCGACGGTCTCGCGGCGCCACAGCAGGTTCGCGGTCCAGCCGGACATGATCGCGATCTTGCGGTTCAGCGTCGGCATCGCCATGACGTGGTACGACCGGTGCAGGACCCAGGCGAAGAAGCCGCGGACCTTGATCTTGCCCAGGAACTGCGCGACGCCCTTGTACATGCCGAGGGACGCGACCGCGCCGATGTTCTTGTGCTTGTAGTCCGTCGGCTCGGCGCTGCGCAGGACGCGGGCCAGGTTGTCCGCCAGGTGCGTCGCCTCGCGGATCGCGTGCTGGGCGTTCGGCGGGCAGAACGAGCCCGGGTTGTACAGGTCCGGCACCGCGGCGCAGTCGCCGGCCGCGTAGGCGTCCGGGACGACGTGGCCGTCGGCGTCGACGATCTGCAGGGTCGCGAGCGTGGTGACGCGGCCCATCTTGTCGAGCGGCAGGTCCGAGTTCTGCAGGACCGGGTTGGCCTTGACGCCCGCGGTCCACACGATCGTCTCGGAGTCGAACTCGGTCTTGTCCGAGAGCACGACGTGGCCGTCGACGCACGAGTTCAGGAACGTGGAGAGGTAGACCTCGATGCCGCGCTTGCGCAGCTGCTCGAGGGTGTAGCCGCCGAGCTCCTCGGAGACCTCCGGGAGGATGCGGCGCGAGCCCTCGACCAGCACGAAGCGCAGGTCGTCGGCGCTCAGCGACGGGTAGTGCTTGACCGCGTCGCGGGCCATGTCCTCGACCTCGGCGATCGCCTCGACGCCGGCGAACCCGCCGCCGACGAAGGTGAAGGTCAGCATCCGGCGGCGCAGCTCCGGGTCCCAGGTGGACGACGCGCGGTCGATCCGGCCCAGGACGTGGTTGCGGACGGCGATGGCCTCCTCGACGTTCTTGAAGCCGATCGCCTGCTCCGCGAGACCCGGGATGGGCAGCGTGCGGGCGACCGAGCCGAGGCCCACGATCAGGTGGTCGTAGGTGATCCAGTACGGGTCGCCCTCCTCGGGCGTGATCTGGACCTTGCGCTCCGCGTGCTTGATCTCGGAGACCTTGCCCTGCAGCGCGTCGATGCCCTTGAGCGCGCGGCGGTGCGGCGCGACGACGTAGCGCGCGTCGATCGAGCCGGCCGCGGCCTCGGGCAGGAACGGGGCGTAGGTCATGTACGGGCGCGGGTCGACCACGACGATCGCGGCCTCCCGGTTGCCCAGGCGACGACGGAGCCGGCGGGCCGAGTACAGCCCCACGGACCCGCCGCCGAGGATGACGATGCGCGGCACCTTGCGGGAGGTGCTCCCGGACTGCGGCGCCAGGGTCGTGGCGGTGGACTCAGACATAGGTCCAACGGTACGTCCCATGACTTGGGGAAGGCGAACCAGGGGCACGTGATTCTGGGCACAAGGTCCCGGGTCGAGCCGCCCCGCCGCCCTCAGGGGGCCGCGGTGGCCTCGGCGGACGGCGCCGGGGAGCCGCCCTGACCAGGACTTCCGTCCTGATCCGCGCCGACGACGGCCGGCGCCTGCGCGAACGGCAGCGGCGGTGTGCGGGGCTCGCCCTCCAGCAGCTCGGAGGTGTCCCGCGTGCCCGTGGGGTTCGACCAGTCGAACTCCTCGTACGGCGCGCCCTGCAGCGGGTACACGTTCCACCGCCGGCGGCCGTCCTCGTCCGTGGCGGCGACGAACGCCCAGGGCTCCTCGACGCCCGGCAGGGACCACGACGACCACCCGTCGTCCGTCGTCGTCCGCACGGGCCGGCCTCGGTCGTCGAAGACCTGCACGCCGGTCAGCGGCTTCCCCGCCGCGTCGTAGAGGAACAGGTTGCTCACCTGCATGCCGTCGACCCACACCCCGGCCTCCGGCTGCGCCGGACCGACCGGCACCTCGACGTACCGCACGTCCGACACCTCGGGTCCGTAGAACCGCGACTCGTAGGTGAACCACACGACGGGCACGAGCAGGACGAGCGCGACCACCGTGACGCCGCGGGACAGCCGGGTCAGCTGACCCGCGCCCCAGCGGCCGCGGCCCCACTGCACCGACACGACGACCAGGCCCAGCAGGATCGCCCACTGCACGGGGTTCCCGGGGACGCCGTCGCGCTCGGGACGGATCTGCCACACCAGCGCGTCCCACTGGATGACGAGCCACATCAGCGCCTGGTAGCCGATCCAGGCCCGGGCCAGCCACCAGAGCGGTCGCAGCTCGCTCGCCGCCCGGACGACCGGCTCGACCCACGGCTGCCGGCGGACGACCGAGGTCGCCCGGCCCGCCGCGGCGCGCATCCGCTGCACCCGCTCCGGCCACGGCTTCGCCCGGTGCGGGGAGCCGACGGGCACGCCCGCGGCGGCCCGGAGCTCCTCCGCGTAGGCACCCGGAGTGCCGAACCGCACCGCGAGGTCCACCGTGGCGGCGTCGTCCCCGACTGGCTGCGGGCCGTCGGCGAGCGCGTCCGCGAGGTCCGCCTCCAGGCCGTCGGTCAGGTCGTCGACCTGGTCCGGCGGCAGGTCGCCCAGCTCACGACGGACCTCGGCGGCGTACCGCCCGACCGCCTCGCGCACCCCGGCCTGGCTGGTCCCGTTCACGCCGCCGCCTCCCCGTCGAGCAGGCGGGTCATGGTGCCCGCGAACTCGCGCCAGTCCTTGCGCTGGGCCGCGAGCATCGCCCGGCCCTGCGCGTTGATCCCGTAGTACTTGCGGTGGGGGCCCTCGTCGCTGGGCACCACGTAGGACGTGAGCGCGCCCTGGGAGTACAGCCGGCGGAGCGTGCCGTAGACGGACGCGTCGCCGACCTCGGCCAGCCCCGCGGCGCGCAGCCGGCGGACGACGTCGTAGCCGTACCCGTCCTCCTCGGCGACGACGGCGAGCACCGCCACGTCGAGCACTCCCTTGAGCAGCTGGGTCGTGTCCACCCGGGGCCTCCCTGGCGCGGCCGGCCGGGTCCGGCGGCCGCTGCGGTGCGGGGCGGGCGCCGCGGTCGGCCCCCTGTCGGCCGCGGCACCCGCTGTCTGGTGCGGGAGCCGACCCTCCTCGGCTCCCGCAGGACACACGGTAGTACAGATTGCGCAGTACCGGGCGAAGTTCGCTACCGCGTCGACGCGGGCGTGTCGCACGCTCGCGCCGCGTGGACGCCGGTCCGGCTGCGGCCGCCCCCGCGCCAGGGCGGCTGCGCCGAGTTCGGCAGGTCCGGCCGAGTTCGGTGGGTCCGGCCGAGTTCGGCAGGTCCGGCCGGGTTCGGCAGGTCCGGCCGAGTTCGGTGGGTCCGGCCGAGTTCGGTGCCCGCATCCACCGAACGCGGCGACACCCACCGAAGCCGCGGCTCCGCCCACGCCGAGATACTGCCCGCGGCGCGAGATAGGACCGTCGACCGCCCTATCTCGGGCGGACGGCCCTATCTCGGCGGAGGGTGCGGGCGCGCGCGGGCCTCAGGCGGGCGCGCGCGGGCCTCAGGCGGGCGCGCCGGGAGGGCGCGCGGCCCGGGGGCGCCGCGCCGCGGCGCGGCGAGCGGGTACGGGTCACGTGCTCGGGCGCGGGAGCGGGAGTGGGTCAGGCGCGCGGGCGCTCGCGCTCGGCGACGCTCCAGGCGATGCCGTCGAGGATGTCGTGCTCGGAGGTGACGACCTCCGTGAGGCTGCCGCCGGCGGCCTCGACCTCCGCGCGGACGCGCTCCACGACCGCCCGCCACACGAGCGCACCCGCGCCGATGACGTCGACGCGGCCGGGGTGCATGAACCCGAGCGCCGAGCGGGCGTCGTGGTCGCGGGCGAGCAGGTCGTCGCAGGCGGCGACCACGTCGTCCACCGGGAGGACGGCGCCGTCGATGGCGTCCCGGTCGTAGGCGGGCAGGGCCAGCGCGTGCGCGGTGATCGTCGTGACCGACCCGGCGAGGCCCACGAGCGTCGCGGTGCGGCCGAGCGGGACGTGCTGCGCGGCGACGTCGAGCGCGGCGCGGACGTCGGCCTCGGCGGCGGCGACCTGCTCGGCGGTGGGCGGGTCGCTCAGCAGGTGGCGCTCGGTGATCCGGACGCAGCCGACGTCCATCGAGTACGCGGCCTCGGGCTCGCGCTCGCCGAGGACGACCTCGGTGGAGCCGCCGCCGAGGTCCACGACGAGGAACGGGCCGTCGTGGGTCGTGCCGAGCACGCCGGTGGCGCCGCGGAAGGACAGCGCGGCCTCCTCGACGCCGCCGATGACCTCGGGCTCGACCCCCAGGGCCTCGCGGACGCCGGCCACGAACTCGTCGCGGTTCTCGGCGTCGCGGGACGCACTGGTGGCGACGAACCGGACCGCCTCGACGCCGAGGTCGCGGCAGACCTGCGCGTACCGACGGGTGGCGTCCAGGGTGCGGGCCATGGCCTCGGGGGCGATGCGGCCGGTGCGGTCGACGCCCTGGCCGAGCCGGACGACCTCCATGCGGCGGTCGAGGTCCGTCAGGGTCCCCGCCCCCGGGTCGACGTCGGCCACCAGGAGCCGGATGGAGTTGGTCCCGCAGTCGATGGCAGCCACACGCGTCACGCGGGAGATCATCCCATCCCCGGCGCGGGGCGCGCGCCGCGGTGCCGGCCCCGGGCCCGGCCGGCGCGGTCGGGCGTCAGCAGGTGCAGCGGTCCGGGCGCCAGACGTCGCGCAGCCGCAGCAGCACGTCGTCCCCGACGGGGTTCACGCCCGGGCCGGCGGCGAGGGCGTGCCCCACGACGACGTGCAGGCACTTGACCCGGGTCGGCATCCCGCCGGCCGAGATGCCGGCGATCTCCGGCACGTCGCCGAGCTCGGCGCGGTCGGCGAGGTAGGCCTCGTGCGCGCGCTGGTACGCGGCGGCGAGCTCCGGCTCGGCCTGCACGCGGGCGGTCAGCTCCTTCATCAGGCCGGTGGCCTCGAGGGTGCTCACGGCGCCGACGGCGGGCGGGCAGGTCAGGTAGTACGTCGTCGGGAACGGCGTCCCGTCGTCGAGGCGCGGCGCGGTGCGGACGACGAGAGGGCGGCCGCAGGCGCACCGGGCGGCGACACCCACGACGCCGCGCGCGGGCCGGCCGAGCTGCTCGCGGAGCACGACGAGGTCCGCCTCGGTCACCTCGGGGGGGTCGTGCCGGGCGCGCGGCACGGGCGCCGGGTCGGGCAGCGCGGGCGCCGGGGTGCTGGGCAGGTCGGTCACGTGCGGTCCTCGGGCGGTCGGCGTCAGGGGGTCGGTGCCGTCGGCTCCCCGTCGGACCCCTGGGTCCCGGTGCCGTCCGGCGCGGTCCCATTGTCCCCCGTCGTGCCGGTGCCCGTGGACCCGTCGGTCCCGGCCCCGGTCGCCCCGCCGCCCGCCGCGCCCGCGACCTGCACGGAGTCCCACACCTGGGCGTACCAGGGGCGGGTCGGGTCGTCGGACTCGACGGTGCCGGGGGTGGTG
>NZ_JAANNB010000159.1 GCF_011603975.1 Cellulomonas sp. IC4_254 | reverse complement strand
GTGCAGGCCGGCGGCGCGCGCGAGCAGCTCGGCGCGCAGCTGCTCCGCCTCGGCCTCCCGGAGGAACGCGAGCGACACCGCGGACCCGGCGCCGCCGGCGACCTCGAGCCGCAGCTCCGACAGCCCGATGATCCGCGCGAGCAGCGGCTGCACCACGTCGACGGCCTGCAGCCGGTCCAGCCGGGCCTGCCGCTGCTGCCGGAACACCACGCCGGAGCGCAGGTGCACGGCCTCGTCGGTCACCGCGAACCGGGTCATCCGCCAGGCGATCGCGGAATACCCGAAGCCGATCAGCGCGACCACCACGACCAGGCCCGCGATGACGAGCCACGCGCGGCCGCCGAGCCACTCGGCGAGCTGCCGGACGTCGTCCGCGGCGTTCCACGCGATGACCGCGAGCACCGCGGCGAGCACCTTCCAGCCCTTCACCGCGGGGGTGACGGGGTGCATCCGGCGCCAGGCGAGGTCGTCGGCGGGCGGCGCGGGCTCGGCGACGGGGGTCGCGGCGGACGCGGGTGCGGGTGCGGGTGCGCCGGGCGCGGGCGCGGCACCCGCGGGCACCGGGCCCGGTGCGGCCGCGGGCGCCGGGCCGGCCGCGGGCAGCGGGCGGTCCTCGGTCACAGCCCCGCCAGCCGGGCCTCGCCCCGGGACGCCAGCTGGTCGCGCAGGCGCGCGGCCTCGGCCGTGGGCAGGCCGTCGATCGAGGCGTCGGTGCCGGGCGAGGCGGTGTGCAGCTGGACGGACGCGATGCCGAGCTTGCGGGCGAGCGGCCCGGCGGTGACGTCGACGTACTGCATGCGCCCGTAGGGGACGACGACCATCGAGCGGAACAGGATGCCGCGGCGCAGCAGCAGGTCGTCGGCGCGCTCGGCGTAGCCCATCGCGCGCACCTGGCGCGGGACGAGCCACCCGACCCACGCGACGAGCACGGCCACCACGGCGGCGGACAGCCACACCCAGATCGACCCGGTGAGGACCGCCACGACCACCAGGACCAGCAGCGGGACGCCCAGCCAGGCGAGCGCGACCACCAGGCGGGCCGAGGCCAGCCGCGGGGACACCGGGGTCCAGTCGACGCCGGCGGGCTCGAACGGTTCGCTCTCCCGCACCGGGGCGGCCCCGGGGTCGGGCGCGGCGTCGGGCTGCGGGTGGGCGGCGGCACCCTCGGGCGTGCTCATGCGCACCATCCTCGCATCGCACGCCGACGCGGCGCCCAGGACCTCGGCACACGATCGGCCCGGCCACCCGGCGGCTCGCCGTCCTCCGCGGTGGGCCCGGCCCCGGCGACCGGCGGGCTCAGCCCGCGGCGGCGTCCGGGGACGCGTCGCGCGGCGACCCCGGCGGCTGCTCCGGGTCGTCGCCGGGCGGGATGCGGCAGATCCACTCGACGACCAGCCCGGCGGCCGCCAGCAGCAGGGCCCCGAGCACCGCCAGCCCGGCGCTCAGCGCGCGGTCCCGCTGCGCCTCGATCCCGAGGTCGCCCAGCACGTCCAGCACCTGCGCGGCGTACCAGCCGGCGAGCAGCGCCCCGGTGTAGCAGGACGCCTTCGCGAGCACGGCGGTGCGGGCGGCGCGCATCGGGTCGAGCGTGGGGTGCCTGCCACGCAGGTACTGCCGGACCGACCAGCCCATGGCGAGCACCACGGCGGCGATCAGCACGAGCACGCCGACCATCAGCCACGGCACCTGCGGCAGCACGACGCCCCGGCTGCCGAGCGCGCGGACGACCAGCCAGCCGACCGCCGCCGCCACGACGGCGATCAGCACGAGGGTGCGGACGCGGGTGCGCTGCATCAGGGGTCCTGCCGCCCGGTGGGGGTGCCGCCCAGCGGGTCCGCCCACGCGGGCCCGCCCAGCGGGTCGCCGCCCGGGTCGGACGGGACGCCCGGGTCCGCGTCGGCCGCGGCCGCCCCGCCCGGGTCGGGCTGCGCGGCCGGCACCGGCGCGGTCAGCCAGTCGAGGGCGAGCCAGCGCACCCCGTCGCGGTCCGGGGCGGTGGCGGCGAGCTGCGCCACCGGGCCGCCGCCGAGGCCGTGCAGCACAGCGTCCGGCTGGACCTGCGCCCACGGCTGCAGCACGAAGGCGCGCTCGTGGGCCCGCGGGTGCGGCAGCTCGAGGTCGTCGGTCACGGCCGAGACGTCGCCGTACACGATGATGTCGACGTCCAGCGTGCGCGGCCCCCAGTGCACGAGGCGCTCGCGCCCGTGGCGGCGCTCCACCTCCGACGTGGCGCGCAGCAGGTCGCGGGGCGAGAGCGTGGTGCGGGCGATCAGCACCGCGTTGAGGAAGTCGGGCTGCTCGGGGCCGCCGACGGGCGCGGTGCGCGCCAGCGCGGACACGTCGAGCACCTCCAGGCCGGGCACGGCCGCCAGGTCGGCGACGGCGTCCCGCAGGGTGTGCTGGGCCGCGCCGAGGTTCGACCCGATGGCCAGCACGACCTCGACCGGGGCGTCCGGGGCGGCGTCCATCGCGTCCTGCACGAGCTCGGCGTCGACCACCTCGTCCTCGGCCTCCCAGGCGTCAGCAGGGGGGCTCGGCACCGGCCCGGACGGTGCCGCCGGCAGCTCGAGGTCGTCCAGCACGGGGCCGGGCAGCGCCGCGGCGGCCAGCGGCAGCACGGCGGTGGCGTCCGGCGCGTCCGGCGCGGCGGGGCCGGCGGGCACCTCGAGCGGGGCGGCGTCCGCGGCGTCGAGGGCGGGCCGGGCGGCGGACTCCGGCAGCCAGCGCGGCGCGTCGTCCGGCACCGGCTCGGCGGCGGGCAGCCAGGTCCGGTCGCGGCGCACCTCGACCACCACGTCGCCGAACGGCACGGTGATCGGCGCCTGCGGCTTGTGCACCGCCACGTCGACGCACTGCACCTGCGGGTGCGCGAGCACGGTCGCGGCGATCCGCTCCGCGACGGTCTCCACCAGGTCGGCGGGCTCCCCCGCGAGCACGGTCACCACCTGCTCGGCGAGCACGCCGTAGTTCAGCGTGTGCCGCAGGTCGTCGGTCGCCGCGGCGCGGCGGGTGTCGAGGTGCGCGACCACGTCGGCCACGAACGTCTGCCCCTCGCGGCGCTCGTGCTCGAACACCCCGTGGTACCCGGTCGCCGTCACGCCGACCAGCCGGATCCGGTCCAGCCGGTGGCCGTCGCGCCCGGGCACGTCCGCCTCGTCGCTCATCCCTCGTCCTCCCCGGACGGCGCCGCCGCCCTCCACCGGGCCGCGACGCGCACCGCGTCGGCCGTCCCCCGTACCTCGTGCACCCGCACGCACCACGCGCCCGCGGCCGCGGCGAGCGCGGACACCGCCGCGGTCGCCGCGTCCCGCTGCTCGGGCGGCACCGGCACGCCGTCCTCGCCGGCCAGCAGGTGGCCGAGGAACCGCTTGCGGGACGCGCCCACCAGCACCGGGAACCCGTCGGCGACCAGCTCGGGCAGCCGGGCGAGCAGCGGCCAGTTGGCCGAGCCGGGCTTCGCAAACCCGAGACCCGGGTCGAGCACGACCTGGTGGTCGGCGACCCCGGCGGCGCGCAGCTCGGCGACCCGGTCGGCGAGCTCGCGGCGCACGTCGGTCACCACGTCGTCGTACTCCGCCAGCGCGTCCATGACGTCCGCGTGCCCGCGCCAGTGCATCGCCACGTACACGACGCCGGTGCGGGCGACGACCTCGCGGATCTCGGGCTCGGCCAGGCCGCCGGACACGTCGTTCACCACGACCGCGCCCGCGGCGACGGCGGCCTCGGCCACCTCGGCGCGCGTCGTGTCGACGCTCACCGCCGCGCCGCGTGACGCGAGCTCGCGCACGACGGGCAGCACCCGGTCCAGCTCCTCGGCCACCGGCACCCGCGCGGCACCCGGCCGGGTGGACTCGCCGCCGACGTCGAGCAGGTCGGCGCCGTCCGCCAGCAAGGACAGGCCGTGGGCCACGGCGGCGTCGGGGGCGAACCAGCGCCCGCCGTCGGAGAACGAGTCGGGCGTCACGTTCACCACCCCCATGACCAGGGTCCGGCCCGTGCGACCGGCGGCGGTCAGCGCGGGCGGGAGCGGCGAGGGGGGACGCACGCCCGTCAGCCTAGGCGGTCGGCGGGGGCGCACGGGAACGGGCTCCGCACCCCTCAGCGGCCGAGGACGAGGCTCATGGCCTCGGCCCGGGTGGCCGGGTCGCGCATCTGCCCGCGCACCGCGGAGGTCACCGTGCGGGAGCCGGGCTTGCGCACGCCGCGCATCGACATGCACAGGTGCTCGCACTGGACGACCACCAGCACGCCGCGCGGCTGCAGCACCTCGACCATCGCGTCGGCGATCTCGCCCGTCATCCGCTCCTGCACCTGCGGCCGCCGCGCGTAGACGTCGACCAGCCGGGCGAGCTTGCTCAGGCCGGTCACCTTCCCGGACTGGCCGGGGATGTAGCCGATGTGCGCGACGCCGTGGAACGGCACGAGGTGGTGCTCGCAGGTGGAGTACACCTCGATGTCCTTGACCAGGACCATCTCCTCGTGACCGATGTCGAAGGTCGCGCTGAGCACGTCGTGCGCGTCCTGGCGCAGCCCCGCGAAGATCTCCTGGTACGCCCGGGCCACGCGGGCCGGGGTGTCCCGGAGCCCCTCGCGGTCCGGGTCCTCGCCCACCGCGAGCAGCAGCTCCCGGATCGCCGCCTCGGCGCGCGCGGCGTCGTAGGGCGGCACCTCGCGGCGCCGGCCGCGGCCGTCGGCCGCCACCGTCAGGCGTCCGGGGTCTGGCTCGGCGGCACCTCGACCGCGACGGCCGCGGGGTGCTCGTCCTTGGCCGCGGCGGCCTCGTCCTGCGGGACGACGGCACCGTTGTGCTCGGCCTTCTCCTTCGGCGTCAGCACCGGCGGGCGGTCGGAGACGGCGCGCTGCTCGCTCGACAGCCAGACCTCGCGCGGCGGACGCTTGGTGATCGGCTCGAAGATGACCGCCAGCTCCTGCTGGTTGAGGGTCTCCTTCTCCAGCAGCTCGAGCACCAGGTGGTCCAGCACGTCCCGGTACTCGACGAGGATCTCCCACGCCTCGGTGTGCGCGGCGTCCATGAGCTTGCGGACCTCGACGTCGACCGTGCCGGCCACCGTCTCGGAGTAGTCGCGCCCGTGGCCCATGTCGCGGCCCATGAACGGCTCGCTGCCGTCGGTGCCGAGCTTCACGGCGCCGACGCGCTCGCTCATGCCGTACTGCGTCACCATCTTGCGGGCCGTGGCGGTGGCCTTCTCGATGTCGTTGCTCGCGCCGGTGGTCGGGTCGTGGAACACGAGCTCCTCGGCCACCCGGCCGCCCATGGCGTACGCGAGCTGGTCGAGCAGCTCGTTGCGGGTGGTGGAGTACTTGTCCTCCGTGGGCATGACCATCGTGTAGCCGAGCGCCCGGCCGCGGGGCAGGATCGTCACCTTGGTCACCGGGTCGGTGTACCGCAGCGCCGCCGCCACCAGGGCGTGGCCGCCCTCGTGGTACGCGGTGATCTTCTGCTCCTTGACCTTCATCACGCGGGTGCGCTTCTGCGGGCCGGCGATGACGCGGTCGATGGCCTCGTCCAGCGCGCGGTTGTCGATGATCTGCGCGTTCGACCGGGCGGTGAGCAGCGCGGCCTCGTTCAGCACGTTGGCGAGGTCGGCGCCGGTGAAGCCGGGCGTGCGGCGGGCGACGGCCTGCAGGTCGACGTCGGTCGCCATCGGCTTGCCCTGCGCGTGCACCTGGAGGATCCGCTCGCGGCCCTTGAGGTCCGGGGCCTCGACCGACACCTGCCGGTCGAACCGGCCGGGGCGCAGCAGCGCGGGGTCGAGGATGTCCGGGCGGTTGGTCGCCGCGATGAGGATGACGTTCGTCTTGACGTCGAAGCCGTCCATCTCGACCAGCATCTGGTTGAGGGTCTGCTCGCGCTCGTCGTGGCCGCCGCCCATGCCCGCGCCGCGGTGCCGGCCGACGGCGTCGATCTCGTCGATGAAGATGATCGCCGGGGCGTTCTGCTTGGCCTGGTCGAACAGGTCGCGCACCCGGGAGGCGCCGACGCCGACGAACATCTCGACGAAGTCCGAGCCGGAGATCGAGTAGAACGGCACGCCCGCCTCACCCGCGACCGCGCGCGCCAGCAGGGTCTTGCCGGTCCCGGGCGGGCCGTACAGCAGCACGCCCTTGGGGATCTTGGCGCCGACCGCCTGGAACTTCTCCGAGTCGGAGAGGAACTCCTTGATCTCGTGCAGCTCCTCGACGGCCTCGTCCACGCCGGCGACGTCCGCGAACGTGACCTGCGGCGTCTCCTTGGTGACGAGCTTGGCCTTCGACTTGCCGAAGGACATCACCCGCGAGCCGCCGCCCTGCATCGACGACATCAGGAACCAGAACAGGCCCAGGATGATGACGAACGGCAGCACGAGGGTCAGCAGGCTGCCCCACCACGACTGCTGCGGGACGTCGGAGGTGTACCCGCCCGACGGGTCCGCGTCCGCGATGGCCTCGACGACGGTCGGCCCCTGCGGCACGACGTAGTAGAACTGCACGTTCTTGCCGAGGTTCTCGTCGTCCTTGACGAAGTCCTCGGACAGCGTCAGGTCGACCCGCTGGGACCCCTCGGTCACCAGGGCCTGCTCGACCTTGCCGTCCTTCAGCAGCTCGAGGCCGTCGGAGGTGTCGATCCGCTGCACGCCGGAGGACATGAAGGCGCTGGCGGCGATCCACAGGATCACGACGGCGACGATGATCCACAGGACGGGTCCGCGGGTGAGGCGCTTGAGTGTCATGGGCAGACGGGGGCAGGCCCCCTCGTCCCTCCGGTCGCAGGGGTGGAGTCTTCAGAAGTTACACGCCGAACCTGGTGGCACGGCCCGTGTTCGCCCAGGGCTGGACGCGCCCCCGCGCGGCCGCCGGGATCAGGACGAGTAGACGTGCGGCGCCAGGGTCCCGACGAACGGCAGGTTGCGGTACTTCTCCGCGTAGTCGAGGCCGTAGCCGACGACGAACTCGTTCGGGATGTCGAAGCCGACGTACCGGACGTCCACCTCGACCTTGGCGGCCTCGGGCTTGCGGAGCATCGTCGCGATCTCGACCGACGCCGGGCCGCGGCTGCGCAGGTTCGCGAGCAGCCAGGACAGGGTCAGGCCCGAGTCGATGATGTCCTCGACGATGAGCACGTGCCGGCCGGTCAGGTCGGCGTCCAGGTCCTTGAGGATCCGCACGACGCCGGACGACTTGGTGCCGGAGCCGTAGGACGACACCGCCATCCAGTCCATCGCGAGCGGGGTGCTGATCCGGCGCGCCAGGTCGGCCATCACCATGACGGCGCCCTTGAGCACGCCGACGAGCAGGATCTCCCGGCCGGCGTAGTCCTGGTCGACCTGGGCCGCGATCTCGTCCAGGCGGGTGCCGAGCTGCTCCTCGGTCAGGAGCACGCGCTCCAGGTCCGCGCCCATGTCCTCCACGTTCACCGCTGCGGGTCTCCCTCGTCGTCCGGCTCGGCGGCCCGGCGCTGCGCCCGGACCCGCGCGGGCACGACGTCGCCGGGGTCGGTCGACGGGGGTGCTGCGCGCAGCGCAAGCCTGCCACACGCACGGGACGCCGCGACGCGCCCGGGCAGGTGCACGGGCCCCTGCCCGCGCCAGGCGGTGACGAGCGCGGCGAGCGCGGCGACGTGCGCGCGGGTGACCGACCCGGCGGGGGCGCCGGCGCGGACCGCGGCGGACCGCAGCGCGCGGTGCCGCAGCGCGGCGGGCGCGGCGGCGAGCACCGCGGCGTCGAGCAGCACGGCCCCGGCGCCGGCCGGGTCGGCCGGGTCGGCGAGGTCGGCGGGCGCCCCGGCCGCGGCCGCCTCCGCCCGCGCGAGCAGGTCCGCCGCGAGGTCGTCCAGGGCGTCCGCGTCCTCGCGCAGCAGGTCCGCCGAGCGCGCCAGCGCCGCGGCGACCCCCGGACCGAGCTCGCGCTCGAGCACCGGCAGCACCCGGGCGCGCACCCGCGACCGCGCCGGGGCGCCGGCCTCGCCGTCGGCGGGCGCGTTCGTCGGGTCGTGCCAGGGGTCGAGCCCGAGGGCCGCGCACGCGGCGACCGTCTCGGCGCGGGACACCGCGAGCAGCGGCCGGCGCAGCAGCCCCCGCGCGGCCGGCATCCCGGCGAGCGACCGCGCCCCGGAGCCGCGCGCCAGGCCGAGCAGCACGCCCTCCGCCTGGTCGTCCCGGGTGTGCCCGAGCAGCACGGCGGCGGCACCGAGCCGGGCGGCCTCCGCGTCCAGCGCCGCGTACCGGGCGTCCCGTGCCGCCGCCTCCGGCCCGCCGGGCCCCGAGGCGTCGACGGCGACGACCACGACCGGGTCCAGGCCGAGCGCCCGGCAGCCGGCCGCCGCCCGCTCCGCGACGGCGGCGCTGCCCGGCTGCAGGCCGTGGTCGACGACGACGGCGCCGACCCGCCACGCGGCCTCGCCCCGCCGCACCCGGGACGCCGCGACGAACGCCGCCGCGGCCGCGAGCGCCAGCGAGTCCGGGCCGCCCGAGCAGGCGACGAGCACCCGTGCGCCGGCGGGCAGGTCCGCGAGCGCGGCGTCCACGGCGCCGCGGACGGCCGCCACGGCCGGGTCCAGCCGGGCCACGTCAGCCGTGCACCCGGCGCACCCACGCGGCCGGCTCGGCGATCTCCGCGGCCGTCGGCAGCGCGTCCGCCGACGCCCACACCGCGTTCAGCCCGTCGGTGCCGACCCGGCGGCGCACCGCGCGCACGAACGCCGCCCCCTCGCGGTACTGCGCGAGCTTCACGTCCATCCCGAGCACCGACCGCAGCGCCCGGCGCATCCCGCCGGTGCCGGCGGCGCCGTCCCGGCGGGCCTCGAACCGGCGCCGGATCCGCCGCACGGACGGCACGACCGAGCGGCCGACGGCGTCCATCGTCACGTCGGCGTGCCCCTCGAGCAGCGCCATCACCGCGCCGACCTCGTCGAGCACGACCCGCTGCCGGGCGTCGAGCAGGTCGAGCAGCGACCGCGGCCGCCGCGCGCGACCGGCGGGGTCGGCGGCGTCGGCGGCGTCGGGGGCACCGGGTCCGTCGGCGTCGTCCCGGGTGGCCCACGGCCACCGCGACCGCGACCCCTCGTCCGCGAGCAGCACCCGCAGGCGGGCGGTCAGGTGCTCCACCAGCCAGGGCGCGGACGCGAACTGCTGCGCGTGCGTCTGCTCGTGCAGCGTGACCCAGAGCCGGAAGTCGACCGGGTCGACGCCCAGGGCGCGCTCCACCGCGAGGACGTTCGGCGCGACCAGCAGCAGCGTGCCGCGGCCGCCCCACGGGTCGTACTGGCCCAGCACCGAGCCGGACAGCAGCCCGAGCACCGCGGCCACCTGGCCGGCC
>NZ_JAANNB010000158.1 GCF_011603975.1 Cellulomonas sp. IC4_254 | reverse complement strand
GGCACCACCACCGACGCCGGGCGAGGCCGGGGACCGGCGAGTGCGGCCGGGCCGTGGGGCGCGCGGGGCGGCGCCCGCGCGCCGGGTCGGGGATGATCGGGGCATGACCCCCGAGCCCACGCAGCAGGAGTTCAGCACCGCCGGTGCGTACGTGACCACCGGCGAGGAGTTCGTCCGCGACCAGAGCTACATCACGACGCGGATCACCGCCGACGGCCGGGACGGCTACCCCGTCGAGCCCGGCCGCTACCGGCTCGTGGTGTCCCGCGCGTGCCCGTGGGCGAACCGGGCGATCATCGTGCGCCGGCTGCTCGGGCTCGAGGACGCGATCTCCCTGGGCGTCTGCGGCCCGACGCACGACGCGCGCTCCTGGACGTTCGACCTCGACCCGGGCGGCGTCGACCCGGTGCTCGGCATCCCGCGGATCCAGGACGCCTACTTCCGGCGGTTCCCGGACTACCCGAAGGGCATCACGGTCCCGGCGATCGTGGACGTGCCCACGGGCGCGGTGGTCACGAACGACTACGCCCAGATGACGCTCGACCTGTCGACCGAGTGGACGGCGTACCACCGCCCCGGCGCACCCGACCTCTACCCCGACCACCTGCGGGACGAGATCGACCAGGTGGCCCGGAAGGTGTTCACCGACGTGAACAACGGCGTGTACCGCTGCGGGTTCGCCGGGTCGCAGGAGGCGTACGAGCGGGCGTACCGCCGGCTGTTCTCGCGGCTGGACTGGCTGTCGGAGCGGCTGTCGACCCAGCGGTACCTGGTCGGCGACACGATCACCGAGGCCGACGTCCGGCTGTTCACCACGCTGGTGCGGTTCGACGCGGTCTACCACGGCCACTTCAAGTGCAACCGGGACAAGCTGACCGAGATGCCGGTGCTCTGGGCCTACGCCCGGGACCTGTTCCAGACGCCCGGGTTCGGCGACACGATCGACTTCGACCACATCAAGCGGCACTACTACGTGGTGCACGAGGACATCAACCCGACGCAGATCGTGCCCGCGGGACCGGACCTGCGGGGCTGGCTGACCGAGCACGGCCGCGAGGCGCTGGGCGGCCGCCCGTTCGGCGACGGCACCCCGCCCGGCCCGGTCCGCGCGCGCGAGACGGTCGACCCGGCGCACACCGCGGCGGCGATGGCGGGCTGACCCGGTCCGCCGAGTTCGGCAGTACCGGCGCGAGTTCGGCACCTGGAGGTGCCGAACTCGGGCGCGGAGTGCCGAACTCGGCGGCGGAGGGCTACGCGGCGACCGGGCGCACCCGGACGACGTTGCGCCACGGGTCGTCGAAGGTGACCGTCGCGCCGTCGTCGCGCACCGCGACGCCGTGCGCCGCCAGCCGCTCGCGGAGCGCGCCCACGTCGTCCGTGCCGGGGACCACCAGGGTGACCTCGCCCAGCCCCAGACTGCTCGCCCGCGGGCCGGCCCCGGCCGAGTTCCAGGTGTTCATCGCCATGTGGTGGTGGTACCCGCCGGCGGACACGAACAGCGCGCCGTGCCACTCGGCCATGACGTCGAAGCCCAGCGCGTCGACGTAGAACGCCCGCGCCCCGGCGACGTCCCCGACCTGCAGGTGCACGTGCCCCACGACCGGCTTGCCCGCCGGCGCGGCGAGCGCGGCCTCGGTCACGTGCCCCTGGATGAACGCGTTGGGGTCGAGCCGCAGCGAGTCCATCTGCACCCGGCCCTGCTCGTCGTAGCCCCAGAGCTCGCGCGCCCGGTCCCAGTAGAGCTCGACGCCGTTGCCCTCGGGGTCGGTGAGGTAGAACGCCTCGGACACCAGGTGGTCCGCGCTGCCGACGAACGTCTGCGGGGCACGCGCCGCGACCGACGCGAGCGTGGCCGCGAGCGCCTCCTGGGTGTCGAACAGGATGGCGGTGTGGAACAGGCCCGCCTGGCCGCGGCTGGTCGGCGGCAGGTCGGGCGTGTGCCGCAGCACCATCAGCGGCTGCGTCCCGCGCCCCAGCACGACGACGTCCGGGCGCCCGACGCCCTCGATGCGCTCGTCCGGGCGCTCGACGACCTGCAGGCCCAGCACGTCGCGGTAGTACCGCAGCTGCAGGTCGAGGTCGCCGACCAGGAGGGTCACGGGGCCCATCGCGGTGTCGGCGGCGAGGCGGTCCAGGGCGGGGCGGGGGTCGGCGGTCGTCATGCCGTCACAATAGTTGAGGCTTCAACGGTTGTCGAGACACCTGTCGCCGTCCGGGCGCACGGCAGCGCACGACCGCAGGCGGCCGTGCGGAGGCGCCAGGCCCGTCAGCCCCGGCGCTGCAGGTCGTTGCGCCCGAAGTCGGTGAGGAACCGCGGCCCGCGCTCCCGCAGCTCCGCCTCGAAGTCCCCCGCCCAGTCGCGGTACGGCACCCGGGCGAGCCCGTCGTTGGCGAACCGGGCGTCGTCGGTGACCTCGGACTCGCAGAACGCCGGGATCTGCAGGTCGGTGACCGGGCCGGCGCGCTCGCACTCGGCGATGACGAGCGGCGCGTTCGCCCCGCCGAACACGTCGACCACCCAGCCGTCGGCGCCGAGCCACACCGAGTACCGGTTCTTCACGACCCGGTGCCCGCCGCGGCGGATCATCTCGGTGCCGACCAGGACGTCGATCTCCCGCTCCGCCTCGTACCGGGTGCCGACGTTCATCGGGCCCTTGAGCGTGACGGCGCAGAACTCGAACCGGTCGCCGACCTCGTCCAGCACGTCCAGCGGGTCGGCGTCGGGGCCCAGCGGCAGCCGCAGCCCGGAGGCCTGGACGCGCAGCCGCAGCGCGTAGCCGTCCTGGGCCAGGAAGTAGGACTGCACGATGAGCACCGGGTCGGGCTCGGACAACAGCTCCATCGGCGGCGTCCGCACGAAGAACCGGCGCTCGAACTCGAAGTCGCCGTACCCGGTGTCGCTCACCACGCCCTCCTCGCCCCGGTGCGGCGGGGTCCCGCCGCTGGTCCGCTGCGGGTCACGGTACGCGACCGGCGCGCCCGGGCGGCGGAACCGCGCGGCCCCGGGGGCGCCGCCGGCACGCGGCTCCCCCGGACCGAGCGGGTGTCAGGCCGCCGGCCGCAGGTCCATCCCGAGCGTCCGCCCCCACGCGTGCGCCTCGACCTGCCGGAACCCGACCCGGTCGTAGAACGCGATCGCCCCGGCGTTCTGCTCGGCCACGCCGAGGTGCAGCCCCGGCACGCCGCGCTCGCGCAGCGCCCCGGCGAGCGTCTCGACCAGCGTCCGGCCCAGCCCGTGGCCCTGGGCGCGCGGCAGCAGGTCGATGTGCAGGTGGGCGGGGTACCGGTCGGTGACCGCCGGGTCGTACCGCCCGCCCGCGTGCACCGTCTCCAGCAGCTCGTGGTCCCGGTAGCCGTCGACCGCGGGACGGCGCGGGTAGCGCTCGCGCAGCGCCGGCCACCACGCCTCCTCCTGCCAGCGCGCGAACGCCTGGGAGTCCGCGGTGCCCACCACGTAGCCGGCGACGCCCTCGTCGTCCGTCACCACCCAGGTCAGCGTCGGGTCCGCGACCGGGTACGGCGCCGCGTACACGTGCCCGAGCAGGTCGGGGTCCCGGTACACGGGCGTGGCGTCAGTCCCCGCGTCGCCCGTCAGCAGGCACACCCGGTACATCCCCGGCAGGTCGCACGTCGCGAAGGGTCTCACCCGCATGGCCAGCGACCCTACCGGCCGGGTCCGACGCCGCGGCAGCCCCCGGGCGCGGCGCGCGGCCGCCCGCCGGGCGCTCGCGGACCAGCAGCACGCCACCGAGGACCAGCACCCCGCCGACCACCTGCGCGGCGCCGAGGGCGTACCCGGTCGCCGCGCTGATCAGCACCGTGAACACCGTGATCAGGTTGAGGTACGACCCGGCCTCGGCGGGCGGCACCCGGCGCAGCGCCAGGTTCCACAGCAGGTACGACCCCACGGACGGCAGCACGGCGATGACGACCAGCGCGACCGTCGCGTCCCGGCCCGCCGGCCAGTGGACGTGGCCCGTCGCGGCGAACGGCGCCATCACGACGGCGGCGATCACGGCCTGCACCGCGGTGGACGCGATCGGCGGCACCCCCGCCAGGCCGCGTCCGCCGACCGTGTACACGCTCCACACCACGATCGCCCCGACCATGAGCAGGTCGCCGACGTTCAGCTCGAGCGAGGTGAGCGCACCGAGCCGACCGCCGGTGAGCACCACGACGACCCCGAGCAGGCCGACCAGCATCCCGGCGACCGCCCGCCGCGACGGCGCCCGGCGCGCGACCGCGGCCCCGAGGAGCGCGATCAGCGCCGGGTTGAGCGCGTTCACCAGCGACGCGTTCACCGACGACGTGTGCTGCAGGGCTGTGTAGACGAACAGCGCGTACCCGACCATGCCGAGCAGCGCCAGCACGACCTGCCGCGGCCAGGTCCGGAGCACGGCCCGCCAGTCCGGCCGCTCCACCACCTGCGCGATCACCACCAGCGGCACGGCCGCGAGCGCCCAGCGCAGGGCGGTCAGGCTCACCGGGCTCATCTCCCGGACGGCCACCGCGCCGAGGACGTAGTTGCCCGCCCAGAACAGCGTCGCCCCGACGAGGGCGAGGACGGGGCCGGTCCGGGCGGGCAGGGGCACCCGCGGAGGATACGTGGCTCACCCGCCCTGGATGTCATCCAGGGACGCCCCGCTGCCGACACCCTCCACATGGGCAGGTCCGACGCGCGGGCACCCCGGCTCTACGCGACCCGGGGCCACCTGGCCTGCGCGCTGGGCCTCATGGCGGCGCTGGTCCTCGGCGGCGGGCTGTGGCCGTTCAGCCCGGAGTCGGCCGTCGGCCTGTGGTTCGCCGTCGCGGGCCTCCTCGCGGCGCTCGCCGGGGCGGTGCTGGTGCTGCCGACCCGTCGCTGGACGATGCCGGCGGCGCTGGCCGTCAGCCTGCTGGGCGCGGGGGTGCTGCTCGCCTCCTGCCGGACCGCCGAGGGCCTGGTGGTCCTGGCGATCGGGGTGATGACCTGCGCCCAGTACGCCGCGTACGCGTTCCGGACCCGCGTGGCGGCGCTGCTGGTCGCGGAGGCCATCGCGGCGATCACCCTGGGCATGGTCGTGGCCCCCGCGCCGTTCCACGCCCTCACCTGGCTGGTCGTGGTCGTGATGACCGTGGCGAGCACCTCGCTGCTCGGCCACGTGACGCACTGGCTGCGCCGGCACGCCACGACCGACGACCTCACCGGCGCGCTGACCCGCGCCGCGCTGCTCGAGCGGCTCGACGCCCGGCTCCGGGACGCCCGCCGCACCGGCACGCCGCTCGCCGTGGTGTCCGCCGACGTCGACGACTTCAAGGCGGTCAACGACACCCGCGGCCACCTGGCGGGCGACGACGTGCTCGTCGAGCTCGTCGCGTCCTGGCGGGGGCCGGCCGCGGGGCGCGCGCTGGTTGGACGGGTCGGCGGCGACGAGTTCGTCGTCGTGCTGCCCGGCCGGGACGCCGCCGGGGCGGCGCACTGGGTCGCCGCGGCGCGGAGCCGGTCCGCGACGCCGTGGAGCGCCGGGATCGCCGCCGCCCGGCCCGAGGACACCGTGCGCGACCTGCTCGCCCGCGCGGACGTCGCGCTGTACGGGGCGAAGCGGGACCGCCGCGCGGGGCGGGGCCCGCACCCGGACCCGCTCCCGCACCAGGGCCGCTGACCCTTCCGCCACCCGGCCCGCCGGTCGCATACTGCACCCGGGCGGGGGCGACCGCCCGAGGCACGGACCGAGCGGAGCGCGCATGGGGGCCGGACCGGGCACGCCCGAGGTGACCGTGGTCGTCTGCACCCGCGACGGCGCGGCCCGGCTGCGGCCGACGCTCGACCACCTCGGCGCCGCCCTCGACGAGGCCGGCCGCGCCGACCTGCCGGCGGAGGTCGTCGTCGTGGACAACGGCTCGACGGACGGCACCCCCGCGGTGCTCGCCGACGCCGCCCGCCGGGACCCGCGGCTGCGGGTGGTGCGCGAGCCGCGGCCCGGCATCGCGCGCGCCCGGAACGCGGGGGTCGCCGCGGCCGCCGCGCCGGTCGTGCTGTTCACCGACGACGACGTGCACGTGCCGCCGCACTGGGTCCGGCGCATGGCCGAGCCGCTGCGCCGCGGGGAGGCCGACCTGGTGGGCGGCGCCGTCGCCCTCGCGCCGCACCTGCGCCGACCCTGGCTGAGCCCCGCGCTCGCCTCCGCCTACTTCGCCGTCGTCCCCGAGCCGCCCGCCGTGGGCCGGGAGTTCGCCGCGGCCAGCATCGGCACCACCCGGGCGGTGCTGGACGCCGTCCCGTTCGACGAGTCGCTCGGCACCGCCCGCTACCCCGGCGCCGAGGACACGGTGTTCCGGCTCGACGTGCTCGCCGCGGGCTTCCGGCAGGCCGCCGTCGCCGGCGCGACCGTGGAGCACCACCCCGAGCCCGCCCGCCTCGACCCGGCGCGGCTGGCGCGGCAGGCCACCGGGCGCGGGCGGGGCGAGGCGTACCTGGCGCACCACCTGCTCGGGACGCGACCGCCCGCGGTCGAGTCGGCGGCGAAGCTCGCGGCGACCTGGGGGCTGCTGGCGGCGCGCCGGCTGCGCGGGGCGCTCGGGCGCGCCGCCCGGTCGGGCACGCCCGTCGACGAGGACGCGCTGCGGCTGCGCCGCCGGGTCGCGTTCCACCGGGAGCTGCTCGCCCTGCGCCGGACGACCCGCCGCGGCTGACCGCCCCGTCAGGCCACGAACCGGGTCGGCCCCTCCGGCTCCAGCGCGGACGCGACGCGCGCCACCATCTCGTCCGACATCGGCGGCAGCGCGTCCACGCCGAACCACCGGGCGTCGGTGTTCTCGCCGTCACCGGGGCCGGGCTCGCCCGACACCCAGCGGAACCGGAACGTCAGGTCCAGGTACTGGGACCGGTCGCCGTTGGCGTACTCCATCGGCGGCAGCGTGTGCACCCAGGTCAGCCGCTCGGCGACCGCGACCACCTCGGCCTCCTCGAGCACCTCGCGCGCGCCGGCGACGGCCGGCTCCTCCCCCGGGTCGATGATCCCGGTCACCGGCGTCCAGGCACCGTTGTCCGCGCGGCGCACCAGCAGCACCTCGTCGCCACCGTCGGCACCGGGCCGGACGACGACGGCGCTCACCCCCGGCAGCCAGAGCAGGTCGTGCCCGATGCGGGCGCGGAGGTCGAGGACGAAGTCAGGGGTCGGCACGCCCCCGATGCTAGGCCGTCGGCCGCCGCCACCCGGGTGGTCGTGGCGGTCCCGCCGGGCGCGCGGCCCGCACCCGGTGCTAGCGTCCGGCGCCGATGGTCACCACCCTGCGCGCCGCGCTGTCCCTGGTCATGCTGGCCGGCTTCTACGTCGTCGCCGTCGGCCTCGCGGTCCTGCTCGGCTGGCTGAGCGTGCTCGCGTTCAGCAGCGACCACGTCCGCGGCGCGACGTACCTCGCGCTGTTCGCGCTCGTGCTCGTCTTCGGCGTCGTCTCCGCGCTGTGGAAGGTCGCCCGCGCGAAGGCCGCCCCGCCGACCGGCGTCGAGGTGCCCCCGCAGTCCGCGCCCGAGCTGTGGACCGTCGTCCGCGAGCTCGCCACCGCCGCGCACACCCGCGCACCCGACGAGATCCGCCTCGTGCCGGACGTCAACGCCGCCGTCTCCGAGGAGGCCCGGCTGCTCGGGCTGGTCGGCGGCCGGCGCCGGATGTACGTCGGCGTGCCGCTGCTGCAGGGGCTCGACGTCGCGATGCTGCGCTCGGTGCTCGCCCACGAGCTCGGCCACTACTCGCGCAACCACACCCGGCTCGGACCCCTTACGTACCGCGGGCGGGCGATGGTCATCGCGACCGTGCAGGCCACGGCCGGCACGGTCGTGGGCTGGCTGCTCCTCGGCTACGCCCGGCTCTACCTGCTGGTCTCCGCCGCGGTCAGCCGCCGCCAGGAGCTCGAGGCCGACGAGATCAGCGTCGCCGTCGCCGGCCGCGCGGTCGCGCAGGAGGCCATGCGGGAGTCCGAGGTCGTCTCGGCCGCCTGGCAGCACTACACCGGCGTGTACGTCGCGCCGGCCTTCGAGGTCGGCCTGGCCCCCGCCGCGCCGGCGTTCTTCGGCGGCTTCGACATGCTGCTGCGCGCCCGCGCGGACGAGCTCGCCGACCTGCGCCGCCAGGAGCCCGACGCGACGCAGTCCCGGTGGGACAGCCACCCCTCGCACGCCGCCCGCATCCGCGCGATGGACCGGATGACCGACACGCACCGCGCGCGGGACACCCGCCGCGCCACCCTGCTGATCCCCGGTTTCCCCGACGCGGCGGCGATGGTCGCCGAGGGCGCGCTGCGGTTCGAGGACCGGCAGCGGCTCGACTGGCCCGCGCTCGGCGCCGCCGCCACGACGCGGAACCGGCAGCGGGTCGCGGACGGCGTCTACCGCGCGGCGGCCCGGCTCGCGGGGCTGCCGCGGGCGACGCTCGCGACGGTCCTCGGGCTGGTGGCGCAGGGGCGCGGGCCGGAGCTCGCGCTGGAGCTCGGGCTCGCGGCGGCGGTCCCGGCGGCGGCGGTCCCGGCCGCTCCGGCGGTCCCGGCCCCGGCGGTGGCGGTCCCCGCGGCCGCACCGGCGGCGTCCGTGACGCACCCGGCCGCGGGCGCCGAGGCCGCCGCCGACGACACCGGCACGCTCGTCGACGCCCTGCAGGTGGTCGTGTGCTCCGCGGCGGTCCAGGCCGGCATCGCCCGCTGGGAGCAGCCCTGGGTCGGCGGCCCGCGGCTGGTCGACCTCGCCGGCGAGCCCATCGACCCGCGCCCGCTCGCCGTGCTCGCCGCCGACCCGCGCACCGTCGCCGACGCCCGCCGGCACCTCGTGGCGCTCCGGGTCGACGTCGACCGGGCGGGCCAGGAGTCCGCGCAGGCCGACGCGCTCGGGGCGTCGCTGCTGGCCGGCGTCGCGTCCGTGTCGGTGGACGGCGCGCGGCACGACGTGCTCGTGCTCGACGAGGGCCTCGTCCTGGTCCCCGCACCGCGGCGGGGGTCGGGCAAGAAGCGGCTCGCCGCGCTGGTCGAGGGCGCGTCCGTCGGCGAGCTCGCCGCCCGGTACCGCTACCTGCCGTTCGAGGAGGTCGCGACGTCGAAGGTCCGCGGCAAGGTCCCGCTGCGCGCGACGCTCGTGCTCAAGCGCGGCGGCACCGTGCGGCTCCGCGGCCGCTACGGCTCGGAGACCCTCGCGGACAACTCCGCGGCCGTGCTCGCCGCGGCCGTCCTGAGCCTGCGCCGCGCCCCGGCGAAGCCCCCGGCCCGCACCGCCGCCTGACCCCCGGCTGCTGCCGGGCGCCGCGTTCGGTGCTGTCTCTTATACACATTCT
>NZ_JAANNB010000157.1 GCF_011603975.1 Cellulomonas sp. IC4_254 | reverse complement strand
AGCGCCCGCCGGTGCGCCGCGCCGCCGACCACCGCGACCCGCTCGGCCACCCGCGCCGCCACCCCGCGCAGCACCGGCCCGTGCCGCCGCACGCCGTCGAGGACGAGCCGGGTCGCCCCGAGCTCGCCCGGCCCGGTCCCGGCGACGTCCGCCCGGCCGACCAGCGCCGGCGTCGCCCCGCGGAACGTCTGCACCGCCGCGTCGGGGTCGGCCAGCAGCAGCAGCCGCGCGCCGTCGTCCTGCAGCACCCGCAGCAGCCGGGCCGTCGCCTCGGTCGCCTCCTGGTAGTCGTCCACCACGACGAGCCGCCAGCGCGGGCGGGGCCCGGGGAGCTCGTCCTCCCAGGTGCGGAGCACCTCGGCCGCCTCCTCGACGACGACGGCCGGGTCGTACCGCGCTCCGGCGTCGGGCGTGCCCGCGCGCAGCGTCGTCACGTCGACGTACTCCTGGTAGAGCGCCGCCGCCGCGACCCACTCGGGCCGGCCGTGCCGCTCGCCGAGCAGCGCGAGGTCCTCGGGCTCGACGCCGCGCTCGGCCGCCCGCATGACCAGGTCGCGGAGCTCGCCGCGGAACGCGCGCAGGGTCAGCGCCTCCTCCGGCACGCCGTCGGGCCAGCGCAGCGGCACGCCCTCGCCCGCGGCGTGGCCGGCGAGCAGCTCGGCGAGCGCCAGGTCCTGCTCGGGCCCGGAGATCAGCGTCGGGGCGGGATCACCCAGCAGCGAGGCGCGCGCCCGGAGCACGGCGAACGCCGCGGCCGCCGGCGTGCGGACCATCGCCTGACCGGTCGTCCGCCGCACCCGGGCGCCGATCCGGTCGCGCAGCTCGGCCGCTGCGCGCCGCCCGGAGGCCAGCACCAGCACCTCGTCCGGCGAGGGCAGGTCCGGCGAGGGGAACAGCCCGTCGTCGTCCGCGCCGAGCGCCGCCGCGACCGCCTCGACGGCGAGCAGCGTCTTGCCGGTGCCCGCCGCGCCCACGACCAGCAGCGCCGGGTCGGCGCCCGCCACCACGCGGTCCACCACGGCCCGCTGGTCCGCGCCCAGGCGGACCGGCGCCGGCACGTCCGCGAGCGCGGGCCGCACGAGGCGCAGCCCGGCCGCGGTGGGCGGGCCGGCGGGGGTCGGGGTCACGGCCCCGATCCCATCACACGCCACCGACACCCCGGGACGCCCGGCGGGCCGCCCGCGACCCGTGCCGGGCGGCCCCGGGGAGCACCGCGCACCCGCGTGCGGACACCCCGCTGAGCACCCCCGGGCCGTCGCTATCATCGCCCGATGGACCAGCCCCCGACCGGCCGAGGACGCCCGGCGCGCATGCCCCGCGCGCTCCGCCGCGCCCAGGTCCTGGCGATCGCGCAGGAGCTGTTCACGTCCGAGGGCTTCCACCACGTCTCGATGGACGACATCGCCGACCGCGCCGAGGTCAGCAAGCCGGTGCTCTACCGGCACTTCCCGTCCAAGCTCGACCTCTACCTCACCGTCGTCGACGCCCGCGGGGACGAGCTGCTGTCCGCCGTCGACGCCGCGGTCGCGATGCACCCGCCCGGCGAGGTCCGCCCGCACGACGCCCGCGCCATCCTCACCGGCGTGGTCCGCGCGTACGTGGACTTCGTCGACGGGGCCGGGGAGTCGTCCGCCCTGCTGTTCGAGTCGGACGTCCGGCACGACCTGGAGGTGCGCGCGCGGGTCGAGCGGGCCACCGAGGCGGTCACCCGCCGGCTGCAGTCCGTCCTCGCGGAGGTCGCCGGCGTGCCGCCCGAGACGGCCGCCCTGCTCGCGCCGTCCGTGGCCGCGACGGCCCAGGCGGCCGCGACCCGCCGGCTGCGGTCGCCCGACGGCAGCTCCGCCCGGGACACGGCCACCCTGGTGGCGCGGCTGGCGTGGGGCGGCGTCGCGGACTTCGTGCCCGGCGGCTCCGAGGACGACGCAGACCGGTCCGTCGAGCCCGACGACCTGTCCACCCAGGGCGAACGCGGCCCGCTCGACGGTCCCGGGGACGTCCGCCCGGCCTAGGATGACCGGGCAGCGACACGACGGACGAGGAGACGACGAAGCGTGGACATCACGATCGGTGTGCAGAACCTGCCCCGCGAGCTGGTGATCGAGTCGGACCAGACGGCCGACGAGGTCACCGCCGCCGTCACCGCGGCCCTGAACGGCAGCCCGGTGCTCGAGCTGACCGACAACCGGGGCCGGCGCGTCATCGTGCCGTCCGCCTCGATCGGCTACGTCGAGATCGGCACGGAGTCGAAGGGCCGCGTCGGCTTCGGCGCGATCTGAGCCGCACCGCAGACGCGACGACGCCCCGCACCGGTCCTCCGGTGCGGGGCGTCGTCGTCGTAGGCCCGGGGTGGCGGGCCAGGCCCGTCAGGCCGTGAGCCCGAGGCGGGACATCCGGCGGGTGTGCTCCGCCGTGAGCTCGCCGAACAGCTTGGCGGGCGCGGCGCCGTCGACCTCGGTCGCGGCGGCCGGGGCCTCCGGGGCCGGCTCGGCGGCCGGCTCCTGCGCGGCGGCGCGGGCCTCCGCCTCCCGGCGGGTGACCAGGCGGCCGAGCGCCGGGTGCGCCGACATCGCCTGCTGCACCACGCCCAGCGCCTCGCCGACCAGGCGGCGGCCCCACAGCGCGAGCCGGGACACCAGCACCTCGTCCTGCGCGCCGGCGGCCTCGAGCTCGCCCACCGCGAGGTTCGCGTGCGCGGCGTCGTCCAGGACCTCGAGCAGCAGCGCGCGCGACCGGTCGTCGACCGCGGACGCCGCGATCCGGCAGAAGTCGTCGGACACGCCGTCGGCCACGTAGGACCGCAGCAGCCGCTCCCACCAGGTGCTGGGCTGGGTGCGCGAGTCGAAGTCCTCGAGCAGCCGGGCGTAGGCGCCGAGGCACTCCTCCGGCTCGCCGCCGAGCTCGACCACGCGGGCGAGCACCCGGTCGCGGCGGTCGACCGCGGCCGCGGCCAGCCGGCTGAGCTCGAGCTGCTGGGCGGTGCTGGGGGCGACGCGGGCGTCCTCGGCGAGCCGGTTGAACGCCACGTGCTGCAGGTGGGCGACGAGCCCGAGCAGCTCGACGGTGTCGGCGGCCTCGGGGGCGTGCTGCGCCGGCGGCTGGGCCTGCGGCTGGGCGTCGTGAGCGACCTCGGTCATCCGCCCAGGGTAGCCCCGCGGGCGCGGACGGCACTCGCCCGGGCCGGGTGCCCGCGTCTAGGATGAGCCCAGCTGAGGGACAACGGACGCGACCTGGAGGCGGGGAGGCGCGTCGCCCGTCTCGTGCACCCGGAGGGTCCCTCGTGTCCGCCCTGAACGCCTACGCGCGTCTGTTCCGCCTGGCCGGCCCGGCCTACGTCCTCGTCGCCTTCCTCGGCCGCCTGCCCATGGCGATGGCCCAGCTCGGCACGCTGCTGCTCGTCTCGACCGCCACCGGCACCTACGGCCTCGGCGGCCTCGCCGCGGGCGCGCTCGCCGTGGCGAACGCCGTCGGCGCGCCGATCGCCGGCGGGCTCGCCGACCGGTTCGGCCAGCGCCCCGTCGTCCTGGTCCAGTCGCTCGCCGGCGCCGCGTCGCTCGCCGCGCTGACCCTGCTGGCGCACCACGGCGCCGGCGGCACCGCGCTCGTCGCCGTCGCCGCCGTCACCGGGTTCGCGCTGCCGCAGGTCGGGCCGCTCGCCCGCGTCCGCTGGCGCCCGATCACCGCGGGCACCGGCCCCGAGCAGCGCCGGCTCGTCGACGCCGCCTTCTCCTACGAGGGCGCCGTCGACGAGGCGTCGTTCGCGATCGGCCCGGCGCTGGTCGGCGTCGTCGCCGTGTGGCTGTCCCCCGCGGGCGCGCTGGTCACCGCCGCCGTGCTGCTGGCCGTGTTCGGCACCGCGTTCGCCCTGCACCCCACCGCCCGGCGCACCGCCACCGGCCCGCACGCCCGGCCCGCCGGCCGGCTGCTGACCCCCGCGTTCGCGGTGCTGGTCGTCGCGCAGGCCGCGGTCGGCGTGCTGTTCGGCGCGACCCAGACCGGCACGACCGTGCTGGCCACCCAGGCCGGCCAGCCGGGTCTCGCGGGCCTCATCCACGCGGTGCTGGGCGTCGGCAGCGCGGCCGCCGGCATCGGCACCGCGTTCATCCCCGCGCGCATCGGGCAGGAGCGGCGCGTGCTGGTCGCCGCGTGCGCGCTCGTCGCGCTGTCCTGGCCGCTGCTGCTGGTCGACTCGCTGCCCGCCCTGACCGCGGCGGTCGCCGTCCTCGGCTTCGCGGTCGCGCCGTACATGATCGGCGTGTTCTCGCTCGGCGAGCGGGTCGTCCCGGCCGGGCGGACCGGCGCCGCCATGACGGCCCTCGCCTCGGCGACCGGTGTCGGCTACGCCCTCGGGTCGAGCGTCGCGGGCCGGCTGGCCGACGCCTCCGGGCACACCGCCGCGTTCGCGGTCACCGTGACGACGACCGTGGTGGCGCTGCTGGTCGCGGCGACGCAGCAGGGCCGGCTCCGCGCCGCGGTCCGTGCGGCGGGCCACGCGCCGGGCGCCGCCGCGGACGACGACGGAGCCCCCGCACGGGACGCCGCGGACGAGCCGAGCGCGACGGCGACCGCCGGCCGCTGACCCGCGCGACGTCGGGGCGTCCGCCCGGGGTCGACCCGCCCGGACGCCCCTCGGCACGCCCTGCGCCGGCCGGATCCCCGCGGTGCGGGCGGCCCTGCGCGTATCATCGGGCGTGTTCATCGGTTGCCCGGTCGTCCCGACCACGGTGCGCCGAGCGAACCGCGGCGCCCCCGGCGCCCGGACCGCTCTCGCTGACTTGCACGATCGGCTGCCGGACCACCTGTGGCGATGCCCGTCGCGGACCCCCTCGCGGGGCGCGACGCGCGGCACGCCACCTTCACGAGTGAAGAGCAGTCCGTGACCTCGACCGAACCCAGCACCACCGACGCCCTCGCGCCCGAGGACGTCGCCGTGGAGACCATCGTCACCCCCACCGCCGCCTCCGTGCAGGCCGCCGACGTGACCTTCGCGGACTTCGACGTCCGCCCGGAGATCGTCCAGGCGCTCGCCGACGCCGGCATCAGCACGCCGTTCCCGATCCAGGCGATGACCCTGCCCGTGGCGCTGTCCGGCCACGACATCATCGGCCAGGCCAAGACCGGTACCGGCAAGACGCTCGGCTTCGGCGTCCCGCTGCTGCACCGCGTCGTCGCGCCGGACGAGGAGGGCTTCGACACCCTGCCCGCGCCGGGCAAGCCGCAGGCCATCGTCATCGTCCCGACCCGCGAGCTCGCGGTGCAGGTCGCCGGCGACCTGGAGACCGCGTCCAAGCGCCGCTCCGTCCGCATCGCCCTGCTGTACGGCGGCCGCGCGTACGAGCCGCAGATCGAGATGCTGCAGCGCGGCGTCGAGGTCGTCGTCGGCACCCCGGGCCGCATGATCGACCTGATGAACCAGGGCCACCTGGACCTGTCCCGCATCAAGTGCGTCGTCCTGGACGAGGCCGACGAGATGCTCGACCTCGGCTTCCTGCCCGACGTCGAGAAGCTGCTGGCCCGCACGCCCGCGTCGCGGCACACCATGCTGTTCTCGGCCACCATGCCGGGCGCCGTCGTCGCGATGGCCCGCCGCTACATGACCCAGCCGACGCACATCCGCGCCAGCGAGCCGGACGACGCCGGCCAGACGGTCAAGAACATCAAGCAGGTCGTCTACCGCGCGCACGCGCTGGACAAGGTCGAGGTGCTCGCCCGCATCCTGCAGGCCGAGGGCCGCGGCCTGACCATCGTGTTCGCCCGCACCAAGCGCACCGCCGCCAAGGTCGCCGACGAGCTCGTCGAGCGCGGCTTCGCCGCCGGCGCGCTGCACGGCGACCTCGGCCAGGGCGCCCGCGAGCAGGCGCTGCGCGCGTTCCGCAACGGCAAGGTCGACGTCCTCGTCGCCACCGACGTCGCCGCGCGCGGCATCGACGTCGACGACGTCACGCACGTCGTCAACTACCAGTGCCCCGAGGACGAGAAGACCTACCTGCACCGCACCGGCCGCACCGGCCGCGCGGGGCACAAGGGCACCGCGGTCACGTTCGTCGACTGGGACGACGTGCCGCGCTGGTCGCTGATCGACAAGGCGCTCGAGCTCGGCTTCCCGGAGCCGCAGGAGACCTACTCCTCGTCGCCGCACCTGTACACCGACCTCGGCATCCCCGAGGGCACCACCGGCCGGCTCCCCCGGTCCAAGCGGACCCGCGAGGGCCTGGACGCCGAGGTGCTCGAGGACCTGGGCGAGACCGGCAAGCGGCACTCGTCGGGCCGGGACTCCGGCTCGCGCGACGGCGGCCGCGGCGGGCGCGACTCCGGCGGGCGCGGCGGCTCCGGCTCCCGCGACGGCGGGCGCGGCGAGGGCCGCGGGCGCTCCGAGGGCGGCGCGCGGTCCGAGGGCGGCGAGGGCGGGCGCTCGCGCAGCCGTCGCCGCGGCGGCTCGGGCGACGCCCCGGCCACGTCGGGCGCGGTCGAGGGGTCGACGGGCCCGGCCGAGTCGACCACCGGCCCCGCCGAGGGTCGCGAGGAGGGCGCCGCCCCGCGCCGGCGCCGCAACCGCCGCCGCACCCGTGGCGGACGCCCGGGCGGCGAGGGCGAGCAGGCCCCCACCGCCCCCGCGGAGGCCTGAGCCTCCGCACGCACCACGACGAGGGCGCCCCGGCACCAGCCGGGGCGCCCTCGCGCGTTCCCCTGCCGCCGAGTTCGGCAGTCCGGTGCCGAGTTCGGCAGCTCGCGGTGCCGAACTCGGACAGGAAGTGCCGAACTCGGCGCTCGGGCGCTACCCGTCCGCCGTCGGCGGGGCCGGGGTGGTCGCGAGGGCCCAGCGGATCAGGCGCGTGATCGCGTGGCCGCCCGCCGGGGCCAGGGTCGCGTCGAGCCACGGCACGTCCGGCAGGCCCAGGGGTGCGCGCGCCGCCCGCGGCAGTCCCGCGATCGCCGCCGCCGCCAGCACGCCGTAGGGCAGCCGGACCGGCACGGGCAGCGGCGGGTCGGCGAGCAGGAACTCCGCCGCCTCCCGCGCGGCGGGCGTGCCGCGCAGCTCCGGGAGGTAGGAGTCGAGCGCGGCGTGCAGCCCGGCGGCCGTCTCGGGCAGGTCCTCCGCCCCGAGCGCCCGGCCGACCCGCGCCGACTGCGCGACGTACGCGTCGCAGCCCGCCGCGTCGAGGGGCCGCGCCCCGTACCGCTGGTGCGCGGTGAGGAACGCGTGCGCCTCGGTGATGTGCACCCAGCTCAGCAGGTGCGGGTCGGAGGCGGCGTAGGGCTCGCCCTCCTCGGTGACGCCGGCGATCCGGTCGTGGATCGCGCGGACGGTCGCGACCGCCTGCTGCGCGTGCTCGGCGGTGCCGAAGGTCGTGACGGCGAGGAACGTGCTGGTGCGCTGCAGCCGGCCCCACGGGTCGCCGCGGTAGCCCGAGTGCGCGGCGACCGCCGCCATCGCGAGCGGGTGCCAGGACTGCAGCAGCAGGGCGGTCAGCCCGCCGACGAACATCGACGCGTCGCCGTGCACCCGCCGGATGGCGTCGTCGGGCCCGAACCAGCGCGGGCCGGGGGTCAGGTGGATGCGGTCGCGCACCTGCGGGCCGCGCGGGCCGGCGACGCGGGCGAACAGCTCGTCGCCGAGCCGACCGCGGAGGGACGGAGTGCTCACGCGCCGATCCTCACCCCGCGGGCCCGCGTCGGCGACCGCGGGCGCCCCGCTTCTCCACCAGATCGTCGCGGTGCCACCCGGCCGGTGGGGTGGCAGCGCGACGATCCGGTGGCGACCAGCGCCGCGCTAGGCCGCCTTGACGAAGGCCGTGACCGCGTCCGCCACCAGCTGGACCGCGATCGCCGCGAGCAGCAGGCCCGCGATGCGGGTGACCAGCGTCGTCCCGGAGTCGCCCAGCAGCCGGTGGATGAACCCGGCGAACCGCATCGCCAGCCAGAGGCACACGTGCACCAGGACGATGCCGACGGCGATCGCCACCCAGTCGGCCACGGTGCCGTCGCTCTGCTGCACGAACACCATGACGGCGACGATCGCGCCCGGGCCGGCGAGCAGCGGCGTCCCGAGCGGCACCAGCGCCACGTTGACCTTCGAGTTCCCGGACGGCTGCGGCTCCTCGGACTTGCCGGTCAGCAGCTCCATCGCGACGAGCAGCAGCAGCAGGCCGCCGGACGCCTGCAGGGCGGGCAGCGAGATGTGCATGTACGACAGCAGGCTCTGGCCGAACACCGCGAACGCGAGCACGACGCCGAACGCCACGAGGATCGCCTGCCGGGCGGCCCGGTTCCGCTGCTGCCGGGTCATGGCGCCGGTCAGCCCGAGGAAGATCGGGACCGTCCCGGGCGGGTCCATGATGACGAACAGCGTGATGAACACCTCCGACAGCAGCCGGAGGTCGAGGACCGCGCTCATCCGCGCACCACCGCCGTGCGGCCTCGGCGCTCGATCTCGGCGAGCACCTCCGGCGCGGTGGTGCTCTCCCCGAGCACGTTGTCCTTCCCGGTGCCGTGGTAGTCGCTCGACCCGGTGACCAGCAGCCCGAGGCGGTCCGCGAGCGCGGTCAGCCGTGCGCGCTGCTCCGGGGTGTGGTCGCGGTGGTGCACCTCGAGCCCGGCGAGGCCCGCCTCCGCCAGCTCCTCGATCGCGGAGTCCGGCACGACCCGGCCGCGGCCGTCGGCGCCGGGGTGCGCGAACACCGGCACCCCGCCCGAGGCCAGGACCGCCTGGACGGCCTCGACCGCCTCCGGCGCGTAGTACGGCACGTAGTACCGGCCGCGCGCGGACAGCAGGTCGGCGAACGCGGCGGTCCGGTCGGCGACGACGCCGAGCGCGACCAGCGCGTCCGCGATGTGCGGCCGCCCCACGACGGTCCCCGGGGACTGCTGCGCCAGCACGTCGTCCCAGGTGATCGGCAGGTCCTCGGACAGCCGCTCGACGATGGCGCGCCCGCGGTGCAGCCGGGCGTCCCGGGTCTGCGCGATCACGTCGGCGAGCGCCGGGTCGGCGGGGTCCTGGAGGTAGGACAGCAGGTGCACGCTGACGCCGCGGGACAGCGCGGACACCTCGGTGCCGGGGACGAGGGCGACGCCGAGCCGGCGGGCGGCGTCGGACGCCTCGGCCCAGCCGGCGGTGGTGTCGTGGTCGGTCAGCGCGACGACGTCGAGGCCGGCCGCGGCGGCCGAGGCGACCAGCTCCCCCGGGGTCTCGGTGCCGTCGGAGACCGACGAGTGGGTGTGGAGGTCGATGCGCACCGCGCAAGGCTACTCACCGGTACCGGCCCCGGGCGCACGGGCCCCGGCCGGGCGCCCGCGCCGCCCGCCGCCGGTGCCAGACTGGGCCCATGGCCA
>NZ_JAANNB010000156.1 GCF_011603975.1 Cellulomonas sp. IC4_254 | reverse complement strand
GGGGGCGGCTCGGGAAGCAGGACGCGCCCGCACCCTCCAGGGGTGCGGGCGCGTCCGCGCGTGCGGCGGGTCAGCGGCCGCGCATGCCCTTGCGGTCCGGGCGGACGCGCATCGGGTCGACGCCCTTCGGCACCGGCATCTTCACGGCGCCGAGCGCCTGGAGGCGCTTGACGACCTCGCCGACCTCGGCCTTGGTGAGCTGCGGCTTGAGGCGCTGCACCTTGCGGGCGAGCTGAGGCAGCGGGACCTGGCCCTCGTCGCGGCCGACCTCGATCAGCGTGATCGGCACGCCCTGCAGCACGCGGGCGGTGCGCTTGCGCTCGGACTCGAGCAGCTTGCCGATCCGGTTCGCGGGGCCCTCGCCGATCAGCACGATGCCCGGGCGGCCGACGCCGCGGTAGACGAGGTCCTGGGTGCGCGGCGCGACGGCGACCGGCTCCTGGGCGAACGTCCAGCCGCGGCGGATGGTGCCGAGCGCGGACAGCGCCGCCCCCGGCTGGCCCTCGATCCGGGCGTACGCGGCCCGCTCGGCGCGGCGGGTCAGCGTGAACATGGCGCCGAGCAGCGCGAACGGGATGCTCACGAACAGCCACCACCACCAGCTGAGGAAGAACAGCCCCAGAAGCTGGCCGAGCACGATGACGCCGAAGAACACCCCGAGGATCAGCCAGGTCACCGCCGGGTCCTGCTGGCGGGTCATCTGGTACGCCTGCCAGACCTGGTGGTACCACCGGGTCTTCTTCACCTTCGCGGGCTTCGCGGCCGCGCCGGCGGTCGGGTTCTTCTCACGGGCCATGACCCGGGAGTCTACCGGCGCGCGGGGCGTCGCCGTCGCCCGGCGGCGGGGTCCGTCCCGGGACGGAGGTCCCTGGCGGGTGCGGCCGCGCGCGGGTGACGCTGGTGGGACGGGCACGGCGCCGGTGCCGGGCCCCGGACGCGGGGGAGACGGCCATGCGGGTCCTGGTGACGGTGGCGTCGCGGCACGGCGGCACGCGGGAGATCGGCGCGGAGGTGGCGCGGGTGCTGCGGGGGGCGGGCCACGACGTGGTCGAGGCCGACCCCGACGACGTCGGCGCGGTGGCGGACTACGACGCGGTGGTGCTGGGGTCGGCGGTGTACGTCGGCCGGCTGGCGGCGGCGTTGCGGGAGCTGGTCGACCGGCAGGCGGCGCAGCTCGCGTCCCGCCCGACCTGGCTGTTCTGGTCCGGGCGGGTGGGCGAGCCGCCGCTGCCCGCGACCGACCCCGACGACGTGCAGGTGGTGGCGCGCCGGGTGGCCGCGCGGGGGGGCGTGGCGTTCGGCGGCCGGCTCCGGCGGGACGAGCTCGGGCTCGCGGAGCGGGCGCTGGTGGCGATGATCGAGGCCGAGGCGGGCGACTTCCGCGACTTCGACGAGGTGGACGCGTGGGCCGCCCGGGTCGCGGACGAGCTGCGGCGGATCGAGCGGGGCGGGCGGGTGGCGCAGGGCTGAGCCGCGGTCAGCGGCGCGCGACGATCAGCAGCAGGGCGCGCAGCTGGTCGACCTGCTCCGCCGACAGCCCGTCGGTCACCATCGCCTCGGCGGCGACCGGGTCCGAGGCGGCCAGCACGGCGGCGCGCCCGGCGTCGGTCGCGGAGATCTGGTGCTTGCGCCGGTCGGTGGCGTGGGCCGTCCGGGTGACGTAGCCGGACCGCTCCAGGCGGGCGAGCACCCGGCTCATGGTCTGCTCGGTGACGTCGCACAGCGCCGCGAGCTCGGCCTGGGTGCGCGGGCCGCGCAGCAGGATCACGAGCACGGGCTGGCTCGCGTGGTTGAGGTCCCAGGACGCGAGGTGTGCGTTCCAGTCCCGCTCGACGCGGCGCGCGGCGGCGGACAGCAGCCGGCCCACCGGCCAGCCGCTCGGCTCCGGCGCGGCCATCGCCTCCCACCGCGGGTGCTCCTGCGGCCCTCCGGCGTCGTGCTCCACTCGGTCCCTCTCCTCCTGCGGGGCAGCCGCCCCGGCCTCATGTTGCCGGAACGCGGCGCGTCCCGCATAGTGCTCAGCATGCTGAGGAATAGGGCGCGGGGGATCGGACGGGGGCTGGCCGTGCTGGCGGTCGCCGCGGGATGGCTGGCGGTCGGCTCGCTCGGGGGCATGGCCCAGGGGCAGCTGTCGCAGGTGCAGACGAACGACGCGGCGGCGTTCCTGCCGTCGTCGGCGGAGTCCACGCGGGCGGCGGAGGCGTCGGCGGCGTTCACGGAGTCCGAGGCGCTGCCGGTGCTGGTGGTCCTGGAGGCCGAGGACGGCGGCGCGCTGGACCCGTCCGCGATCGCGGCGGTGCAGCCGGTCGTCGACGGGCTCGCGGACGTGCCGCTGCCGGGCGCGGACCCTGCGGCGGGCGACCCGGCCACCCTCGGCGACGTGCTCACCGGCGACCCGGTCGTGGTGCCGTCCGAGGACGGCGAGGCGCTGCTCGTCCCGCTGTCGCTGGACGCCGACCAGGCCGACACCTCGCTGGCCGACGACGAGAGCGTGGTCGGCGCGACCGTGCAGGCCGTGCGCGACACGTTCGCCGACGAGCTCGGCGCCACCGCCGACTCCGCGGGCGAGGCCGGGCTGCACGCCTGGGTCACCGGCCCGGGCGGGTTCGTGGCGGACCTGACCAACGCGTTCGGCGGCATCGACGGCGTGCTGCTGCTCGTCGCCCTCGGTGCCGTCCTGGTCATCCTCGTGCTGGTCTACCGGTCGCCGTTCCTGCCGCTGGCCGTGATCCTCACCGCGGTGTTCGCGCTGTGCGCGGCCGCGCTCGCCGTCTACCACCTGGCCGACGCCGGGGTGCTGACCCTCAACGGCCAGGCGCAGGGCATCCTGTCGATCCTCGTCGTGGGCGCCTCCGTCGACTACGCGCTGCTGATCGTCGCCCGCTACCGGGAGGAGCTGCGCACCGTCGCGGCGCCCGCCGCCGCGATGCGCCGCGCACTGCGCCGCAGCCTGGAGCCCATCACCGCCAGCGCCGGCACGGTCGTCGCCGGCCTGCTCTGCCTGCTGCTGTCCGACCTGGCGTCCAACCGGTCCCTCGGCCCGGTGGGGGCGCTCGGCATCGCCGCGGCCTCCCTGGCGGCGTTCACGCTGCTGCCGCTCCTGCTGCTGATCGCCGGGCGCCGGTCCCGGGTGCTGTTCTGGCCGCGCGTGCCGCGGGTGGCGGAGCCGGGCGCCCACGCGGTGGGCCCGGCGCACGACGACCCGGCCGCCGTCGGTGCCGGGGTGCCCGCCGCACCGGAGCACGACCACCACGGCGCGCACGCCCCCGCCGGGCACCCGGCGCCCGCCCAGGGCCTGTGGGGCCGGCTGGCGCGCGGCGTCGGCCGGCGCGACCGCCTGGTGTGGGTGCTGACCACCGTCGTCCTGCTCGGCTGCGCGGCGTTCCTGCCGACGTTCCAGGCCTCCGGCACGAGCCAGGCCGACGTGTTCCTCACCGACGTCGACGCCGTGGCGGGCGAGGAGGTGCTCGCGGACCACTTCCCGGCCGGCACCGTCCAGCCCGCGACCGTGATCGTGGCCCAGGACGAGGCCGACGCCGTCGTCGCGGCGGCCCTGGACGTCGACGGCGTCGTGTCCGCCGCCCCGTACACCGGGGCGACGACGGGCGCGCCGTCGGGCGGCCCGGGCGCGGACGAGCCCGCCGAGCCGGTGATCGTCGACGGCGACGTGCGGGTGGACGTGGCGACCGAGGCTGCGGCCGACACCACCGAGGGCGTCGCGACGGTCGAGCGGCTGCGCGAGGCCGTGCACGAGGTGGCCCCGGACGCGCTGGTGGGCGGCGCCGCCGCCGAGACGCTGGACGCGCAGGACGCCGGCACCCGGGACCTGCGGGTGATCGTGCCGGTGGTGCTCGTCGTGATCCTGCTGATCCTCATGGTGCTGCTGCGCTCGGTCCTGGCCGCGGTGCTGCTGATGCTCGCCAACGTGCTGTCGTTCGCGGCGGCCCTGGGCGTCGCGGCGGTCGTGTTCGAGCACGTGCTCGACTTCCCGGGCGCCGACCCGGCCGTCCCGCTGTACGCGTTCACGTTCCTGGTCGCGCTGGGGGTCGACTACTCGATCTTCCTCATGACCCGGGTCCGGGAGGAGAGCGTCCGGCTCGGCACCCGGGAGGGGGTGCTGCGCGGCCTGGCGGTCACCGGCGGGGTGATCACGTCGGCGGGCGTCGTGCTGGCCGTGACGTTCGCGGCGCTCGGCGTCATCCCGCTGCTCTTCCTCGCCCAGCTCGCGTTCATCGTGGCGTTCGGCGTGCTGCTCGACACGCTCGTGGTCCGCAGCCTGCTGGTGCCGGCGCTCGTGCACGACGTCGGCCGACGCACCTGGTGGCCGAGCCGGCTCGCCCGTCAGGAGGAGGGCGTGCACCGGGCCTAGGGTGGCGGCCATGACGGACGCGCTGCGGGTGGGACTGGTCGGCTACGGCTCGGCGGGGCGGGGCATCCACGCCCGGCTGCTCCGCGAGGTCGGGGCGCAGGTGGTGCGCGTCGTGACGCGGAACCCGGACCGCGCCGCCGCCGCGGGCGAGGACTGGCCGGGCGTGGCCGTGGACCCGGACGTGCCGGCCCTGCTCGCGCACGCCGGGGAGCTCGACGTGGTCGTGGTCGCGAGCCCGACCGGCGACCACGTCGAGCACGTGACCGCGGCGCTGGCCGCGGGGGCCTCCGTCGTGGTCGACAAGCCGCTGGCCACGACCGCCGACGAGGCCGCCGCGCTCGCCCGGCTCGGCGCGGAGGCGGGCGGGCGGCTCACCGTGTTCCAGAACCGCCGGTGGGACCCCGAGCAGCTGACGCTCCGCGCCCTGCTCGACGCGGGCGAGCTCGGCACGGTGCACCGGTTCGAGCGCCGCTGGGAGCGCTGGCGGCCCGTGCCGCAGCACCGGTGGAAGGAGAACGACACCCGCGCCGGCGGTCTGCTGCTCGACCTCGGCGCGCACCTGGTCGACTCGGCCGTGCAGCTGTTCGGACCCGTCGCGCGGGTGCACGCCGAGCTGCGCAGCCTCACCACGCCCGCCGAGGACGACGTGTTCCTCGCCCTCACGCACGCGGCGCGGCCCGACGGGTCGGCGGTGATCAGCCACCTCCAGGCCGGCGGGCTCGTCGGCGCGCCCGGCCCGCGCACCCGCGTCCTCGGCGACCGCGGCGCGTACCTGGTGACGAGCTTCGAGGGCGAGGCGACGCCGTTCGCCGTCCTCGACGAGGGCGACGACGCGCACGAGGGCTGGCTCGTGCACGGCGACGAGCGGGTGCCGGTGCGCCGCGCGCCCGGTGGCCACCCGGACTTCTACCGGGCGGTCGAGGCGTGGGTGCGCGGCACCGGCGCCGTCCCGGTCGACCCGGCCGACGCGGTGATGACGGCGCGCGTCCTGGACGCGGCCCGCGTCTCCGCGCGCGAGCACCGCGCGGTCCCGCTGGACGCGTAGCGCGCGTCAGCCGCCGAGCGGGCAGCAGATGTCCCTTCAGCGGCCCGCGAGGGGACATCCGCTGCCCACTCGGCGGCGTGGGCCGCGGGGCCCGCGGGGTCAGCGCAGGACGTACGCGGCCGCGGAGTCCGGGGTGGGGTGGACGTGGGTGAAGCCCGAGGCCGTCAGCGCGGCCGGGACGACGCGCAGGCTGCCGAGGATCTCCTCGGAGAACTGCCCGAGCGCGATCCGCAGCGCGAACCCGGGCACCGGCAGGACCGCGGGCCGGTCCGCGCGGTGGGCGAGGGCGCGGACGATCGCGATCTCGGTGGCCGGCTCCGCGGTGAGGTTCACCGGGCCGCTGACCGGCGCGTCGAGCAGGTGCAGGATCGCGCGCACCTCGTCCTCGAGGCTGATCCACGACCAGTACTGCCGGCCGCTCCCGAGCGGTCCGCCCAGGCCGAGCCGGATGAGGGGCAGCAGCCTCCCGAGCGCTCCGCCGGACGGCGCCAGCACGATGCCGGTGCGCAGGAACGCGACGCGGACGCGCGGGTCGGCGACGGCGGGGGCCGCGGCGGCCTCCCACGCGCGGACGACCTCGGCCAGGTAGGACGTGCCGTACGGCTCCTCCTCGGTGACCCGGGTGTCGCCGCGGTACCCGTAGGCACCCGTGGCGGAGCCCTGCAGCAGCACGCGCGGCGGGTCGGCCATGCCGGCGATCGTCCGGGCGAGCAGCCCCGTGGTGCTCGTGCGGGACTCGAGCACGACCTGCTTGCGGGCCGGGGTGAGCCGCTTGTCGCCGACGCCCGCGCCGGCGAGATTCACGACGGCGTCGACGCCGGCCAGCGCGGCGGGGTCGAGCACGCCGCCCTGCGGGTCCCAGGTGCGCTCGTCGGGGGTGCGCGGGGCGCGCCGGACGAGCCGTCGCACCTCGTGGCCCTCCTCGCGCAGCCGCGCCACCAGCGCCGTCCCGATGAGCCCGCTCGACCCCGCCACCACCACGATCATGCGGCCGACCCTACGTGCGCCGACCCGGCCCGTCGCGGCGGGGCCCGGTCGCGGGCCCCTACGCTGGGGCGCCATGGACGCCGAGCACCCGGCCGGGACGCAGCCGCCCCTCGCCGTCGTCGCCGCCGAGGCCGGCGTCTCGGTGCCCACCGTGTCGAAGGTGCTGAACTCCCGCCCGGACGTGGCCGGCGCCACCCGGGAGCGGGTCGCCGCCGTCCTGGCCCGGCACGGGTACGCGGTCCGGCCCTCGGGCAGCCGGCGGACCGGGTTCGTCGACCTGCGGGTGGTCGACCTGGACAGCACCTGGGCGGAGGCCGTCGTGCGCGGTGCGGCCCGGGCGGCGGCGCGGCTCGGCGCGGACCTGGTGGTCACCGTGGACTCCGACCCGGGGTCCGGGTCGAGCGGCGCCTGGGTGCGACACGCGCTGCGCCGGGGGACCGACGGGCTGGTCAGCGTCGTGGGCGTCCCCGACGAGGCGGCCCGGGCGGAGCTCGCCCGCGCGGGTGTGCCGCTCGTGGTCGTCGACCCGCGCACCCGGCCCGACCCGGAGCTGCTGGCCGTCGCGGCGACGAACTTCCGCGGCGGCCTCGACGCGACCGCCCACCTCGTCGGGCTCGGGCACCGGCGGATCGCCACGATCACCGGGCCGCAGGACCAGGACAACGCCGTCGCCCGGCTCGCGGACTACCGGACCGCGCTGATCCAGGGCGGGCTGGCCGTCGACGACGGGCTGGTCCGCGGCGGGGCGTACGGCGTGGACGCGGGGTTCCGGGCGGCGGAGGTGCTGCTCCGGGCTGACGACCCGCCGACCGCCGTGTTCGCCGCCTCGGACGACACGGCGATCGGCGTGCTGCGCGCGGCCCGGGAGCACGGCGTGCGGGTGCCCGAGGACCTGTCGGTCGTCGGGTTCGACGACCAGCCGGTCGCGGCCTGGCTCGACCCGGCGCTGACGACCGTGCGGCAGCCGCTCGACGAGATGGGCGACGCCGCCGTGGCCCTCGCGCACCGGTCGCGGGAGGGCGGCGGGGGCGGTCACGCGCACCTGGAGCTGGCGACCCGGCTCGTGGTGCGCGCCTCGACCGCCCCGCCGCCCGCCCGCTGACGGGGCCGTCAGGCGCCCGGCGCGGCGCCTGACGGTCAGGCGCCGGGGGCCGGGCCGACGGTCAGCGTGACCGCCTCGCCCGGCACGGTGATCCCGGCGTCGTTCGTGGTCGACAGGGCGAGGGCGTGCGACCCCGCGGCCGGCGGCGACGCGACGTCGCACGCCCACGCGCCGTCGGCGTCGACGTCGGCCGTGCACCAGACCGCGCCGTCGGGTCCGGTGACCGTGAGGTGCGCGCCAGGCTCGCCGGTGCCGGCCAGCCCGGTCACCGCGTCGACGGCCGACCCGGGGGCGGGCCCCGTCAGGACCGGGGGCACCGGGCCGGCGGAGGACGAGAACACCTCGGCCGCGAGCACCGGCCGCAGGTTCTGCTCCATGTCCGGGCCGACGACGTAGTCGCGCAGCAGCCCGTCGCGCAGGTAGTTGCCGATCGCCGCGACGATCATCGACTGGTCGAGCGACAGGTACCGCTCGGCGACGGTCCCGGACCGGACCGCGACGGCGTCGTAGAACCCGCCGGGCCCGTAGGCGTCGAAGTCGGCCGCGATGTTCCGCAGGTTGTCGACCACGCCGCGCGGGTCGTACTCCAGCCCGAGGAACGCGGCGTGCGGGGTGACGACGCCGTCCCCGAACTCGGGCTCCGGGTTGGTCGCCTCGCGGCACCCCGCGAAGCCGAGGTCGACGTCCGTCGTGCCGTCCGACAGGTAGCCGTCCGAGCGCATCCCGAGGACGTCCACGCCGTACTCCGCGTAGCCGCCGTGCGGGTCGCTGGCGGGGGAGAAGCCCCAGTAGCCGTAGCCGGCCTCGTCGAGCCCGTGCCGCTTCTGCGCCTCGACGACCAGCGGGTGGTTCACGCCCCACGACCGCGGCGCCCACTCGGACTCCGGCACCAGCATGTCGGGCATCAGCGCCTCGAACATCGAGCCGCCCCACCCGGGCACGAGCGCCATCTCGTCGTACTGGTACACGCCCTCGTAGACGGGCACGCCGTCGTAGGTGCGGGTCACGCCGCTCGGGCGCTGCTCCTGCCACGACCAGTCGCAGGTCGACGGGAAGGTGCGGTACGTGCCCCAGTACGCCTCGGGCGGGATCTCGCCGTCCGCGATGCCGAGGTACAGCGCGATCCGGGTCTCGGAGACCGTCGTGTCGTAGTGGTGGCAGGTGTAGTAGACGGTCTCGCCGCCGGTGTAGTTGCCGGGCACCGAGCAGCCGGACGGCTCGTCGTCCCAGAACCCGCCCCGGATCAGCCCGACGCCGAGGTCGGCGCGGCCCTCCGGGTTGTAGTACACGCCGAAGTGCATCGAGTCGTAGAGCGCGGTGGCCTCGTCGGCGAGCTTCGGCTCGGCCGACGCCACCACGCGCAGCGCCGCCGCGAGCCAGCCGTTGTCGACGGACGACAGGAAGTGCTCGACCGGGTCGCCGCTGTCCGGCCAGGTGTCCACGCGGTCTCCGGTGGCCGGGTCGTACCAGTTGTAGAACATGCCCGACTCGTCGTGCCGGTCCAGCCGCTCCAGGGTGCCCAGCGTGGTCGCCAGCCGGTCGCGCGCGTCCCGGTGGCTCAGCAGCCCGAGGTCCCGGGCGACGACGGTCGACCACAGGTAGCCGCCGATGTTCGTCGGGGAGGTGTACGCACTGGCGGTGCCGGGCTCCAGGGCGCCGGGCATGTTGTCGGCGACCAGGCCCGTGCTGGGGTCGGTCATCGCGTCCAGCGAGTGGTACGTGTCGGCCAGCCAGGTGCGGAGCTGGCGGAGGTCGCGCCCGCCGCCCTGACCGCCGCCGTGGCCACCGCCCTCGGCCCGGTCCCGGCCGGCCGGGGCGGGGGCGGCGGCCTGCGCGGTGGTGGCGGCGGCCGCGGGGGCCAGCGCGGCGGCGGCGCCGGCCAGCAGGGCGGCCATGCCGGCGGCGAGGGCGCG
>NZ_JAANNB010000155.1 GCF_011603975.1 Cellulomonas sp. IC4_254 | reverse complement strand
CGACAGCACGCCCCACGTCCTCGACGGCCTCCCGCTCTGGGACGGCGAGCGCGAGGTCGGCCCCGCCCGGCTGACGTGGTCGGGCGACCAGATCCTCGCCGTCGAGGAGGCGCCGGCCCGGCACGCCGACCTGAGCGTGGTCCCCGGGCTGGTCGACACGCACGTGCACCTCGGCTACCCGGCCGGCGCGCCCGCCAAGGACCCGTCGGCGTGGCCGATCCTCACCCCGCCGGAGGAGCGGTCGCTGCACGTCGCCGCCAACGCGCTGCGCTGCGCCCGGGCCGGCGTCACCACGCTCCGCGACCTCGCCGCCGACTCCATCCAGCTCGCGGTCGGCCGGGCGTTCGACGCCGGCGTGCTCACCGGCCCGCGGCTGCTCGCGCACGGCCAGGTCGGCATGACCGCCGGGCACGGCGACCTGTTCGTCCCCCCGCACTACCCGCACCGCCCGCCGACCGCGGACAGCCCCGACGAGTGCCGCAAGCTCGTGCGCGTGTGGGCCCGGTCCGGTGCCGCCGGCGTGAAGATCTACACCTCCGGCGGCGTGCTCTCGATGGGCGACAAGGTCGGCTGGCGCAACCAGACCACCGAGGAGATCCGCACCACCGTCGACGAGGCGCACGCCCTCGGCATGCTGGTCGCCGCGCACACGCACTCGGTCGAGGGGCTCGACATCGCGCTCGCCGAGGGCGTCGACTCGATCGAGCACGGCACCGCGATCGCCGAGCACCACCTCGCGACGCTCGTCGAGCGGAACCTGCCGGTCGCGCCCACGCTGCTGATCAACGACATCATCGCCGAGGGCCGCCGCCCGGTGTCGGCCGAGGCGCAGGCCAAGGCCCAGGACGTCGTCGCCCTGCGGGACGCCGGGTTCGCCCGCGCCGCCGAGGCCGGCGTCCGGTTCGTGCTCGGCACCGACGCGTCGGGGCAGTTCGTCGGGTTCGGCGACCAGATGGAGGAGGTCCGCACGATGGCGGCGATGTTCGGCTGGACGCCCGCGCGGGCGCTCGCCGCCGCCACCTCGGACGCGGCTGACGCGATCCGGATGGGCGACGTCACCGGGCGGCTCCGTCCCGGCCTCGGCAGCGACTTCGTCGTGCTGCGCGGCCGGCCGTGGGAGGACGTCGACGCGCTCCGGGTCGAGAACATCGTCGCCGTCGTGTCCCGCGGCCGCGTGGTCGCCGGCGCGCTGCCGGCCTGACCGGCGGGCAGGATGGCGGGCATGCCGACCCCCAGCGCCCGCACGCGCGCCGTCGCCCTCGCCGCCCTGCCCGTCCTGCTGCTCGCGGGGTGCGGGGGGTCGGACGAGCCGGAGCCCGCCGCGCAGGCCCCGTCGTCGTCGGCCCCCGCACCGAGCGCGACCCCGACCGCCGCGCCGACGCCCACGCCGACGGCCGAGCCGGAGCGCCCGCTGCTCAACGCCGGCACCGTGGCCGAGGGCGCCCCGGCCGCGGTGTCCGGCGAGGGCCCGGCGCGGATCGCGGTCGTCCGGGACGGCGACTTCGGCGTGGTCGCCCGCCTCGACTGCGCCGCCTGCACCGGTGACGTCGTGCTCACCTCCGACGGCCGGATGTCCCCGTGGGGCGCCGGCCCCGGCCCGCTCACCGGGTCCTACCTGGTCGACGTCCTCGAGGGCACCGACGCCAAGCAGGGCTTCCTGCTGGACGCGGCCGGCCCGTGGACGCTCACGTTCTCCAGCTGGAACGAGCTGCCCGTGCTGAGCGGGCCGCAGCAGGGGACCGGCGCCGCGGTGCTGCTGCTCGGCGACACCGCGAGCGGCGCCCGGATCGACTACACCCCGGCGGGCGAGGGCGACTCGCTGCTCGCCCGGGTCGTCTCCGCGGTGGACGTCGACCCCGCCACCGGCCCGGCGTCGCTGGTGCTCGGCGGCGACGAGCCGCTGAGCGAGACGGCGGACGTCGCGCTGCCGGGGGTCGTGGCGCTCAGCACCAACGGGACGTGGACGGTCACGCCGCTGCCGTGACCTGGCGGTCAGCGCCCGTCGCGGGCTGTCTGCTCGACCGGTTCGGGGGCCTGGGTGCTGGTGGGCTGCGGCGTGTCGTAGGGGTAGGTGGGTTGGCGGACCTGGCCGTCGGGTCCGATGACGGGTCCGCGCTGCTGGCCGTAAGGGGGCGGTGGGTCGAAGTAGCCGACGACGATGCCGGGGGCAGGGCACAGGTCGTAAGGTCGCGGGACGTTGGTGGCCGAGGTGACGTAGCGGGACCCGTCGGGCCGCATGGCCAGCTCCCACACGACCCTGTGGCCCCGTCCCGTGGTGACAGCCTCCGGGGTGGGCACGTAGCCCGGGTCGGAGATGGTCCAGTGCCCCGTGCGGCAGGTGTGCACGGTGGCGGAGGTCTCGGTGGTCTCCAGGTCGCGGACCGCGAAGGGCCACGGCCCGGGTTGGTAGGTCGTCGAGCGCAGCTCCGCCCTGCTCTGGGCATAGGACTCGAGGTAGTCCTGGGAGACGATGGTGCGCAGGGCGGGGTCGGTGAAGTCGCCGGTGTTGGCGGCGACGGCCAGGAGGGTCAGAGCCTCGCGGAGGGTCTGGACCCAGGGGTCGTGGTCCCAGCGGCCGGTGCCGTGGCCGTTCGGCCAGTGCACGGCGGGTACGCCGGCTCGGGCGGGGTCGGTGACGGGTTGGCGGGCCTGGTGCTGCTGCCACAGGTGCTGGCCGACGAGCAGCAGGGCGACCGTGACGACGGCCGCGACGACGCGCGTGCGGGTGCGGCGCAGCACGGGGACGGCACTTGGAGCGGTCACGAGGTCATCCCCGCCGCGTCGCGTGCCGCGTCGCGCGCGGACTCGTACCCCTTCAGCAGCTCCCCGACGTAGTACGAGACGTTGTCGCCCTGATGCTTGAGGGCGCCGGGCTGCAGGGCCGTCACCCAGGGACGGAGTGCGGCCGACAAGGACTCCTTGGCCTCGTCCGGATCAGCGGTGGGGTCACCCAAGGTGCTGGCCCACGCGTTGCTGGCTCCGGAGGCCAGCGCGTCGACCAGCCCGTCCCGTGCGAGGTCGACGACCGCCTCTCCGGCTTGAGTCGCCAGGCTTTCCCGGAGGACGGCGGAGGCGCCTCGTGCGAGTGTCTCAGCGGCCTTGCCCGACCCGGGCAGCGGCACGAACCCGGCGGCGGTCACGGCGGTGTCGATGAGCGACTGCACCCGGGCGTCGTGCCGCACCGCGATGCCCCGAGCAGCACCCTCAAGCGCGCCGTCGAGGATCGCCTGCAGGTCTGAGACGGCGGCGAGCGCCGTCTCGGGGCTGTAGCCCGTGCGGTCCGCGGCCGCGCCGAGCATCGCGCTCTGCAGCAGGGAGACGGAATCGCGCAGCGCCTCGGCGCCCGCGGCCGAGCTGCCGGCGAGGCCGAAGAGCGCGGCGAGCTCGGCGCGGGTGGTGTTGGTGAGGATGACGTCCGACCCGTACTCGACCATGTACCCCGGGACCGTCAGGTCGGAGGAGTTCTCCGAGTCCCGGACCAGGGGCACCTCCCGCAGCAGCGGCAGCTGCCGGGTGATCGCGGTGACGAGGTTGATCCGTGCCTCCTCGTCCAGGTGCTCGGGGAGCACGTGCGGGTTGCCCAGGAACGCGGCGATGAACGCCGAGTTCGCCTCGGCCAGCGCCGTCCACGCACCCTGGTCCCAGCCAGCTGGGTCGTTCGGGCCGCCGGTGGCCAGCTGCATGCCCGACCACAGTGCCGTGACCGCGGTGTACCCGTCGGCCTCGGGCCACACGCGTGCGCCCGCCCAGTGGGCGATCCGCGGGAACGCGTCGGCCCGTCCGGCGCCCGGCACCGGGCCGCCGGCGGTCAGCCAGGCCAGGGCGGCGTCGGGGTACTGCCCGAGGGTCTGCAGCACGGCGCCGGCCGGGTCCGCCGCCCGTCCCGCCCGGTCCGGGAACTGGAGGTTCGCGAGCGCGAGGGCACCACCGGCGAGACCGGAGGCCCACGGTCCCGTGCCGAGCCGCTCGCGCTGGTCGATCAGGTCCGCCATCGCGACGGTGAGGTGCTCACCCATCGGCGCGGTCCAGGGGTTGCCGAACAGGAACCCCACGACCGCGGCGCCGTCGCTGGCACCGGCCAGGTCGCGCGCGAACGCCCGGGCGCGCGCCGGGGTCCACAGCGTGGACGCCGCGGACAGCGCGGACTGGAGCGTCACCGCCAGGCGCAGGCCCGTCTCGTGGTCGACGCGCCTGTCGAGCACACGGGCACCGACCCGGGAGACCAGGTCCGCAGTCCCCGCCCCGCCCAGGCGGGCGAAGAACGTGCTGAGCAGCGTCGGGTCGTCGGCGTGCGCGTCCAGCAGGTTCTGCAGTGCCGCGAGCGTCGCTGCGGAGGTGTCGCCGCCGAGGATGTCGCGGGCGAGGCGGAGCAGGGCGTCGCGCAGCCCGGACGTGCTGAGGTCACCGGGTCGGTGCAGGCCCGCCGCGGCCAGGTCGGCGCCGAGGGCGGACCAGTCGGCGATCGCGGTCACGGCGTGCAGGTCGAGCAGCACGCGGGCGTCGGCAGAGGCGCGCTCGTCGGCGAGCGCCTGCAGCTCGTGCCCGGCGTGCGACATCCGACGCACCGCGTCGTCCCGGGCGGTCCGCTGAGCGCCCATCGAGACGTCTGACACGGTGCCGGCGGGCGCCGCGTCGTACTGACTGAGCAGGCGCAGGGCCCGGGCGTGCTCGCTCGCGGCCTCGGTGTGGCGCCCACGGGCCGCGGCGGCGTCATCGGCGATGCGCTGCACGGCACCCGCGTAGACGTGCAGCGCCGTCGCGCACGGCGCGACCGTCTCGACCAGGCGGGTCAGGTTCGCGAGGTGGGTCGCGCTGCCGACGCGGAACGCCTCCGCCGCGGTCCCGGTCCACACGTCGGGGCCGAGCAGCTCCCGGTACCGGCGCACCGAGGAGCACGCCTCGGCGAGCTGTCGGGCGAGGGTGTCCAGGCGGGCGGCCTGGGTGCGCAGCGCGTCCGCGTCCCCGGCGCCCGGGTCGTCCGGTGTCCACTGGGTCATCGCACGGCCCTCAGAGCGCCCGGTCGGCGGCGGCGTAGTCGGTGCTGGCGTCGAGCACCCGCTGCCCGATCCGGAACATCTCGGCCGCCGCACCGAGCACCTGGGACGTCACGAGCGCCGCCGCGTGCTCGGCCGCCGCCGCGACCTGGGACGACCCCGGGTCGCAGTCCGCGATCCACCGGAACGGGGGCATCGACTGCGCGGTGCTGCGGATGCCGCTGCCTGCGGTCCGCAGCGACGCGTGGTCCACGACGAGCTCTGCCACGGGCTTCCTCTCAGGTCGTCCACGAGTCCGGTCGGCCTCGACCCGGTGCCGGTCCCAGACCGGGCGGCACGCGGCACCGACCGTAGGAGCCAGATGCGTGGACCCGGTGCCGGTGAGTGGCCGATCACGCGTCGCTCGCCGGTGGTTTGAGTGGCGATCGCGGTCCGGGTTGCGTGCTGCGCGCGGCACGGACCACCCGAGGGTGGCGTCCCGCGACCCGTCGCGCCAGGCTGGGCCGCGAGGACGCGACCTGGGGAGGCACGGTGCGGGACAGCTACGACTACGTCATCGTCGGGGCCGGCATGGCGGGCGACGCCGCCGCGCACGGGATCCGGGAGGTCGACCCGGACGGCACGGTCCTGGTCGTCGGCCGCGAGCCGACCGGCCCGGTGACCCGGCCCGCCCTCACCAAGAAGCTCTGGACGGACCCGGAGTTCGCGTTCGACGGGGTGTGGCTGCCGACGGCGGAGGAGACGCGCGCGGAGCTCCTGCTCGGGGAGTCGGTCGTCGCCGTCGACACGGGCGCGCGGACCGTGACCACGGACGCGGACGTGACCGTCGGCTACGGCGCGCTGCTGCTCGCGACCAGCGGGCACCCGCGCCGGCTGCCGGGGGTGGAGGACTCCGGCCGGGTCATCTACTTCCGCACCGTCCGGGACTACGAGCGGCTGCGGGACCTCGCCGGCGGGGGCCGGCACGTCGTCGTGGTCGGCGGCGGCTACATCGGCACCGAGCTCGCGGCGGCGCTGGTGCAGAACGACACCCGGGTCACGCTGGTGTTCCCCCAGGACGTGCTCACCGGGTCGACGTTCCCGGACACGCTCGCCCGGCGGGTCGAGCGCCGGTACGCCGAGGCGGGCGTGACGCTGCTGCGCGGCGCGACGGTGACGGCGACGGAGTCGGGGCCGGACGGGGTGACGGTGACCCTGGACGACGGGCGCACGATCGCGGCGGACGGCGTGGTCGTCGGCGCGGGCCTCCAGGTCGAGACCGACCTGGCGCGGTCGGCGGGCCTGGAGGTCGACGACGGCGTGGTGGTGGACGACCGGCTGCGCACCTCCGACCCGCACGTGTGGGCGGCGGGCGACGTCGCGCAGTACCCCGACCGGCTGCTCGGGCGCCGCCGCGTCGAGCACGTCGACAACGCGACCACGATGGGCCGGCAGGCGGGGCGGAACCTGGCCGGGGCCGACGAGCCGTACGACCACACGCCGTTCTTCTACTCCGACCTGTTCGAGCTCGGCTACGAGGCGGTCGGCCGGCTGGACGCCTCGCTGGCGACCGTCGAGGACTGGCACGCCGACGACCTGGGGGCGGGCGTCGTGTACTACCTCGACGACGGCCGGGTCGCGGGCGTGCTGCTGTGGAACGTGTGGGACGCGACCGACCGGGCGCGCGCGGTGATCGCCGGGCAGACCGACGTGCGCCCCGAGGCGCTGCGCGGGCTGATCACCTGAGGGCGGCACGGTCCGGGGTGCTGCAACCCGGGCCGCGCACCTCGGGGTACCTCCGTGGCCGGCGTCCGGTACGCGCGCGCGCCCGGACGTGGCATCGTGGGGTCACGAGGTGCCCGATCCCCCTGGAGGTGCCGCAGTGCCGCTCACCCTCGACGCCGCCCTGCGCTCGGTCGCGGGCGAGCACCGGCCGCACAACGAGGACTCCGCCGGCTGCGCGCCGGGCTACGCGTTCGTCGCCGACGGCGTCGGCGGGCACGCGGGCGGGGACGTCGCGTCCTGGACCGTCGCGCACCGCCTGATGGCCGCGCTCGCAGCCTCCGGGTCGGACGGGTTCACCGCCGAGGACCTGCGCACGGCCGTGGCGACCGCGAACGCCGACCTCGCCGAGCGGGTGCGCTCGGACCCGTCGCTGGAGGGCATGGCGACGACGTTCACCGGGGTGTTCTGCGCGGACGAGGCGGTCCGGGTGGTGCACATCGGCGACTCGCGGGCGTACCTGTGGCGGGACGGCGAGGGGCGCCGGATCACCCGGGACGACTCGCTGGTGCAGCTGCTGGTCGAGGCCGGGGTCATCGACGCGGCCGAGGCGGCGCACCACCCGCGGCGCAACGTGATCCTGCACTGCCTGGCGGGCGACGCCGAGGACGCGGCGCACGTGACGGTGCTGGAGGTGGACGCCAGGCCGGGTGACCGGTGGCTGATGTCGACCGACGGGCTCACCGACTACGTGCCGGAGGAGCGGGTGCTCGCGCTGCTCGGCACGCCGGGCGGGCCGGAGGCGGTCGCCGAGGCGCTGGTGGGCGAGGCGCTGGACGCCGACGCCTGGGACAACGTCACGGTGGTGGTCGCGGACGTGGTGGCGGCGGGGGACGCGCCCGCGGACGGCACGGCGCGCCTGGCCGGGGCCGCCGCCGACGACCAGCTGCCCGCCGCGGCGCGCTGACCGAGCGGCAGACCCCGGCCGTCTGCCCGCAGCAGACGGCGTCTGCCCACGGCAGAGCCTGCCCCGCGGGCCGGCGTCCCGGTGCGAGCGTGCGAGGACCAGCCCACCGAGGAGGCCCCGCATGTCATCCGTCCCCGTCCCCACCGCCCGCGCCGAGGCCCCGCCGGCCCGCGCCTTCGACGACGACCTCGCCGCGCGGCTGCTGCACCAGCGCATCGTCGTGCTCGGCCAGGAGGTCGACGACGCCGTCGCCAACCGCGTGTGCGCGCAGCTGCTCCTGCTGTCCGCCGAGGACCCGCGGCGCGACATCGCGCTCTACATCAACTCGCCCGGCGGCTCCGTCACGGCCGCGATGGCGATGTACGACACCATGCGCCTCATCCCGAACGACGTGGCGACCCTCGCGATGGGGCTGGCGGCCAGCGCGGGGCAGTTCCTGCTGAGCGCCGGGACCCCGGGCAAGCGCAACGTCATGCGGCACGCGCGCGTGCTGATGCACCAGCCGTCCGGCGGCATCGGGGGCACCGCCGTCGACATCGCCATCCAGGCGCAGAACATGGCCCACACCAAGCGGACCATGCAGGCGCTCATCGCCGAGCACACCGGGCAGGCGGTCGAGACCATCGAGCGCGACTCGGACCGGGACCGCTGGTTCACCGCCGAGGAGGCGCTGGCGTACGGGTTCGTGGACCGCGTGGTCGAGCACCTGGACGACGTCCGCCCGGACGCCGCGCAGCGACGGGCGGGCCTGTGATGGCCGGCTCGTACACCGTCCCGGTGGTCGTCGAGCAGCGGCCGAACGGCGAGCGCGCGTCCGACGTGTTCTCCCGGCTGCTGAGCGATCGGATCGTGTTCATCGGCACCGAGATCGACGACGGCGTGGCGAACGTGGTCATCGCCCAGCTGCTGCACCTGCAGCAGGAGGACCCGGACAAGCCGATCCACCTGTACCTGAACTCCCCGGGCGGCTCCGTCACGGCGCTGCTCGCGATCTACGACACGATGCGGTACGTCCGGCCGGACGTGGCGACGTTCTGCCTCGGGCAGGCGGCGTCCGCGGCGGCGGTGCTGCTCGCGGCCGGGGCACCGGGGCAGCGGCACGTCCTCGAGCACGCCCGGGTGCTGCTGCACCAGCCGTCCGGCGGGGCGCAGGGCACGGCCGCCGACCTCGAGCTGCAGGCGGCCGAGATCCTGCGGCTGCGCGCCCAGGTGGACGAGATCCTCGCGGCGCACACCGGGCGCTCCCGGGAGCAGCTGCGCGCCGACACCGACCGCGATCTCGTGCTGACCGCCGAGCAGGCGGTGGCGTACGGCGTGGCGGACACCGTCATCACGACGCTCAAGCCGGCGCGCGCCCCGTCCGCTGCGGCCTGAGCGTGCAGGCGGCCCGGCGCCGGGACGAGTGGAGCGTTCTGCCCGGACACGCCGCGCGTGTCGGGCAGGACGCTCCACTCGTGGCGGGGGGTCAGGAGGCCTCGGGTCAGGCCGCGAGCAGGACCGCCGACCGGGCCGGGCGGGTGGGGAGCGGGGCGACCGGGGCCAGGCCGGTGCCCGCCCCGGGGGTGCCCGCCAGGTCGACGACGACGCGGCCCTCGGCCCGGGCGAGCACCGCGTGCGCGTCGCCCACCAGGTCGACCAGCCGCAGCCCCAGCGCCCGGCACACGGCGCCGAGCACCTCGGAGGACGCCTCCTTGCGACCGCGCTCGACCTCGGACAGGTAGGGCACGGAGACCCGGGCGGCCTCGGCGACGTCGCGCAGGGTGCGGCCCTGGCGCTCGCGGTGCCGGCGCAGCACCGCGCCGACCAGCACGCGC
>NZ_JAANNB010000154.1 GCF_011603975.1 Cellulomonas sp. IC4_254 | reverse complement strand
AGCCGCGCCCGGAGCCCGTGGACCGACCCAAGCGGCCGGTGGACGACTCCCCGCTGATCCCGAGCCGCAGCGCCGACGACTCCGACACCGGCTGGGGCGACGACCGCGGCGACTCGAACGACGACCGCCTGCGCCGCGACGTCCCCCCGCACTGGTGACCGACGCTCGCCGCTGACGCCCCGGCACGCTGGACGCGGCTCGCCCGAGCCCGCGCTCGCCCGAGCCCCCGGGGATGCCGCTCTCTCGGCGCGAGGGGGCGTCAGGTCGGCCGGTCGTCGGGGCCCGGTGAGGGGCGTGAGGTTGGCCCGTCGTCCGCGCCCGCTGAGGGGCGTCAGGTCGGCCCGTCGTCCGCGCCCGGTGAGGGGCGTGAGGTCGGCCCGTCGTCCGCGCCCGGTGAGGGGCGTGAGGTTGGCCCGTCGTCCGCGCCCGGTGAAGCGCGTGACGTCGGCCCGGTGTGCGCGTCCGGTGCGGGCGCGGCGCGGGGTCAGGCCAGGGGCGGGTGGTTCGGGGAGCCGGTGCCGGTGGAGCGGTCGGTGACGCCGGGGGTCGCCGGGCCGGGTGCGCCGGAGGTCTCGCCGGTGCCGGACGTGGTGGCCGTCCCGGGGGTCGTGTCCTGGCGGAGCGCCGGGGTCGACTGGGCGGCGAGCAGGTCGCGGATCTCCTGGAGCAGCAGGATGTCCTCGGACGGGCGCGCGGGCTCCGCCTCGATCCCGCGCTTGCGACGCTCGGCGAGCTTGTTCAGCGGGAGCACGATGACGAAGTAGATCGCTGCGGCCGTGATCAGGAACTGCAGGATCGCGTTGAGGATCAGGCCCATGTTGATCGTCGCGTGGTTGATCGGCCCGATCACCCAGATCTCGGAGATGTCCGGCTTCCCGAAGATCATCGCGATCAGCGGGGAGATGAACCCCTCCTGGAGCGCGCTGATGACGCTGCCGAACGCGGCACCGATGACGACGCCGACCGCCAGCTCGATCGCGTTGCCGCGGGAGATGAAGTCCTTGAACCCCTGGAGCACCTTGCCGGCGCCCCTGGCGCCCTCGGTCGCGGTGCGCAGGCCCTTGCTCAGTGCGTCGCTCATGCCGTGAGGTCCCCCGGTGTGCTGCGGCGATGTCGTCGCATCATCCCACGATCACCGCGCTGAGCACCCGGGACGCGGCGGCGCCGCTGAGGGCCACGGACTCCTCGGGGTCGACGGCGAGCAGCACCGGCGCGCTCTCGCTCGCCGTGGCGCCGCCGCCGAGCAGCCCACCCCCCGAGCCCGACGAGCCCGTGCCGGCGTCCGCCCCCGGGCGGGCGAGGACGACCGCCGCGCGGGCGAGCCGGGTCGCCTCGTCGCCGTCGTGCAGGGCGGCGGCCACCACGTCGACGCGCATCCCGGGCGTCAGGACGTCCGCGACGCCCGCGTCCGCGAACCGGACCGGGACGACGACCGTCCCCGGCGGCCCCGCGGCGGCGTCGTCCACGAGCAGCCCGACGACCAGCGGCAGCCCCGCGGGCACGGCCACCGCGAGCCGCCGCCCGACCAGCGCCTCGACCGCCGACCCGCCCGGGCCGGCGTCGTCGGGCGCGGCCCGGCCCCTCGTCGCGCCCGGGTCCGGGTCGGGGTCCACCAGGTGGGCCGGGACCAGCGCGAGCGGCACGTCGGTCAGCCGCACGTCGCCCGCGGCGAGCACGGCGCCGAGGGCGAGGTCCCGCGCCGCGACCGGAACGCGGGCGGTGGGCGGGTCTGCGGGCCGGAGCAGCCCGACGGCCACGAGGGCGGCGAGCCCGGCGCACAGCGCGGCCAGGGGCCGGCGGGCGCGCCAGGTCAGCAGGCGCAGCCGGCGGCGGGCCACCTCGGGCAGCGGGTCGGTCCAGGGCATGCCACCGACGCTAGGCAGCCCCCGTGGCGCCGCCGGGCTCACCGGGGGACCGGCTGGGGACGGCGCGCGCCACGCGGGCTGTGGAGGACTCGGCGACCGCGAGGGATCGCCGGTCCCGAGAGCCGGAGCCGGAGGCCCGGCGTCAGCTCGCGGCGGGCTTCGCGGCCGTCGTGGTGGACGACGACGTCGCGGCGGGCGTCGAGGAGGTCGTGCTCGTGGTCGCGCTCGACGTGGACGACGAGCCGGACGACGAGGACGAGCTGCTGCTCGCGGAGGTCGTGGAGCTGGAGGTCGACCGCGAGTCGTTGCGGTAGAAGCCCGAGCCCTTGAACACGACGCCGACGGAGGAGAACACCTTGCGCAGCCGACCGCCGCAGGCGGGGCACTCGGTGAGCGCCGCGTCGCTGAACGACTGGTGGATGTCGAAGGCGTGGCCGCACTCGGTGCAGGTGTAGGCGTAGGTGGGCACTGCTGTCTCCCGCGGATGACGTGACCTGGGTGGACGGGAGCCGGTCGCCGGGCGGTCCCGCCCGCGCCCCTGGCACTCCCTGTGTCCGAGTGCCAATGATACGCGCGCCCGCGATATTCCTCACCGGGCGCCCCCACGGGCGCGCGCGGCGGGTGCCTGCGGCGGGTGCGAGGTCCGGCCGGGCGACCCGGCGGTCAGCCCCCGAGCCGCACCCAGCGCTCGGGCGTCGCGACGATGTCCACGGTCCGGTCGTGCGGCTCGTGCGGCAGCGGCCGGGTCTCGGCGTCGTAGAGCTCCTCGGCGAACACGAGCGCGACGATCGGCGTCCCGGGGCGGGCGTGCGCGAGGGCGCGGTCGTACCAGCCGCCGCCCTGCCCGAGCCGGTTCCCGGCGGTGTCGACGGCGAGCGCGGGCGCCACGATGACGTCGACCTCGGCGATCGCGTCGGGGCCGAGCGGCGGGCCGGACGGCTCCGGGGGCCGGCCGGGCGCGCGCTCGAGCAGGTCGTGCCGGCCGGCGAACCACGCCCAGTCGCGCTGCAGGCCGGCGCCGAGCACGGGCAGCAGCACGCGCGCGCCGCGGGCGGCGAGCGCGTCGAGCAGCGGGCCGGTGTCGGGCTCGGTCGGGCGGGCGCTGTACGCGGCGATCACGCCGGCGTCCGCGAGGGCGGGGATCGTCTCCACGACGTCGACGAAGGCGTCGGCCGCAGCGGCCCGCAGGCGCGGGGACCGGGCGCGCCGGGTGGCGCGGATGGCGGCCCGGAACTCGTCCTTCACCTCGGTGATGCTGCTGCCGTCGGAGACGTGCGGGTACGGCTGGGCAGCGGCGCTCATGGCACCCAGTCTCGCAAACACCCCCGGTGCCGGGTAGGACCAAAGGGGTTGCACCGGCGCGGCCGGTGGGCGGCGGGCCGTGCCGGGCGGGCATGATGCGGGCATGAGATCCGTCCAGGACCAGCTGGCGGCGGTGCTCGCCGCGGTGGGACCGGTCGCCCCGCTCGACGTGGTGCTGGCCGACGCCTCCGGCACGATCCTCGCCGAGGACGTCGTGGCGCCGGCCGACGTCCCGTCCCGGCCGGTCGCCGCGTGCGACGGGTACGCCGTGGCCACCGGCGACCTCCGCGGCGGGGTCCCGGGCGCCCCGCTGGTGCTGCCGGTCGCGCACGACGTGCTGGCCGGGGACCCCGCCGCGCTGCGGCTCGCGCCCGGCCAGGCGGTGCGGATCGCCTCGGGCGGGCCGGTGCCCGCGGGTGCGGACGCCGTGCTCCCCGCGGAGGACACCGACCGGGGTGCCGTGCGGGTGGCGCTGCACCGGGTGCCGGTGCCCGGTGAGCACGTCCGGGCGGCCGGGACCGACACCGCGCGCGGCGCCGTCCTGCTCGCCGCGGGCACCCGGCTCGGCGCCCGGCAGCTCGCGACGGCCGCCGCCGCGGGCCGGGGGCGGCTGCGGGTGCACCCCGCGCCCCGCGTCGTGATCGTCTCGATCGGCTCCGAGCTCGTCGAGCCCGGGACCGCCCCTCGCGACGGCGGCGTCTACGAGTCGGCGGGTCACGCGCTGGAGGCGGCGGTCCGGGACACGGGCGCGACCCCGGTGCGGGCCGGCGTGGTGCCGGACGACCGGGCCGTGCTGAGCGAGGCGCTGGAGGACCAGCTGGTGCGTGCCGACGTGGTGGTCACCACGGGCGGGCTGTCCGAGTCGCAGCACGACACGCTCGCGGACGTGCTGGCGCCGCTGGGGACGGTGCGGTTCGACCAGGTCGCGATGGCGCCGGGCTTCCGGCACGGGTTCGGCACCCTGGGCGACGGGCCGGACGCGGTGCCGCTGTTCGCGCTGCCGGGGCACCCGGTGGCGTCGCAGGTGGCGTTCGAGGTGTTCGTCCGCCCGGCGCTGCGCGCGATGGCCGGGCACACCGACCTGTTCCGCCCGTCGGTGACGGCGCGGGCCGACGTGGGCTGGCCGTCGCCCGCGGGCGTGCGGCAGTTCGTGCCGGCCGCCGTCGTCGGGACGCCGGGCGAGGGCTACCGGGTGACGCCCGTCGGCGACCCGGCCGTGCCGTCGATCACCGGGTTCGCGCACGCGAACGCGCTCGCCGTCGTGGGCGAGCAGGACTCCGCCGTCGTGGCCGGGCAGGTCGTGCACTGCCTGGTGCTGGAGGGCTGATGCCGCGCGGCTGGCCCGTGGCGCTGTCCGACGGCGACGTGCGGCTGCGCCCGCTGCGGCGCTCCGACGAGGCCGCGTGGATGCGGCTGCGCGCCGTGAACGCGGCCTGGCTGGAGCCGTGGGACGCGACGTCCCCGGAGCCGGTGACGGGGCGGCGGCCGACGTTCGGGCAGTTCGTCCGCACGCTCGACCGGCAGGCGCGGTCGGGCACCTCGCTGCCGTTCGCGATCGAGCACGCCGGCGACCTGGTCGGGCAGCTCACGGTCTCCGGCATCACGTACGGGTCGCTGTACTCGGCGTCGATCGGCTACTGGGTCGCCCAGCACGTCGCGGGCCGGGGCATCACGCCGACGGCCGTGGCGCTCGCGACGGACCACTGCTTCACGGCGCTCGGGCTGCACCGGGTCGAGGTGAACATCCGCCCGGAGAACCGGCCCTCGTTGCGCGTGGTCGAGAAGCTCGGGTTCCGGGACGAGGGGCTGCGCGAGCGGTACCTGCACATCCAGGGCGCGTGGTGCGACCACCGGACGTTCGCCCTGACGACGGAGGACGTGCCGCGGGGGCTGCTCGCGCGCTGGCACGCCGGTCGCTCGAGCGGCGTCTGACCGATCCGTCCGCTCTGCCCGGGTTCGTCCGGGTGTGGCAGGCTGTCCTCGGCGCGCCGAATGACATCCATGTGATTTTCACGCGGCACGCCGCTCGACACGCCGCGACGGGTCCGGGGCCGGTGCCTGCGCCGCGCCTACCGTCGTGGAGTGTACGAATTCGCCGGACCAGCCGCCCTCGTGGTGGTCGGCCTGTGGATCGCGTACCTGGTGCCGCACAAGCTGCGGCACCGGCAGCAGCTGCTGGAGTCGCGGACCGACGACCGGTTCTCCGACGCCCTGCGGGTGCTCGCCGTGACCGGCCCCGAGGGGTCCGGGCGCCGGCGGCGCGCGGAGGTGGCGGGCGGGGTCCGGCAGGACTGCGGCCCGGTGGACAAGCGGGCCGGGCTGCTCACCCCGGGGACGGGGAACCGGCTCGCGACGACGGAGAGGGGAGGGGCCGAGGTGGACCGACCGCACGGGACCCAGGACAGGATCGGCGCCGACGCCGCCCGTCGTGCCGCGCAGCTGCAGGCCGCCCACGCCGCCGCGACCGCCCGCCGGGGCGCCGCCGCGCGTCGCCGCGGCGCGCTCGCGGGCGCGCTGCTCGCCGCGACCGTCGTCGGGTGGGTCGTCGTCGGCGTGACCGCGCTCGGCGTGCTCGCCGGCGTCGTGCCGACGGTGCTGCTCGCCGGGGTGCTCGGCCTCGGCCGCCGCGCCGTCGTGCAGGGCCGGCTGGCCGAGGACGAGTGGCAGCGCCGGATCCACGAGGCCACCGCGCCGCTGCGGGAGCGCGCCGCGCGCCCGGGTCGCCAGGGCGCCGCCGGCCGTGCCGTCCACCCCTCGCTCACCGAGACCCAGGCGATCGAGCGCGTCCGCGCCGACGTCCCCGTCCGTACGTCGACCCGGGTCCGGGACGGGGGCCGCGAGGGCGACACCTGGACGCCGGTCGCCGTGCCCCGCCCGACGTACGCCACCAAGGCGCCCGCGCCGCGCCGCGAGCCCGCCCCGCTGGGCGAGGTCGAGGGCTCGACGCACGCCGCGCCGGTGCGCCGCAGCACCGCGACCCCCGACGAGTCCACGGCCGCCCAGGCACCCGCGGCCGCGACGGGCACCGACGGCCCGACGTCGACCGCGGCGCCGACCGCGCCCGGGGCCCCCGCCGCGCCCACGACCCCCGGCGCCGAGGCGACCCCGGCGGCGACCGGTGCGGCGGCGACGAGCACGGTCGGCACGACGGCCCCCGCGTCGGAGGAGCCGTCCGGGTCGATCGACCTCAACGCCGTCCTCGCCCGGCGCCGAGCCGCCGGCGCGTAGGTCGCGACCAGCGGTGTCGTGAGCACCCCGGAACGGGTGCTAGGCTGATCACCGCTTCAAGGGGCTGTGGCGCAGTTGGTAGCGCGTCTCGTTCGCAATGAGAAGGTCAGGGGTTCGAATCCCCTCAGCTCCACCTCGAAGGCAAGGCCCGGGATCACGGATCCCGGGCCTTCGTCGTTCCCGGCCTCGTTCCCCGGACCCGTGTCCCGGACCCGTCCCCGGGTCCGCCGCCCGGCTCGCCCCCCGGTCGCGCGCCGGCCGGCCCACTCAGGCCACGGCCCGGCGCCACCCAACGACCGGTGCCCGGAGCACCTAGTCCCCGTCGCCGGTCCCGGTCGCCCGCCACTCAACGTCCGGCCCGCGGCACGGTGAGGTCCGGCCGCGGGGCCATCCTCGGACGGCGCCCGGGGCCGGTCCGTGCGCGGTGGGACGAGGGAGTCGCGGATGGACGGCATCGCCGAGCTCGTGGGCCAGCTGGGCGACGCCGTGTGGACCTGGCTGCTGGTGCCGGTCGTGGTGGGCGTCGCGCTCTACCTGACGGTCCGGTCGGGCGTAGCGCAGCTGCGCTGGCTGCCCGAGATGGTCCGGACCCTCCGCGAGCCCAGCACGCGGGACGCGAGCGGACGGCCGCAGTCCATCTCGGCGTTCCAGGCGTTCACGCTGTCGGCGGCGTCCCGGGTGGGCGTCGGCAACATCGCCGGCGTGGGCACGGCCATCGCGGTCGGCGGCGCGGGCGCGGTGCTGTGGATGTGGCTGATGGCGTTCCTCGTGGGGGCGAGCAGCCTGGTCGAGTCGGCCCTCGCCCAGCTGTTCAAGGTGCGCGACCGCGGGTCGTTCCGCGGCGGTCCCGCGTACTACATCGAGCGGGGCCTGGGCAGCCGCCGGGCGGCCGTGCTGTTCGCGGTCATCCTGATCGTCTGCTTCCCGTTCGCGTTCAACTCGCTGCAGGCCAACACGTTCGCGCAGACCGTGGTCGGCGTCACCGGCGGCGACACGGCCCCGGGCTGGGTGCCGTGGCTCGTGGGCGCCTCGGTCGCGCTGCTGACGGCGCTGGTGATCTTCGGCGGCCTGCGGCGGATCGCGCACGTGTCCCAGGCGACGATCCCGCTGGTGGCGCTGGTCTACCTGCTCGTGGGCCTGGTCGTCGTCGCGATGCACGCCGACCGCGTCCCGGCCGCCCTGGCCGCGATCGTCACGGAGGCCTGGGGCGGGTCGCAGGTCGCGGGGGCGACGCTCGGCACGATCATCATGACCGGCGTCCGGCGGGGCATGTTCTCGAACGAGGCCGGCCTCGGCTCGGTGCCGAACGCCGCCGCCACGGCCGCCGTCACGCACCCGGTGAAGCAGGGCCTGGTCCAGACCCTCGGCGTCTACTTCGACACCTGGCTCGTCTGCTCGATCACCGCGTTCATCATCCTGGTGCCGGGCCCGGACCTCACCGACGCGCCGCGCGGCGTGCACCTCACGCAGACCGCGCTGGCGGACACCCTCGGGTCGTGGACCGGCGTGCTGCTCGCGGTGATCATCTTCCTGCTGGCGTTCACCTCGATCCTCGGGAACTACTACTACGGCGAGGCGAACCTGCGGTACATCTCCGACCGCCGGTCGACGCTGCGGACCTTCCGGCTGCTGGTCGTCGTGGTGGTGCTCGCCGGCTCCGTCGCGAGCGCCGACCTCGTGTGGGACCTGGCGGACGGGCTGATGGCGGTGATGGCGCTGATCAACCTCGTGGCGCTGCTGCTGCTGTCCCGGCTGGGGCTGGCGCTGCTGGGGGACTACGCGGCGCAGCGCCGGGACGGGCTCGACCCGGTGTTCACGCGGGCCCGGCTGCCCGCCGGGGTGACCGGCGTCGAGTGCTGGGAGGACGAGGAGTCGGTGCGCGGGGGCGGGCCCGCGCGCGCGGGGCGGGTCGGCGGCGGCCGCTAGCGTCGGGCGCGGTGGCAGAATGACCCGGTGCCTGCAGCGATCCCGTCCCGACCGGGCCGGTGGTCCCGGGCCTGGTCCGCGACCAAGACGTGGGTGGACCCGCTCGTCGTCATGATCGTCGCGGTGTTCCTCCTGGGGCTGTTCGCCCCCGCGTCCGGCGGCTTCGCGACCGGCCTCGACCACGTGACGACCGCGGCGGTCGTCCTGCTGTTCTTCCTCTACGGCGCCCGGATGGCGACCAGCGAGGTCTGGGACGGCCTGAAGAACTGGCGGCTGCAGGGCGGCATGCTCGCCGCCACCTACCTGCTGTTCCCGGTCCTGGGGCTCGCGGTGCAGGTGCTGCCGGACTCGCTGCTGCCGGCCGACCTCAAGACCGGCCTGCTCTACCTGTCGCTGCTGCCGTCGACCATCCAGTCCTCGGTCGTGTTCACCTCGATCGCCCGGGGCAACGTCGCGGGCGCGATCACCGGGGCGACCGTGTCGAACGTGCTCGGCATCGTGCTGACGCCGCTGCTCGTCGGGGTGCTCATGTCCCGCGCGGGCGGTCCCGTCGGCGGGTCGGCCGGGTCGACGCTGCTGCAACTGCTGCTGCCGTTCGTCGTCGGGCAGGTCCTGCAGCCGAAGATCGGCGCCTGGGTCCGCGCGCACAAGCCGGTCACGCTGATCACCGACCGCGGCACGATCCTGCTGGTGGCGTACGGCTCGGTGTCCGAGGCCGAGGCGTCGGGCGTGTGGGACGACCTGACGGTAGGGGTGCTGGTCGTGCTGGTCGCGGTGTGCGCGGTGCTGCTGGCCGCGATGCTGACGATCACCTGGAGCGGCGGGCGCGCGCTGCGGCTGTCCCGCGGCGACCGGATCGCGCTGCTGATGTGCGGGTCCAAGAAGAGCCTGGCGACCGGCCTGCCGATGGCGAACGTGCTGTTCGGGCCGGTGGCCGCCGCGGGCGTGGCGCTCCCGGTGATCGTGTTCCACCAGCTCCAGCTCGCGACCTGCGCCGTGCTGGCGCGGCGGCTCGCGGCCACCGACCCCGAGCCCGACCCGGTGGTCGCCCGCGCCTGACGGCGGGCGCCCCGGCGGCAGCAGCGGCCGGGGCGCCCGGGTCAGCGCGGGGAGCCCGCGCCCACCAGCGGCCGGTCGTCGGCCCCGGGCGCACCCGGGTCCGGTGCGGCCTCCGGGCCCCCGGGCCCGCCCGG
>NZ_JAANNB010000153.1 GCF_011603975.1 Cellulomonas sp. IC4_254 | reverse complement strand
GCCGCGCCTGCCCCGCTCTCCCACACGCCACCCCCGCCGAGTGGGCAGTAGTGGTCCCCTGAGCACGTGCCGAGGGGACATCTGCTGCCCACCCGGCGAGGTCGCGCCCGGGCTCGAGGACGGGTTCGGGCCCGAGGGCGCGGGTTCGGGACGCAGAACGGGCCGGTCACCCCGGGGGGTGACCGGCCCGTTCAGGCGCGGTGCAGGCCGCTCACGCGGCCCGCTGCGGCGGGACTCAGAAGTCCATGCCGCCCATGCCGCCGGCGTCCGGGGCGGCCGGAGCGGCCTTCTCCGGCTTGTCGGCGACGACCGCCTCGGTGGTGAGGAACAGCGCCGCGATGGACGACGCGTTCTGCAGCGCGGAGCGCGTGACCTTGACCGGGTCGTTGACGCCCGCGGCCAGCAGGTCCTCGTACACGCCGGTCGCGGCGTTCAGGCCCTGGCCGGACGGGAGGTTGCGCACCTTCTCCGCCACGACGCCGCCCTCGAGGCCCGCGTTCACGGCGATCTGCTTCAGCGGGGCGTCGATCGCGACCTTCACGATGTTCGCGCCGGTCGCCTCGTCACCCTGCAGCTCGAGCTTCTCGAACGCCACGGCACCGGCCTGGATGAGCGCCACGCCACCACCGGCGACGATGCCCTCCTCGACGGCCGCCTTCGCGTTGCGCACGGCGTCCTCGATGCGGTGCTTGCGCTCCTTGAGCTCGACCTCGGTCGCCGCGCCGGCCTTGATGACGGCCACGCCGCCGGCCAGCTTGGCGAGGCGCTCCTGGAGCTTCTCGCGGTCGTAGTCCGAGTCGGAGTTCTCGATCTCGGCACGGATCTGGTTCACGCGGCCCTGGATCTGCGCCGCGTCACCCGCACCCTCGACGATCGTGGTCTCGTCCTTGGTCACGACGACCTTGCGCGCCTGGCCGAGGACCTCGAGGCCCACGGTGTCGAGCTTGAGGCCGACGGTCTCGGAGACGACCTGGCCACCCGTGAGGATCGCCATGTCCTGCAGCATCGCCTTGCGGCGGTCGCCGAAGCCCGGGGCCTTGACGGAGACCGACTTGAAGGTGCCGCGGATCTTGTTGACGACGAGCGTGGCCAGGGCCTCGCCCTCGACGTCCTCGGCGACGATGAACAGCGGCTTGCCGGACTGGATGACCTTCTCCAGCAGCGGCAGCAGGTCCTTGACGTTCGAGATCTTCGACTCGACGAGCAGCACGTAGGCGTCCTCGAGGACGGCCTCCTGGCGCTCCGGGTCGGTCACGAAGTACGCCGACAGGAAGCCCTTGTCGAAGCGCATGCCCTCCGTGAGCTCGAGCTCCAGGCCGAGGGCGTTCGACTCCTCGACCGTGATGACGCCCTCCTTGCCCACCTTGTCGAGGGCCTCGGCGATGAGCTCGCCGATGGCGGTGTCGCCGGCGGAGATGGACGCGGTGGCGGCGATCTCCTCCTTGGTCTCGATCTCCTTCGCCTGCTCCAGCAGGGCGGCGGTGACGGCCTCGACGGCCTGCTCGATGCCGCGCTTGAGGGCGATCGGGTTGGCGCCGGCCGCGACGTTGCGCAGGCCCTCGCGCACGAGCGCCTGGGCGAGCACGGTGGCAGTGGTGGTGCCGTCGCCCGCGACGTCGTCCGTCTTCTTGGCGACCTCCTTGACGAGCTCGGCACCGATCTTCTCGTACGGGTCCTCGAGCTCGATCTCCTTGGCGATGGAGACACCGTCGTTGGTGATCGTGGGGGCGCCCCACTTCTTGTCCAGGACGACGTTGCGGCCCTTGGGGCCGAGGGTGACCTTGACGGTGTCGGCGAGGGTGTTCAGACCCCGCTCGATGCCGCGACGGGCCTCCTCGTTGAAGGCAATGATCTTGGCCATGGGGCTATCGATCCTTCACTCTGGCTCGTGGTTCGGCCGGTCGGTGCCCGCGACGGACGGCCGCGCCGGCCCGTCGGTCATGTCCCGTCGGGCGGCGGACCTCACCGGGTCGGCCTGGGTTCTCATTCTGTCACTCTCGACCGGAGAGTGCTAAGCACATGGTTAGCACTCGACCCCCCCGAGTGCAAGGCGCTCCGCCCTCGGCGGACAGCCGTCCGGCGGACCCGCGACGGCCCGTCGCTCCCGGCCGGATAGCCTCCCGGGCATGCACCGCCGCCCCGCCGTCGCCGCCGTCGTGCTGGCCTCGCTCGCGGCGGGCCTGATCGCCTGGGGCGCCACCGGCCCCCGGACCCGCACGATCGACCTCTACAGCGAGGGCGTCGTCGCCACGCCCACCGGCCCGGAGCTGGTGCCCGCCGGCACGCTGCCGCTGCTGCACGAGGGCACCCGGGTCGAGGTCGACCCCGGCACCACGGCCGACGACGACCTCGCCGCCGAGCAGCGCGCCTGGCTCGCCGCCGGCACCGTCCCGGGCGCCGACGGCCCGTACGCGGACATGGTCACCGACGCCCTGCTCGACCTGCGCACGCTGGTCCAGGACGGCGGTGCGGCCGTCGCCGCGTGGACGCCGTACTGGCGGTACGTGTGGCCGCGGGACGCGTCGTTCGTCGCGGTCGCCCTGGCGCGGACCGGGCACCTGGCCGACGCGCGCGAGGTCCTCGGCTTCCTCACCCGCGTGCAGGCCGCGGACGGCTCCTTCGAGGCCCGGTACCTGCCGGACGGCTCCGGCGCGGTGCCGGACGACCGGGCGCCGCAGACGGACGGCACCGGCTGGGCGCTGTGGGCCGCCGCGCAGGTGGTGGCCGCGGCCCCGGCCGACGAGCAGGCGGCGGTGGCGGCCGAGCTCGCGCCGCTGGTCCGCCGGGGCGCCGCGCACGCCGTGGCGCTGGTGGCCGGGGACGGCCTGCCGCCCGCGTCGCCCGACTACTGGGAGGTGCCCGAGGACGAGCTCACGCTGGGCACCGTCGCGCCGCTGCTCGCGGGGCTCGAGGCCGCGGGGCCGGTGCTGGACCTGCTCGGCGACACCGCTGCCGCCGCGGACGCGCGGGACGCCGCCGCCCGCACCCGCGCGGCCGTGGAGCGCGAGTTCGGCGACGACTCGGCCTACGGGCGGTACGCGAGCGGCAGCGTGGCCGACGCGGCGAGCGCGTTCGTGCTGCCGCCGTTCCAGCCGACGGCGCTGGCCGGGGCGACGGAGGCGTGGCGGGCGTCGGCGGCCGCGATGGCGCGCCCCGCGGGCGGCCTGGCCCCCGGCGCGGGCTGGCGGCAGGACGGCATCTCCTGGACGCCGCAGACGTCGCTCTACGCGCTGACCGCGGCGGTGAACGGCGACGACACCGCGGCGCAGGAGCGGCTCGCCTGGCTGGACGCGCACCGCACGGCGATGGGCGCGCTGCCGGAGAAGGTGCTCGCGGACGGGTCACCCGCGGCGGTCGCCCCGCTGGCGTGGACCGCGGCGTGCGTGGTCCTCGCGGTGGCGGCGCTCGACGGCTGACGCCGTGCCGGACGGCTGACGCCGCGCCGGACGGCGGGCGCCCGCGGGGCCGGCGGGCGCTGCCCGGGCCCCGCGGGCGGACGCCTCAGCGCGGGTGGCTGCTCAGAGCGGGCGGACCTGCTCGGCCTGCGGGCCCTTGGTGCCCTGCCCGACCTCGAACTCCACCGACTGCCCCTCCTCGAGGCTGCGGTACCCGTTGGACTGGATGGCGCTGAAGTGGACGAACAGGTCCTGGCCGCCGTCGGCCGGGGTGATGAACCCGTAGCCCTTCTCGGCGTTGAACCACTTGACGGTTCCCTGCGGCATGCGGTGCTCCTGAAGAAGGCGTGATCGGTGCGACGCAGGGGCCGTGGCCTCCCCCGGTTCTGGAGAGCGGTCACCGCGACGCGGCCGACACTAGCCCCGCCCTCCGGCCTGCGGAAGGGGTCAGCGCGCGAAGTCCGCCAGCAGGAGCACGACGACACCCTCGGGCGCGGTCCCGGCGTCCTCGACGACGTTCGCGATGCCGAGCGAGTCCGCGACCTGCTGCGCCGTCGGCGCGAGGTCCGCGCTCGCGTAGAACACGGTCGTCTGCTGCAGGCCGCCGGCGTTGCCGTTGCCGGTCGTGACGGACGTGAAGCCGGCGTCCTCGAGGTCGCCCGCCGCGCCCGCGGCCAGACCCGAGCGGCCCGACGCGTTGAGCACGCGCACGTCGGTGGTGAGGTCGGCCGTCGGGGCGGGCTCCTCCTCCTCGACGGGCGGCGCCTCGGTCTCCGCGGGGGCCTCGGCGCCCGGGTCCTCGGCGCCCGGGTCCTCGGTCTCGGGCGCGGGCGCGGTGGTCCCCGACGCGCTCGGCGCGGCCGCGGCCGGCTCGGACGAGTCGCCGAACCCCGGCAGGCGGCCGTCCCAGGACGACGCCCACGCCACCAGGCCGACCGTCACGACGGGCACCAGCACGACGACGGCGACGAACGGCCACCACCGGCTCCACCAGCTGCGGGGTGCGCGGTGCACGCCGATCGGCGCGTCGGGCGCCGGCTCGGCGTCGAACTCGTCCTCCGGGAACCGGTCGCTCGCCTTGGTCACGGCGGACAGGCTAACGGCTCGGCCTGTCCACGCCCGCACGCACGGCGCGCCGCGCGGGGGTCGCGGTGCCGGTCAGCCGTGCGCGGGCCACCGGCTCAGGCGTCGGTGCCGAGCCGGCGGGCGCTGCGCGCGCGCTGCCGGGTCGACCGCATCCGGCGCAGCCGCTTGACCAGCATCGGGTCGTGCGCGAGCGCGGCCGGGGAGTCGATCAGGGCGTTCAGCACCTGGTAGTACCGGGTGGCGGACATGTCGAACAGCTCGCGGATGGCCTGCTCCTTGGCGCCGGCGTACTTCCACCACTGCCGCTCGAAGGCGAGCACCTCGCGGTCCCGCTCGGACAGCCCGGCGGCCGCGTCGTCCGCGCCGCCCTCGACCGCCACCAGGGCGGGCCGGTCGGCCGTGCGCTCCGCCGTCGCGTCCATCGGTGCCCGTTCCTCCCGCTCGCCCGTCGTCCCGCGCCATCGTACGGCCGGAATCACACCGGTGTCATTCCTCCTGGGCCCTCCTGGGCCCTCCCGGGCACCCGGCCGCCGCCCCCGGAGCGGGTCGCAGGGGTCGGCTAGCCTCGGGCCCCGTGACCCCCGCACCCCTGTCCGAGCTGGTGGCCCCCGACTGGGCGGAGGCGCTCGCACCGGTGGAGCCCCTGGTGCACGCCGCCGGGGAGTTCCTGCGCGCCGAGGTCGCCGCGGGCCGCGACTACCTGCCCGCCGGCCCGGACGTGCTGCGCGCGTTCACGCGGCCGCTGGCCGACGTGCGCGTGCTCGTCGTCGGCCAGGACCCGTACCCGACCCCCGGGCACCCGATGGGGCTGTCGTTCTCCGTCCAGGCCGACGTGCGGCCGGTGCCGCGGTCGCTCGCGAACATCTTCACCGAGCTGCGCGCCGACCTCGGCGTGCCGCAGCCGAGCACCGGTGACCTGTCGCCCTGGGCGGACCGCGGCGTCATGCTGCTCAACCGCGTGCTCACCGTCCGCCCCGGCGAGCCCGCGTCCCACCGGGGCCGCGGCTGGGAGGCCGTCACCGACCGCGCGATCGCCGCGCTGGTCGAGCGGGGCGGCCCCCTGGTCGCCGTGCTGTGGGGGCGGGACGCGCAGTCGCTCGCGCCCGCCCTGGGCGACGTGCCGGTGGTCGCGAGCCCGCACCCCAGCCCCCTGTCCGCCAGCCGCGGGTTCTTCGGGTCGCGGCCGTTCTCCCGGGTGAACGCGCTGCTCGTCGACCAGGGCGCGGACCCCGTCGACTGGTCGCTGCCCTGACCCGGCACCCCGAACTCGCTGGAAGCGCGGCCCGCGCCGGGGGCACACTGCGGGGGTGACGACGCACGAGGGGGCCGGGGCGAGCGCCCCGACGCAGGACAGCACGCGGGACCGCAGCGCGCAGGGCGGCACGACGCCGGACCGGGGTGCCGTACCCCCGTGGCGCCGGTACGTCGCGGTCGGCGACTCGTTCACCGAGGGCCTGTGGGACACCCCGCAGGGCGAGGACGGACCGGTGCGCGGCTGGGCCGACGTGCTCGCGGGGCTGCTGTCCGAGCGCCGGCGGGCCGCCGGCGAGGAGCCGCTGCAGTACGCGAACCTCGCGATCCGCGGCCGGCTGCTGCGGCCGATCGTCGTGGACCAGGTGCCCGAGGCGCTGGCGATGGAGCCGGACCTGGTCAGCCTGGTCGGCGGCGGCAACGACATCCTGCGGCCGACCGCCGACCCCGACCGGCTCGCGCACGGGCTCGAGCAGGCCGTGGCCCGGATCCGCGCCACGGGCGCCGACGTGCTGCTCGCGACCGGGTTCGACGCCTCGGGCTCGCCGATCGTGTCGACCACCCGGCCGCGGGTCGGGGTCTACAACGCGCACATCTGGTCGATCGCCCGGCGGCACGGCGCGCACGTGCTCGACCTGTGGGGCATGCGGCACCTGCACGACATCCGGATGTGGGCGCCGGACCGGATCCACCTCACCTCGGAGGCGCACGCCCGGGTCGCGCAGGGGGCGCTGGCCGCGCTCGGGCTCACGCCGGACGACCCGGACTGGGACTCCCCGCTCGCGCCGACGCCGCGGCCGTCCCGCGCCGTGCAGGCCCGGCAGGACGCCCGGTGGCTCCGGCTGTACGCCTACCCGTGGGCGACGCGGCGGCTGCGGGGCACGTCGTCGGGCGACGCCCGGAGGGCCAAGCTGCCGACGCTGACCGAGGTCTGACCCCCGGCGCGGCCGGCGCGCGGGGGCGGCCGGCGGTCAGCCGGCGGGCAGCGGGTCGACGTCGACCGTCGCCTCGCCGTCGGTGACCAGCGCGAGCGACACCCCGCCGAGCTGCTCGACGGGCACCGGGTCGCCCACGCGCACCGTCGTGGTCGGCGCCGTGACGGGCGCGCGCGTCTCGGCGAGCGCCGCGTCGTCGGCGCCGTGCAGGGTGACGGCGACCTCGCGGCCCGCGCAGTCGTCGGGCACGTCCGACAGCGAGGTCGCGATGACGCCGTAGCCGCCGAGCCCCGGGACGTAGTCGACGTCGTAGTCCACCGAGATCCGGCTGACCACGCAGGCGCCCGCGGGGGCGTCGTCGCCGCCCTCCCAGGTCATGGCCCGGGCCATCGAGACGGCGAGGCCGGCGCAGCCCAGCCACGCCAGCGTGACCCCCGCCGCACGGCGGGCCCGGACGTGCTCGTGCGCCATCGGCGCCCCCTCCGTGGACGTGCCCCGGTCGATCCGTCGACCTGTGGCGCCCCCATCGTCGGCCGGGCGGCCGGTCTGAGCATCCGGAGCGGCGCTCCACCCGGACGGGCGAACGCCCGGCCGCCACCTCACCCACCCGCGCGCGCCGGCGGGCCGCCCGCACCGAGTGCCTACCGGACGCGTCGAGCGCCTACCCGGCGGACAGGCGCTCGACGCGTCGGGTAGGCACTCGCGAACTGCGAGGCGGGCAGGTCAGGTGCGGGCGCAGACGTCGACGGTGCGGGGGGTGTCGTCGCGGACGCCCCAGGTGTCCCAGGCGGTCGGCGTGACCCGGTAGGTGGTGCCGCCCTGCGCGGCGAGCGTGTAGTTCCCCTGGGCCCGCAGCGTGCCGAGGTCCGCCCGCATCCCGCGGGCGGCGAACCAGGCGACCAGCGGGGCCACGTCCACGTCCGCGCGCCAGCCGGCGTAGAACTGCGGCGTGCCGGTGACCGCGACGGTGGTGCTCTGGCAGGCCCAGGCGCCCGTGCCGGTGACGGCCCCGGTCGTCTGCGTGTAGGTGAGGGCGGGGTCGTAGGTGGGCGCGGGCAGGCCGTAGTGGCAGATCGTGACGGTCGCGGACGCGGTCGCGAAGGACGCCTGGCCGGGCCGCGCGCCGACCGAGACCACGCCGTCGACCGGGGCGGAGTCCAGGACCCCCGCCCACCAGGGGCTGACGGAGAACCCGGAGCCGGACGTCACGCCGTTGAACGGACGCTGCTGCAGGTGCAGGTCGATCCGCCAGGAGGTCCCCGAGGCGCCCGAGACGTCGACGGTGACGCACGCCTGGGTGCCGGACGAGGCGAGCTGTGACCAGGTCAGCGACCCGAAGGACGTCCCGGAGCCGGGCGTGACGGGTCCGCCCGGGACGCCGGCGGGCGCGGTCCACGTCACCGGCAACGACCAGGTGCCGACGGTGACGGCGACCCCGGCGACCCGGCTGGTGGCGTAGGACGGGACGGTGACGGCCGTGCTGGCGGCGGTGAGCGTGGCCGAGACGTCGGTGCCGGCGAGCGCGGTGCCGTCGGCGGCGAACAGCCGGACGGTCGCGACCTGCCCGCGGCACGCGGCGGGGACGTCCGACAGCACGACCTGGGTGGCGGTGCCGGACGCGGTCGCGGTGCCGGCGGCGGCGCCGAACGCGGTGGCCGCGCAGGGGGCGGCGCTGCCGGTGGTGACGGAGGGACCGCGCACGGCGAGCCGGGCGGCGCTCGCCGGCGACAGCGCCAGGGCGGCCAGCACGGCGACGACCACGACGAGGACGGCGGCGGGTGCGGCCGCGCGCCGGGCGGCGGGGCTCACGGGACCACCGCGGCGGGCGCGGGGTCCTCGACCTCGGCGGCGGGCGCGCCGCCGTCGGCGCCGTCGTCCGCCGCCGTGCCGTCCGCCGCCACGTCGGGCTCCGGGCGGGACGGCCACAGCAGGATGCCCGCGGCGACGACGAGCAGCGACGCCCACGCCCACGGGTCGAGCAGGATCGACGCGACCCGGCCGAGCCCGGGCACGTGCAGCCGGGCGATGCCGAGCACGTCGGCGGCGTGCGGCCGCCAGGGGTCGAGGAAGTCGTTGTTGTCGCCCTGGATCACCCAGCCGTCGGTGGCGTCCCCGCCGACGACCCGGTGGATGATCCGCCCGCGGTCGAGGCCCGGCGGGGTGTAGACGACGACGTCGCCCTCGCCGGGGGTGCCGCAGCGCGAGACCACGAGGTCGCCCGTGTAGTAGGTGGGCTCCATCGAGTGGCCGGAGACGATCGTCAGGGTGGTGCAGCCGCCGAGGGTGCTGGGCCAGCCGAACCACACGAGCACCCCGACGAGGGCGGCCGTGACGACCCAGCCGAGGAGGCCGCGCACGCGTGCGGGCGCGCCGAGGCGCCGGCGCGGGGCAGGCGTGCTGCCCGCGCCGGCCGTCTCGGCGCGCCCGTCGGGGATGGTGCGCTCGCGTCAGCCGGCGATGACGACGGCGACGCCCTTGACGTCGGCCGCCTTCACCGCGCCGGTGACGGACAGCGTCACGCTGCCGCCGCCCTGGGGGACGGCGCCCGTGAGGCGGCCGACGGAGGCGCCGGTGGAGCCGTCGGTCGGGTCGGTGTTCAGCAGGTCGACCGAGACCGTCTGGCCCTGGCAGCCGGCGGCGACGTCGTTCAGCGTGACCTGGCTCACGGTGTAGCCCTTGACCGACGCGGTGAACGCGTTGGTGAACGCGACGCCCACCCCGTTCGAGTCGCAGGACGCCACGACGCTGGTGCCCGCGCCGAGCGCCCCGGCGGTCAGGTTGAGCTGCGCGGCGGACGCGAGGCCCAGACCGGCGATGCCGAGGCCGGCGACGGTCAGGGCGACGACCTTGCGGCGCACGGAGCGGCGC
>NZ_JAANNB010000152.1 GCF_011603975.1 Cellulomonas sp. IC4_254 | reverse complement strand
GCCCCCGCCCCGCCCGCTGTCGTCACGCGCCGGGGGTGAGCCGCGGGCTCAGGACAGGACGCGCGCGTGCCCCGGGTCCGACTCGGCCGGCGGCCGGGCATTCCGGCCGAGCAGCCAGGTGGCGCACGCGGCGACGAGCAGCGGCACCGCCAGCCCCACGCCGGTCGCCGGGACCACGACGCCGGAGTCGTTGATCGCGAACCCGAACCCGAGCGCCACCGCCAGGGCCGTCAGCCCGCCGACCAGCAGCGGGGCGTCCGTGGTGAGCGCGCGCAGCGGCGCGCCGCCGGACAGCCACGCGTACGGCCCGCCGTCCGCGGCCCGCAGCGCCGAGCGGGCGGGCCGCCCGAGCAGGATCACCACCAGCAGCAGCCCGCCGATCGCGAGCAGCGTCTGCTCGCTGCCGAGCAGGATCCGCAGGTTCGTCCCGGCCTTGCGCAGCAGCACCCCGCCCAGCCCGCCGTCCAGCACCGTCTCCACGAACCGGCCCAGGTGGGTCCGCTCGTCGGCGGGGCGCAGCCAGTCGAGGACCGACAGCACCACGGAGGCGGAGATCCCGGCCGCGACGACGAGCCCCAGCCGCCGCCAGCCGAGCCGCGCCCCCGCGGTCACCACGACCAGGACGAGGAAGCCCGCGACGACGACGGGCGGCCCGCCGAAGTTCGCCCCGGTGGTCGGCGTCGTCGACACGATGCCCGACACCACCCCGAGCGCCAGCACGCCCACCAGCGCGACCACGGCCGTCGCCGCCCGCCGCCGGCCCCGGCGCACCAGCGGGTCGACGACCGCGACGGCGCCCAGGATCGTCGCGGTCACGAACAGGGCGAGCGCGGGGTTGCCGAACCCGTAGAACCGCCCGGCGACCAGCGACCCGGGACCCATCAGCGAGTCGAGGGACAGCCGCGCCCCGAGGGCCACGTCGAGCCCGAGCGCGACGGCCGTGATCGCCGCCACCACGCCGACCGGGCCGAGCGGGGTCCGCCGCCACGCGGGCACCGCGTACGCCGCGACGGCGACCAGGAGCGCGAGGGCGGCCACGAGGGGCCCCAGGACCCACCCCGGAGCGCCGGCGCGCCACCACGGCACCAGGTTCGCCAGGAAGGTCGCCACCGGGATCGCCGCGACCGCCACCGCCGCGACCCGCAGCGCCTGCAGCACCCCGCGCGCCTGCGCCTGCTCCTCGCCCGGGTGCGGGACCGCCGACCGGGCCCGGCTGCGCCGCCGCACCCAGGCGAGCAGGGACCGCCCGCGGCGCGTCAGGCCGACGGTCACCACGACGTAGAGGACGAGGTTGAGGGTCACCCACAGCACGTAGAACCCCGAGACCCGGGGCGCGACCGCCTGCGCGCGCCGGTTCTGGTCGACCAGCGCGGCGACGCGGTCGGCGCTGCTCCGGTCGTCCGGCGCGACCCGCACCGGCGCGCCCACGAGCGCCCCGGCCGCGGCGTGCTCCCGGATGCCGAGCGCGTCCAGCAGGGTCGGCGCGACGTCCGTCGTCTGCAGCAGCCCCGGCTGCCGGGTCGAGGCGGACCCGAGCAGCCCGGGCGCCGTCCCGGGACCCGTGGCGGCCCCGACCTGGAGGTGCGCGCGGCGGCCCGAGTCGGCGACCGAGACCAGCAGCACCGTCGGGTCATCCCCCGCGGCGCGGGCGGCGTCGAGCACCGCGCCGAGGCGCGCGTCGACCGCCCGGACCTGCTCGGCGCGGTCCGGCTCCGCGACCACCTCGGGGCCGATCGCCTGGGCCGGGTCCGCGCCGGTCGCGTCCACCTGCGTCGGGTCCGCCGGCACGGCGTCCGCCTCGTCGCCGGCCGCGCGGTCCCGCATGGCCCGGCCGGGGTCGCGCACCGAGCCGGCGTCGACGACCACGAGCGACGACCCGACGAGGGCCGCTGCGGTCGCGTCCCGGAGGGCGTCCGTGGTCCCGGGCAGGTCGACGTGCTCCCCCACCACGGCGCCGTCCGACCCCGCGAGCGCGATCGCCGCGCCCGGCCCGATCCCGGTCGCCACGGCACCCGCGGCCGCGACCGCGTCGCCGAGCAGCCCGAGCCGCGAGTCGTACGCGGAGGCGTCCGTGGCCGCGACGAAGTCGTCCCAGCCGGGCACCCGGCCGGTCACGTCGGGCTCGGCGAGTGTCCGGCAGCTGCCGTCGGCCGCCCGGGTGTCGTCCGCGCGGCCGCCGGCGCCCACCGCGAGCCAGCCGGCGCTCGGGCAGGTGGACGACCGCACGCTGCGGACGACCGTGCTCCCGACCGCCCCGGTCGCCGCCAGCTCCGCCAGCGCCGGGGTGCCGACGGTGCTCAGGTCGTCCCACCGCAGGCCGGTCACGCCGACGAGCAGGACCGTCGACGACGCGGCATCCCCCGTGACGGCGGCGCGGTCCCCGGCTGCGGCCGCGCGGTCCCTGGCCACGGGAACCGACGTCGGCACCGCGGCGGACGCCGCCGACGGCAGGACGACGACCGCGAGGAGCAGGGCGGTCAGGGCACGGCGGAACGGCGGGGAGAGCGCGGGCATCGGTTCACCGTACGGGCCCGCGGCGCCACGCCCCGGGGGGCCGCGCCCCACCTGCCCGGGGCTGCGTGACCTACGCGCAGGACCCGCACAGGATGCGCACGCGCCGCCCCCGGCGGGACCGTCGGGGGCGGCGGCGCGGGTCAGCGATCCACCGTGGCGAGGAAGTCGCCCAGCGCCGTGGCGAGGCGGTCCGGTGCCTCGAGCGCCACGTAGTGCCCCACCCCGTCGAGCTGCACCGCCCGGACCTCGCCCCGCACGACCCGCCGGAGCGTCGCGGCGGTGACGTCCCCGCCTAAGCCGCCGACCGCCAGGGCGGGCACGTCAAGCGGGCGCTCCTCGACGAGGCGCGCGATCTCAGGTCCCTCGGACAGGATGGATCGGTAGAGCCCGACCGCACCGCGCCAGCCACCGGGGCGGGCGTAGGTGCGCGCGAGCTCGGCGACGTCCTCCTCGGTCACGGCGCCGGGCGTCGCCACCATCGACGGGAACGCCCACCGCCCCAGCAGCTCGCGCTCCCGCCCGGTGAACAGCATCTCGGCGATGCCGGGGGCAGCCAGGGCGCCGATGTGCCACGACCCGCCGTGCGTCACGTCGGCGAACGCCTCGAGCCCCAGACCCGGCAGCCCCATCTCGACGGCCGACAGGCTCGCGATGTCGGCGGGGTGCGACGTCGCCAGGCGCAGGAGGGTCGCGCCGGCGACGTCCTGCCCGACCAGGTGGACCGGGCCGACCCCGAGCGTGTCGACCAGCCGGTGCAGGTCCTCGGCGGCGACGGCGCTGCCGAACGCGTCGTCGGCGACCGAGGAGTCGCCGAACCCGCGGAGGTCGACCGCGACGACGCGGTGCCGGGCGGCGAGCAGCGGGATCACGCGGTGGAAGGCCCACCAGGACTCGGGGAACCCGTGGACCAGCAGGACCGGGCTGCCGCCGGTGCCCGCCGTGACGTAGTGCAGCTCGGCCCCGTCGACGGCAGCGCGGTGGTGCTGCACGCCGGGGATCGTGGCGCCGGGATGGGTGCTCATGTGGACCTCCAGGTTGACAACGTGGTTGTCAGACTCGGCGATAGCCAACCAGGTTGTCAACACCTCGGAGGTCCCGTACCGTCGCGCCATGGAGTCGACACCCGGGGTCCGCACCGCTCTGCTCCTGCTCGGCGGCTTCGAGGCGATGGTCGGCGACGTCGTCGAGGAGCTCGCGCGGCGCGGCCACCCCGGCGTCACCGCGAACCTCGAGTTCGCGCTCCTCGCGATCAAGGAGGGTGCGGACAGCGCGTCGGCCCTCGCCCGCGCGCTGGGCGTCTCGCGCCAGGCCGCCGCCAAGTCGGTCGCCACCCTGGCCGACCTCGGGTACGTCGACCGGGTGGACGACGCCGCCGACGCCCGGCGCAAGGCCCTGCGCGTCACGCCCCGCGGCGACGAGATGACCGCGATCGGGGCCGCGCGGTTCGACGAGCTCCGCGCGCGCTGGGCGGCCGCGCTGGAGCCGGGCGCCGCGGACGCGGTCGACGCCGCGCTCGCACGGCTGCCGGAGGTGCTCCGGCCACCTTCTCCGCGGTCGGTGGGCCCGGCCGGTCTCGAACCGACGACCTCCGCGGTGTAAGCGCGGCGCTCTGACCAACTGAGCTACAGGCCCCTGCTGCGGTGCGCAGCCTACCGGTGCCGGTACGGCCGCCGGACGCGCGGCCGGCGCCGCGTCACAGCCCCGCGACCGCGTCCCGGTACCCGGCGAACGGCCGCGCCACCCCGGCGGCGGACAGCGTCGACCACCGCAGCACCCCGCCGGCGTCCAGCAGGAACGACCCCCGTCGCGCGTACCCGTCCACCTCGTCGAAGACCCCGTACGCCCGGGCCGCCGCCCCGTGCGGCCAGAAGTCGGACAGCAGCGGGAAGGTGTACCCGTCCTGGTCCGCCCAGGCGCGCAGCGCGGGGCCCGGGTCGCAGGACACCGCCCGGACGGCGACGCCCGCGGCCGCCAGCTCCGGCAGGTGCTGCTGCAGCTCGGTGAGCTCGGCGGTGCACACCCGCGAGAACGCGAACGGCACGAACACGACCAGCACCGGGGACGCCGCGGCACCGCCGACGGCCACCGGCGCGCCGTGCGCGTCCGGCAGCGTCAGCGCGGGCGCGGGGGCGCCGACGACCGGCAGCCCGGGCGCGCCCGTCACGGCGGCGGGGTCAGCGACCGCGGCCGCGGCTGCCGAGGCGCGTCGCGGACCAGTCCCCCGCGATCGAGAACGTGCTCGTCGCGTGCAGGCCGGCCGTCGTCGCGGCCTCCTCGATGTCGTCGTGCCCGACGTGGCCGTCGCGGCCCGGCTTCGGGGTCAGGACCCACATCTGGCCGCCGTCGTCCAGCACGGTCATCGCGTCCATGAGCGTGTCGGCCAGGTCGCCGTCCTCGTCGCGGAACCAGATGACCACGCCGTCCACGACGTCGTCGTAGTCCTCGTCGACGAGCTCGGTGCCGGTGATCTCCTCGACCCCGGACCGCAGCGCCTCGTCGACGTCGTCGTCGTAACCGAACTCCTGGACCACCTGGCCCGAGGTGAACCCGAGACGGCCCGCCCCCGAGGGGGCGTCGCCGGTGCTGGATGCCACGTCCTGACCTGTTCCTTCCGTCGGGCGTGCCGGGCCGCTCCCGAGCACCACCTGTTCGATGATCACCGAACGGTAGCCCACCGCACCCCACGAGCGCGTGGCAAGCGCCGTCGTGGCGCCGCGCATGTCGTGCGCCGCGGACCAGGCCGTCCGCACCTCGGGACGCCGTGACGACGGACCCGGGCGGTGCGCGCCGCCACGCGATCGGGCGACGACGGGCGGGACCGGGAGCCCTCCGGACCCGGAAAGGGCCCGTGACGTGCCCGGACGTGACCCGGACCACCCCCGCGCGGCACGATTGTCACGGACGTCACGCATCCCAGGGGGCGGACTGGGAGACTTTCGGTGTCCGGACGGCGGACAATGGTCCTACTACCCGCCCGGCGGCGGCGCGCACCGAAACCGGCGCGCACGCCGGCGGGCCGAGATGCGCACCGGGGCCGATCGGCCCCCCGCGTGGAGAGGCGAGGAGCACTGGTGGCTTCGAAGGACGAGCGCGGACCGCTCATCAACGGCCTGCTGAGCCAGGTCCCGGACGTGGACCCCGAGGAGACCTCCGAGTGGGTCGAGTCCATCGACGGGCTCATCGACGACAAGGGCGGCCCCCGGGCCCGCTACGTGCTGCTGAGCATGCTCAAGCGCGCGCGTGAGCGGAACGTCGCGGTGCCGGCCGAGCTGAACACGCCGTACGTCAACACCATCGGCGTGCACGAGGAGCCGTACTTCCCGGGCGACGAGGTGCTGGAGCGCCGGTACCGCTCGTGGAACCGGTGGAACGCCGCGGTCATGGTGACCCGCGCGCAGCGCCCCGGCGTGGGCGTCGGCGGCCACATCTCCTCCTACGCGTCGGTGGCGACGCTGTACGAGGTGGGCCTCAACCACTTCTTCCGCGGCAAGGACCACCCGGGCGGCGGCGACCAGATCTACTTCCAGGGCCACGCCTCCCCCGGCGTCTACGCCCGCGCGTACCTCGAGGGCCGCCTGGACGAGCACCAGCTCGACGGGTTCCGCCAGGAGGTCTCGCACCCGGGCGGCGGCCTGCCGTCGTACCCGCACCCGCGCCTGATGCCGGACTTCTGGGAGTTCCCGACGGTGTCGATGGGCCTCGGCCCGGCGTCGGCGATCTACCAGGCCTGGACCAACAAGTACCTGCACCTGCGCGGCATCAAGGACACCAGCCAGCAGGACGTCTGGGCGTTCCTCGGCGACGGCGAGATGGACGAGCCCGAGTCGCGCGGCATGCTGCAGCACGCCGCCCAGCAGGGCCTCGACAACCTGACCTTCGTGGTGAACTGCAACCTGCAGCGCCTGGACGGCCCGGTCCGCGGCAACGGCAAGATCATCCAGGAGCTCGAGGCGCAGTTCCGCGGCGCCGGCTGGAACGTCATCAAGGTCGTGTGGGGCCGCGAGTGGGACGCCCTGCTCAACGCCGACAAGGACCGCGCGCTCGTCCACCTCATGAACGAGACCCCGGACGGCGACTACCAGACGTACCGCGCTGAGAACGGCGCGTTCATCCGCGAGCACTTCTTCGGGCGCGACCCGCGCACCAAGCAGCTCGTCGAGAAGATGACCGACGACGAGATCTGGGCGCTCAAGCGCGGCGGCCACGACTACCGGAAGATCTACGCCGCCTACAAGGCCGCGCGGGAGCACACCGGGCAGCCGACCGTCATCCTGGCGCACACCGTCAAGGGCTACGGCCTGGGCTCCGGCTTCGCCGGGCGCAACGCCACGCACCAGATGAAGAAGCTCAAGGGCGCCGAGCTCAAGGCCCTCCGCGACTCGCTCTCCATCCCGATCACGGACGAGCAGATCGACGAGAACCCGTACCTGCCGCCGTACTACCACCCCGGCCAGGACGACCCGGCGATCCAGTACCTCCAGGAGCGCCGCCGCCAGCTCGGCGGGTACGTGCCCGAGCGCCGCTCGACGCACAAGCCGCTGACGCTGCCCGGCGACAAGGCCTACGAGCTGCTGAAGAAGGGCTCCGGCACGCAGGAGGTCGCCACCACGATGGCGCTCGTGCGGCTGTTCAAGGACCTCGTCAAGGACAAGGAGCTGGGCAGGCGCCTGGTCCCGATCATCCCCGACGAGGCCCGGACGTTCGGCCTGGACTCGATCTTCCCGAGCGCGAAGATCTTCAACACGAACGGCCAGAACTACCTCGCCGTCGACCGCGACCTCATGCTCTCCTACAAGGAGTCCGAGTCCGGTCAGATCATGCACACCGGCATCAACGAGGCCGGTTCCGCGGCCGCGTTCCAGTCGGTGGGCACGTCGTACGCCACCCACGGCGAGGCGCTGATCCCGTTCTACTTCTACTACTCGATGTTCGGGTTCCAGCGGACGGCCGACCAGTTCTGGGCGGCCGGCGACCAGATGACCCGCGGGTTCCTCATCGGCGCCACCGCCGGCCGCACCACGCTGACCGGCGAGGGCCTGCAGCACGCCGACGGCCACTCGCCGCTGCTGGCCGGCACCATGCCGCACGTCGTGCACTACGACCCGGCGTACGGCTACGAGATCCGGCACATCGTCCGCGACGGCATCCAGCGGATGTTCGGCGAGGACGGCCGCGACCCCGACGTCATCTACTACCTCACCGTCTACAACGAGCCGCTCGTCCAGCCGGCCGAGCCGGAGGACGTCGACGTCGAGGGCATCCTCAAGGGCATCCACCTGCTGTCCCCCGCCGAGGGCGACGGGCCGAAGGCCCAGATCCTCGCGTCCGGCGTGGCGGTTCCGTGGGCGCTCGAGGCGAAGCAGCTGCTCGCCGACGACTGGGGCGTGCACGCCGCGGTGTGGTCCGTGACGTCCTGGAACGAGCTGCGCCGCGAGGCGCTGGCCGCCGACCAGCACGCGTTCCTCAACCCGGGCGAGGAGGCGCGCACGCCGTACCTCACCGCCAAGCTCCAGGGTGCCGAGGGCCCGTTCGTCGCCACGACCGACTACGACCACCTCGTCGCCGACCAGGTGCGCGAGTGGATCCCGGGCCGGTACGCCACGCTCGGCGCCGACGGGTTCGGGTTCTCCGACACCCGCGCCGCCGCCCGCCGGCACTTCAAGATCGACGGCCCGTCGACCGTGGTCCGCGTCCTGCAGCAGCTCGCCCGCGAGGGCAAGGTCGCGGCGGACGCCCCGGCGCAGGCCATCGAGCGGTACCGGCTGCACGACGTCACCGCCGGCACCTCCGGCAACGCGGGCGGCGAGTCCTGACCGGACCCGCCTGACCCGACGCGACGGGCCCCGCACCCCCCTCGGGGGGTGCGGGGCCCGTCCGCGTCCGGGACGCCCGGCCGCGTCCGGTGCCCCGAGCGGAGCCCGGTGTCACCCGCCGAGTTCGGTGCCACCCGCCGAGTTCGGCGCCCGTACGCACCGAACTCGGCGACGACCACCGAACCGGCGCGGCCCGAGGCTCGCCGAGATAGGACCGCCGCGCCGAGATAGGACCGTCCAGGGCCCTATCTCGGCGCGCAGGCCCTATCTCGGCGAGGTGGCGAGCCCGGGCACCCGCCGCTCGGCGAGGCGACGGGCACGCGAGCCGGCGCGCCGACGAGCGCCGCGAGCGCGCGAGTCGGCGCGGGGGCGCGCCGACGGCTCGGCCCGCCTGGGCCGGCGTCAGGCTCCGCGGGCGTCAGGCGCCCGCGTGGCGCTCCGCCTGCTCGACCAGGCGCGCGAGCTCGCGGCGCATCTGCGCGATGTCGTCCTGCTTCGGGTACAGGTCGAGGCTGGCGAGGTGCTGCTTCGCGTCGAGCGGGCGGCCCGCCTCGACGGCGGCGAGCACCAGCTCGCGCCCGACCTCCGGGTCGTGGTCCTTGGGGTGCCAGTGCCCGGTGCCGAGCCCGAGGGCCTCGACGGGCAGCCCGGCCTCGCGCAGCAGCCGCAGGCCGGCGACGAGCGCCGCGCCGGACGGGTCGCGCTCGGCGGCGGTCGTCAGCCGGCGCAGCGTCCCCTCGAGGTCGTCGCGCACGGAGAGCCGTGCGACCTCGACCAGCGGGTACCAGGCGCGGGGGTTGCCGGCGAGCTCCTCGCCGAGCGACCACACGGCCAGGTCGGCGGCGCGCTGACGCTCGGCGTCGTCGGCCTCGGCGGTCAGGGGGTCGTCGTCGACACCGGTCACGGCGTGCCGGCGGACGATCTCGGCGAGGGCCGCGAAGGCGCGCTCGTCGTTGGGGTCGTCGCCGAGCCGGGACCTCAGGGCGTCCTCCTGGGGGACGTCGCCGTGCCGGGGGGCAGCCGTCGGCCGGCGCGCCCCGATCCGGGACGCGGGCGCAGGGCGGCCCAGCAGGCGGCGCAGTCGGGGCAGCAGAGCCATGACGCGACACTATCCGGTGCACTCGTCCCGCACCGGTCGAACGGCCCGGCACCCGGTCCGCCGTTCCCGGGACCTTTGTCGGTTCCCCACAACGGGGCCCTATGCTCACGGCATGCCTCAGCCCCGCCGG
>NZ_JAANNB010000151.1 GCF_011603975.1 Cellulomonas sp. IC4_254 | reverse complement strand
CGCCGGGCGGGGCGGGTGCGGCGGGCCTAGGTTCGGCGGCATGAGGGGCGACGCCGCGGCCCTGGACGGGCTGGACGAGGTCGCCCGGCGCCGGCTGCCCGGGGACGCCGGGCGGCTGGAGCGGTACGTGCGCCTCGAGACCCCCACCGGGGCGGCCGACGCGCTGGACGCGCTCGCGGACCTCGTGGTCGCGGACGCCCGCGCGGCCGGGTTCCGCGGCGGCCGGGTGCCGACCGCCGACCGCGCGTCCGGCGACGCCGTCGTCCTGGACCTGCCCGGCCGGGGCCCGCGGGCCGGCGACGCCCCGGCGCTGCTGCTCGCGCACCACGACACGGTGCACGCGGTCGGCGCGGTGCCGGTCCGGCGGGACGGCGACGTGCTGCACGGGCCGGGCACGTACGACATGAAGGGCGGGATCGTCGTCGCGCTCGCGGCGGCCGAGCTGCTCCGCGACGCCAGGCTCGGGCACCGCCCCGTGCGGCTGCTGGTGACGCCGGACGAGGAGATCGGCTCCCCGGCCACCGCCGACCTGATCCGGGACGCCGCGCGCGCGGCCGCCTACGCGCTCGGCCTGGAGGCGCCCGGCGCGCACGGCGGGCTCAAGACGGCCCGGCGCGGATCGACCCGGCTCCGGCTGCACGTGACGGGCCTCGCGGCGCACGCGGCGGTCGACCCCGACGCGGGCGTGTCGGCGACCGACGAGCTGCTCGACCAGCTGCTCGCCGCGCGGCAGTACCTCGCCGACCACCCGTCGGTGCTGGCGAACGTGGGCGTCCTGGCGGGCGGGACCCGGACGAACGTGGTGGCCGAGCGAGCCCGCGCGGACCTGGGCCTCCGGTTCGTCACGGGGGCGAGCGAGCGGGAGGTGCTGGCGCACCTGACGGAGCCGGAGCCCGTGCGGCCCGGGGCCGAGGTCCGGGCGGAGGTGCTGTCCCGGCGGCCCGCCTGGGAGCCCGGGGCCGCCTCCGCCGGTCTGCTCGCGGCGGTGGCCGCGGCGGCCACCCGGGTCGGGCAGGGCGTGACCGGCGGACCGGCGCCCGGCGCCGCGGACACGAACCTCACCGGGGCGGCGGGGCTCCCGACGCTGGACGGCTTCGGGCCGGGCGGCGGCGGGGCGCACGCCGCGACGGAGCACGTGCGGCTGCCCGCACTGGCGTCCCGTGCCGTGCTCCTGGCCGCGACCCTGCACGGCGTCTGAGACCGCGCCCCGCGGTGCGGCGGGCACCGCGGCCGCACCCGTCAGGGGTCGAGGTGCTCCCGCTGGCGCTCCGCGAACACCCGCGCCACCTCGCGCGTGACCGGACCCGGCGTGCCGCCGGCGACCGGCACGCCGTCGACCGCGACCACCGGCTGCACGTCGCGGGCGGTCGAGGTCAGGAACACCTCGTCGGACGTGGTCAGCGCGTCGTAGGGCAGGTCGACCTCGCGGGCGCCGTGCCACTCGAGCACCAGCGCGCGCGTGACGCCCGCCAGGCACCCGGACGACAGCGGCGGCGTGAGCAGCTCCCCGTCGCGCACCACGAACACGTTGGTGCCGGTGCCCTCGCAGAGCTGCCCGCGGGTGTTGGCGAACACCGCCTCGCTCGCGCCGGCCGCCCGCGCCCGGGCGAGCGCCAGGACGTTCTCCCCGTACGAGGTCGTCTTCAGCCCGGTGAGCGCTCCGACGTCGTTGCGGCGGTACGGGACCGTGATGACGCCCGTCTCCGGGTCCGGGTCGTGGCCCGGGGTCACACCGAGCACGAGCGTCGGCGGCCCGTCGACCCGCCCGCTGCCGAGGACGCCCGGGCCACCGGTGAACGTGACGCGGAGCAGGTCGTACGCGCTGGTGAGCAGGTCGGCGTTCGCCTCGACCACCTCGTGCGCCGCGCGCCGGACCAGCTCCGGGTCGAAGCCCGGCAGGCCGATGCCCGCGGCGGACCGCGCCATGCGGGCGACGTGCCGGGACAGCGCGAAGATCTGCCCGTGGTCGACCTTGACCGCCTCGAACACCCCGTCGCCCACCACGAACCCGTGGTCCCGGGCGGAGGTGGTCGCCTCCGCCTCGGGCACCAGGCGCCCGTTGACCCAGAACACCGTCGACGTCACGTCCGCCACCGCTGCGCTCCCCGCGTGCCTCGCGCCCGCGCGGGTGGCGCGGGTCGTCCCGTCGCAGCGTAACCGGGGTGCGAGCCACGGTGCCGGTCGGCGGGGGCCGACGGCCGGCGACCCGCGCGCGGCGGGCGGGAGCCGGGCGACCAGCGGGCGGCGGTCGGCAACCGGCGACGGATGTCGGGCGCCGTCAGGCGGGGTCCGGCGCCCCCGTCAGCCCCGCCGCGCGCGCGACCTCGTGCCCCCACGCGGACGCGCGGTCGAGCTCGCCGTCGACCAGCGGCCCGTGCATGCCGGCGACGTGGAACCCGGCCGGGGGCAGCACCAGGCGGCACCCGGCGCGGCGCAGCCGCTTCGCCATGCCCGCCGACGCGCGCTTGGGCACCGGCCGGTCGACCCGGGTGTCGAAGGCCACCGCGGGCGTGCCCGGCGCGGTGTCGAGCACCTCGAGCCACTCCCGCACGCCACGGCCCGTGTCGGCGCCGGGCTCGGCCTCCGCGCGACGCCGGGCCTCGGGGTCGTCGAGGTGGTCCGGCCTGCTGCGCCGGGTCTCGGGGCGGCTCAGGGAGAACGCGTGCGTGGGTCCGCCGACGACCACGAGGTCGGTGCGCAGGGCGTCCGGCGCATCGAGCACGCTCAGCACCGCGACGTCCGCACCCGGTGCGGCGGCGCGCAGCCCGGCGGCCACCGCCTCGGCCACCGCGTGGCTGTTCCCGAACAGGCTCTCGTAGACGACGTGCCCGCGCATGGCTGCCTCCCCTGGCTCCCGCGACGGGGACGCGACCCTGCGCCGCCCGTCGCAGCCACGCTAGGGGCGGCCGGGCGGGCCGGGATGGGTCCACGGTCCCGGGTCGGCCGCGGGACGCGCGGGCCGGCAGCGCCAGGACGGACCGCCCCCGCCGCGTCAGGACCGGCGCGCCGCCCGGGCCGAGCCGCCGCCGAGGCCGCCGCGACCGCCGGCGCTGCGCACGGCGTGCCGCACGACCGACGACGCGACCGCCTCGAGCGACCGGCCCTGGGAGGCGCCCAGCACCTCGAGCACGTGCCGGGCCTCGTCCTCGTCGCAGCCGCGCACCTCCATCAGCACGCCGACGGCGTGGTCGACGGACGCGCGCGTGCGCCGCGCGACCTCGGCCTCGGACAGAGCCGGCTCGCGCGCGGGGATCGTGCTGTGCAGCTCGATGAGCGAGGCCATCTCCCCCGCGAAGCCGCCGGCCCGGCGCACCACCTCGGGCTCGCAGGAGCCGGGCTCGTCCAGGTAGAGCGTCAGGGCGGCGGCGCCCCCGCGGCTCAGCGGCGCGGGCAGGGCGAGGACCGCGTGGAACCCGGCGCGCAGCGCGGCGGCGCGCCACGGCTCGGCGGCGGACCCGGTCGTCTCGCGCAGGTCGGGCAGCACGAGCGGCGCGCCGGTGCGCAGGGCGGCGCGCCACGGGCCGGCGTGGACGACGGCCACGCCCGAGCGGGTCAGGCGGTCCCCCGCCGAGGCGATCAGCCAGTCCGCGCCGCGCCGGTGCGCGTGCACCGCGCCCTCGGCGGCGGCGCCCGTCCGGTCCCGGACGACCGCCACGAGGTCGTCCAGGAGCGCCAGCACGCTGCGCGCGGGCTCCGTGCCCGGCCACACCGCACACACCTCAGCCATCGTCCGTCCCCCTGAGCAGCACGTGCGGGCTCCTCGCCGAGTCCCGTCACCGGTCGCGCGCGGACGGCGCGCAGCCACATGGTGGCACGGGCGACGGGGGCAAGATGCCCGATTCGTCCCGAGATCGTGCGGATCCGGGGGTGATTAGCCCTGCCGGGTGACGGCGGGCGCGCTCAGGCGGGCAGGGACCCGGGGGCCTCCCCGCGGGCGAAGCTCGCGCGCCGGTCGAGCACGGCGTCCTCGAGGTCCGCCACCGCGACGTCCTCGGCCCAGGCCCGCGCCTGCAGGAGCGCCGTCGCGTCGTCGGGCGCGAGGCCCGTCTGGGCCACGAGCATGCCGACCGCGCGGTGCCGGCGGGCGCGGGCCGGCGCGCCGGCCAGGCCGGCCAGCGCCGGGCCGAGGGCGTCGGCCAGCACCTGGCCGTCCGCGAGGGCCTCGGCCGTGAGGCCGGCGACCGGGCCGTGCACGGTCAGCGCCGCGACCGCGCGCCCGTCGACCCGCACCGGCCACGACCGCACCGCGACCGTGGCGACCGCCGCGTCGGGGGCGACGGCGTCGGCCGCGAGGACGGCGAACACCGGCGGCACCTCCGCGACGTCCGGCGGGAGGTCGGCGGGCCGTCCGGGCGCACCCGCACCGAGCAGCGTGCCGACCGTCCGGCCGTGCCGGACGGCGCGCACGGCCGGTCCGTCGCCCACCAGGTCCTCCACCTCGGCGAGCCGGACGGCGACCTCGTCGGTCGCGCCGGCGGTGAACCGGGCGGGGCCGGCGGGCGCGCAGGTCAGCGCGGCGCCCGACGCGCCGAGCAGGTCGGCCGCCGCGCGGCAGAGCCGCTCCGGGTCGGGCGGGCAGACCCCGGTGCCCGAGCCGGGCCCGGAGCGCGCCACGGCCTCGGCCAGGGAGCGCAGCAGCAGGAGCCGGTCGGTCACGCCGTCAGTCTCGGACCGCCGGGGCCGTCGCGCACCCGGAGCGCGGCGGACGTCTGGGCCGTCCGGGTGAGCCGCCGCCGGGCGAGCCGCCGCCGGGTGTCGGACCCCGGCGGCACACTGGGGCGCATGGACGACAAGGCGATGCTGCACCAGTACCTGCGCGAGAACCGCGACTCGCTGCTCGCGAAGCTCGACGGGCTGTCGGAGTACGACGCGCGCCGGCCGCTCACGGCCACCGGCACCAACGTCGCCGGCCTGGTGAAGCACGTCGCGAGCGTCCAGCTCGACTACTTCGGCGAGGTGTTCGACCGCCCGCACGGCCGGCCGCTGCCGTGGTTCGCCGACGACGCCGAGCCGAACGCCGACCTGTGGGTGCCCGCGGACGAGTCGCTCGACTCCGTCCGGGAGCTGCACGCCTTCTCCGCCGCGCACGCCGACGCGACCATCGCGGCGCTCCCGCTGGACGCCCGCGGCCGGGTCCCGTGGTGGCGGCCCGAGAACGCGGAGGTGACCCTGCACCGCATCCTCGTGCACGTGGTCGCCGAGACGGCCCGGCACGCGGGCCACGCCGACATCGTGCGCGAGACCATCGACGGCGCCGTGGGCACCCGGCCCGACGACCCGAACCTGCCGTTCCACGACGACGGCGCGTGGGCCGCCTACCGGGCCCGGGTGGAGGACGCCGCCCGGACCGCGTCCGGCCAGGGCGCCGACGGCTGACCCGTCAGGCCAGCGGGTCCTCGGCGACCATCGCGTGCCCGAGCACGCCGGCCGGGCCGTCGTAGGGCTCGACGTCGTCGGCGAACGCCTCGGCGTCGTCCTCGGGCCGGTAGCCGAGCGCCCGCGCGCTCGACAGGTCCCACCACGCCCGGGTGTTCGCCGACACCCCGTAGGCCACCGCCGGCCCGGCGACCGGCCCGCGCAGGGCCGCGTCCGCCAGCCGCACGGCGTCCCCGGGGCTGAGCCAGATGCCCAGGTCGAACGTGGTCCCCGGCCGGTCCGCGCACAGGCCGATGCGCAGCGAGACGACCTCGACGCCGTACTTGTCCGCGTACAGGCTGCCGAGGGCCTCGGCCGCGGCCTTCGACACCCCGTAGAACGAGTCCGGCCGGGCCGGCCCGTCCACGGGCGCCTCCCGGTCCGTCGGGTAGTAGCCGACCGCGTGGTTCGAGCTCGCCAGCACCACCCGCCGCACCCCGGCGCGGCGCGCCGCCTCCAGCACGCGGTACGTGCCGTCGACGTTGGCGCGCCGGACCCGGGTCCAGGTGTCCTCCGAGGGGATGCCCGCCAGGTGCACCACGCCGTCCGCGCCCGCCAGCGCCGGCACGAGCCGGTCGATCGCCTCCTCGTCGGTGAGGTCCAGGGCGGTGAACGGCTCGTCGGGTCCCGGGGCCGGGTCGTCCGGCGCGTCGGCGTCCACGAGCCGCACCCGCCAGCCGCGGGACCGCAGCCCGCCGTCGGCGGTCCGGAGGTAGGTGCCGATCCGCCCGGCCGCACCGGTGACGACGACGTCGCGCTGCTCCATGCCCGGCAGTCTGCGGCCCCGGCGCCCGCTCCGCGCGCGCTGCGGCCGCGGCGCCGGCTCCGCGCGCCCCGCCCGCGCCCCCGGACCCGCCGTGCCCGGACCCGCCGTGCCCGGCTCAGACCACCGGGTCCGCCACCCGCACCCGGTCCCGGCCGGCCGCCTTGGCCCGGTAGAGCGCGGCGTCGGCCCGGGTGAGCAGGTCGGCGACCGGCTCGCCCGGGTGCCGCTCGGCGACGCCGATGCTCACGGTGAGCCGCGCGCCCGGCATCAGGTCCTCCCAGTCGAGCTGCGCGATCGTCTCGCGCAGCCGGTCGCACACGTCGACCGTCCGGTTGCCGGTCAGCCCGTCGAGCAGCACCGCGAACTCCTCGCCGCCGTACCGCGCGGCCAGGTCGTCCCGGCGCAGGGCATGCTGGAGGGCGGTGGCCACCCGGACGAGCACGGCGTCGCCCACCTGGTGCGAGTACGTGTCGTTGACCCGCTTGAAGTGGTCGATGTCGAGCAGCGCCACCGCGAACGCACCGCGCTCGGCGGTCCACCGGTCCAGCTGGGTGTCCAGGCTCCGCCGGTTCGCCAGGCCGGTGAGCCCGTCGTGCGCCGCCTCGTGCGCGAGGCGGGCGTTGCGCTCCTCCAGCGCCTCGGAGCGCCGGCGCTCGGCCTCGGCCTGCCGCTCCGCCTGCTCGACCTCCATCCGCGCGCCGAGCAGGGCCGCGCGGCGCTCGGCCTGCGCGTCACCCATCCGCACGGTGAGCGCGTGCAGCTCGCGCAGCGCCGCCAGCGCGGCGACGGGGTCGCCCAGCGCCTCGTACGCGTCGGAGAGCACCCGCAGCAGCTCGGTCCGCTCGGCCGGCCGGCGCAGGGCGTCGCACACCGTCATGCCGGCCCGCGCCTCCGTGACCGCCTCCGGCAGCAGGCCCTCGTCCAGCAGCATCCCCGCCCGGATCCGGTGCAGCGACAGCTGCAGCCCGGCCGCCGGGAACCGCGCGAGCATCGCCCCGGCCGCGTCCAGCATCCCGGTGGCGGCCTCGCGGTCCCCCGCCAGCAGGTGCGCGGTGGCGGCCGTGAGCCGCGCGTCCACGGCGGTGCGGGCCAGCCCGGCGGCGTCGGCCTCGTCGACCGCGTCCAGCGCCAGGCCGAGGGCCCGGCGGGCGGACGCGCGGGCGCCCCGCGGGTTGTCGGCGGCGAGCCGGCGGCTCGTCTCGACGAAGGTGCGCGCGAGGTTCGCCAGCGCGATCGACGCGCGGTCCGGGTCGCCCGCCGCCAGCCAGAGGCGGCGCGCCTGGGTCAGCACGCCCGCGGCCTGCGGCGCGAAGTGCGGCATCGACGTGTAGACGGACCCGAGGATCGTGAGCACGTCGGCGGTGCCCGCGACGTCGTCGGCCTCCCGGCGCAGCTCGGCGGCACGGGTGAGCAGGTCGACGGCGTCCTCGGTGTGGCCGAGGTCGTGGTGCACCAGCCCCTGCCGGGCGAGCGCGCGGGACTGCCACACCAGCGCGCCGCGCTCGCGGGCCAGGTGCTCGGCGCGCACCGCGCGCTCCAGGGCGCGGCGGTCCTCCCCCAGCGCGTGGTGCGCGACCGCGGCGTAGTACGCCAGCCGCATCTCGGCGCCGCCGGCACGGCTCGCGACCGCCTCGGCGATCAGGTCCTCCGCGCGCCGCACGCACGCCCCGGCGTCCGAGTCCGCGAGCAGCGCGAGCTCGTCCACCGCGGCCTCCCAGTCGGTGGGCGGTGCGGGTGGTGCCGATCGTGCGTCGCTCGCTGTGGCCGTCATGGTCCTTCGTCCTGCCCGCGCACCTGCACGGGTCTCCTGTCACATCGGGCCTGCGACCTGCGGTGATGAGCCCCGGCACCGGTCTTCACCCGGAGGTCGGGGTGTGGCAGCCTGTGCGCGGTGAGCGCCGACCCCCAGTCCCTCTTCCCGGGCAAGCAGTTCATCAGCACCGCCCTCGAGGTGCTGGAGACCAAGACGACGATGTCCGGCGGCCTCGCCCGGCGGTACCTGCAGCGGGCGGCCATGGCCGGCGTGCTCATCGGGCTGCTGTACGCGACCTACTACGCGGTGCTCGGGGCGTTCGCGGGCATCGGCGACGGGTCGGTGCGCCCGGTCGGGCGGCTGGTCGGCGCGGTGGTGTTCGGCTGGGCGCTGGTGTTCATCTACTACTCGCGGTCCGAGCTGCTGACCTCGAACATGATGATCGTCTCGATCGGCGCGTACCACCGCCGGACCAGCTGGCCGCGCGCGCTGCGGATGCTCGGGCTCTGCTACCTGGGCAACCTCGCGGGCGGGCTGTTCGTCGCGGCGCTGCTCCGCCTGTCCACGATCACCGACGGTCCCCCGATGGACGAGATGGTCGCCTCGGTCGAGCACAAGCTCGCGTACGTCACCGACGGCCCGGGCGGCTGGGTTGACCTGCTCGTGCGGGCGGTGCTGTGCAACTTCTGCATCAACGTCGCGATGCTGCTGGTCTACAACGGCCTGATCAAGGACGACCTGACCAAGTGCCTGGTCATGATCACGTCGGTGTTCATCTTCGCGTTCCTGGGCCTGGAGCACTCGGTGGCGAACACCGTGCTGTTCTCGATCGTCGGGCTGCGGGAGGGCCTCGACCTGGCGGCCGCGGCGGCGAACGTCGGGATCGCGCTGCTCGGGAACTTCATCGGCGGCGGGCTGCTCATCGGGCTGTACTACGCGTACGTCAACGACGACTCGCAGTGGCTGAAGCAGCAGGGCCGGGGGACGAGCACGCCCGGCGACCCGAGCTGACCGGTCGCGGCCACGGTCAGGGGTAGTCCGGGCCGCCGGGCAGCCCGAACACCTCCTCCAGCGTCGTCACGCCGCGGCGGTCCATCTCGGTCACCAGGTCCGTCCCCACCCAGCGCAGGTGCCAGCCCTCGGGCGCGTACCCGGTCACGGCCCGGTTCGCGGCGGTGTACCGGACGACGAACCCGAACTCGCCCGCGCGCTCCGCGACCCACCGGCCCTCGGCGGTCTCGCCGAAGCAGTCCTGGAAGTCGCAGTCCGGCCGGCTCGTGCTGCCGACGTCGACCGCGAGGCCCGTCTGGTGCTCGCTGTGCCCCGGCCGGGCGCTCACCTCCTCGGCGCGGGCCTGGCCGACCTGGGCGACCAGGTCGCCGTGCACCCGCACCTGGGAGTCGTACGACCGGTACGCGCTGCGCAGCGCCAGCGTGACGCCGTCGGCCGCCGCGGCGGCGATCATCTGCTCGAGCGGCCCCGCGACCTCCGGCCGGACCTCGTACCCGGCGTCGGCGACCAGCCCCGTCGGCGCCCACGCCGGCGGCGTGACCGGCCGCACCTTGTTGACGACGACCCAGATGCTGCCGGGGTCGTCGGTCGGGTGCAGGCCGAGGTCGAGGGCGGCGCGGGCCGGGGGGACCAGGGGCGCGGAGGCCGTGGGCGCGTCCGGCAGCGGGACCGGGCCGCGGCGGGACCCCGGGTCGGCGACGTCCGTCGGACGCAGG
>NZ_JAANNB010000150.1 GCF_011603975.1 Cellulomonas sp. IC4_254 | reverse complement strand
CGGCGACGGCGGCGACGCCGCACCCGGGCGCCCGCGTCGGCGGCGCGGCGGTCGCGGACGCCGGCCGGCCGGTGACGGCCGCACGCCCGACCCGCGCGGGGCCGGCCAGCGCCTGTCCGATGAGCGCGACGGCGACCAGCGCAAGCCCGACCAGCGCGGCGCCGGCCAGCGCACGTCGGACCAGCGCCGCGCCGACCAGCGCGGCGGTGACCAGCCCGCCCGCCGCGGCCGCGAGTCCCGCGCCCGGCGCCTGACCGCCCTCGCCGACGCGCGCCGCGCCGTCGTGCTCCCGCCGGTCGTCTACCCCGAGCAGCTGCCGGTGTCGGCGCGCCGCCAGGAGATCGCCGCGGCGATCCGGGGCCACCAGGTCGTCATCGTGGCCGGCGAGACCGGGTCCGGGAAGACGACCCAGCTGCCCAAGATCGCCCTGGAGCTCGGCCGCGGGCGGGACGGCCAGATCGGCCACACCCAGCCCCGCCGGATCGCCGCGCGCACGGTCGCGGAGCGGATCGCCGAGGAGCTCGGCACCACGATCGGCGAGCTGGTCGGCTACCAGGTGCGGTTCACCGACGAGTCGTCGGACCGCACGCTGGTGAAGGTCATGACCGACGGCATCCTGCTCGCGCAGATCCAGCGCGACCCGGAGCTGCGCGCCTACGACACGCTGATCATCGACGAGGCGCACGAGCGGTCGCTCAACATCGACTTCATCCTGGGCTACCTGGCCCAGCTGCTGCCGCGCCGGCCCGACCTCAAGGTCGTCATCACGTCGGCGACGATCGACTCGGCGCGGTTCGCGGCGCACTTCGCCGGCCCGGCGGACGCCGAGCACCCGGACGGCGTGCCGGCGCCCGTCGTCGAGGTCACCGGCCGCACGTACCCCGTCGAGCTCCGGTACCGGCCGCTGTCGCCGGACCGCCCGACCGACGACCCGGACGACCTGGACGCCGACGACTCCGCGCCCCCGCGCGCGGGCTCCCGCGGTGCCGCGTCGAAGGGCGGGAAGACGCCCCCGCCCGCCGAGGACCGCGACCTGATGACGGCGATCTGCGAGGCCGTCGACGAGCTCGCCGCCGAGGGGCCGGGCGACGTGCTGGTGTTCCTGTCCGGCGAGCGGGAGATCCGCGACGCCGAGGAGGCGCTGCGCGGCCACCTGGGCCCGCGGGTCCAGGACCAGCGCCGCCCCGACGCCGTCGAGCTGCTGCCGCTGTACGGCCGGCTGTCGGCCGCCGAGCAGCACCGCGTCTTCCAGCAGCACAGCACCCGCCGCGTCGTGCTCGCCACCAACGTCGCCGAGACCTCGCTGACGGTCCCGGGCATCCGGTACGTCGTCGACCCCGGGACGGCGCGCATCTCCCGGTACTCGAAGGCCACGAAGGTCCAGCGGCTGCCGATCGAGCCGATCTCCCAGGCGTCGGCGAACCAGCGGTCGGGCCGGTGCGGCCGCGTCGCCGACGGCATCGCGATCCGGCTGTACTCCGAGGACGACTTCGCGTCCCGCCCGCGGTTCACCGAGCCCGAGATCCTGCGCACGTCGCTGGCGTCCGTGATCCTGCAGATGGTGGCCGTCGGCGTCGCGACCGGGCCGGACGACGTGGCGGCGTTCCCGTTCGTCGACCCGCCGGACACCCGGGCCGTGCGCGACGGCGTGCAGCTGCTGACCGAGCTCGGCGCCCTGGAGACCGGCCCGTCCGGCACCCGGCTCACCGACACGGGCCGTGCGCTCGCCCAGCTGCCGATGGACCCGCGGCTGGCGCGGATGATCGTCGAGGGCGGCCGCCGCGGCGTGGCGCGCGAGGTGATGATCGTGGCCGCCGCGCTGTCGATCCAGGACCCGCGCGAGCGCCCGGTCGAGTCGCGCGCGCAAGCCGACCAGCTGCACGCCCGGTTCGCCGACCCGACGTCGGACTTCCTGGCGTACCTCAACCTCTGGCAGTACGTCCGTGACGCGCAGCGGGACCTGTCGGGCTCGGCGTTCCGCCGGCTGTGCCGGTCGGAGTACCTGAACTACCTGCGGCTGCGCGAGTGGCAGGACGTCGTCACGCAGCTCAAGGAGCTGGCGAAGCCGCTCGGCATCACGATGAACCCGCCGCGGACCACCGACCGCGACCTGTCCGAGGAGCGCGACCCCGCGACCGAGGGCCGCGGCGCGCACCGGCTGGAGTGGGACGCCGACCGGGTGCACGTCGCGCTGCTGTCCGGCCTGCTGTCGCAGATCGGGATGCAGGAGGCGTCGGACCTGTCCGGCGGCTCGGCCCCGCGCGGGAAGGGCCGGGGCGACGGCGGGCGCACCCCGGACCGGCGCGGCCGCAACGAGTACCTCGGCGCGCGCGGCGCGAAGTTCGCGATCTTCCCGGGCTCCGGCCTGGCCAAGAAGCCGCCGGCCTGGGTGATGGCGGGCGAGCTCGTCGAGACGTCCCGGCTCTGGGCGCGGGACGCGGCGCGCATCCAGCCGGAGTGGGCCGAGGACCTCGCGCAGCACCTGGTGAAGCGGTCGTACTCCGAGCCGTCGTGGTCGTCGAAGCAGGGCGCGGCGATGGCCCTGGAGCGGGTCATGCTCTACGGCGTCCCGATCGTCACCGGGCGGCGGGTGCTGTTCGGCAAGGTCGACGCCGAGCACGCGCGCGAGCTGTTCATCCGGCACGCGCTGGTCGAGGGCGACTGGACGACGCACCACGCGTTCTTCGCCGAGAACCGCCGGCTGCTGAAGGAGGCCGAGGACCTGGAGGCGCGGTCCCGGCGCCGTGGCCTGGTCGTGGACGACGACGCGCTGTTCGACTTCTACGACGAGCGGATCCCGGACGACGTCGTCTCGGCGCGGCACTTCGACCAGTGGTGGAAGGGCGCGCGCCGGGACCGCCCGGACCTGCTGACGTTCACCCGCGAGCTGCTGGTGACCGACGAGGGCGGCGTCGACGAGTCGTCGTTCCCGTCGACCTGGCCGCAGGGCGACCTCGCGCTGCCCCTGACGTACCAGTTCCAGCCGGGCACCGACGCCGACGGCGTCACCGTGCACGTCCCGCTCGTGGCGCTGGCGCGGGTGCGGCCGGAGGGCTTCGACTGGATGGTGCCGGGGCTCCGCGAGGAGCTGGTCACCGCGACGATCCGCGCGCTGCCGAAGCCGGTCCGGGTGCAGCTGGTGCCCGCGCCGGACGTCGCCCGCGACGTCGTCGGGTGGCTGGACGCGCACACCGCGTCGTGGGAGGACACCGTGCGCGCGGCGGACGCCGCCCCGTCGTACGAGACGGCGTTCCGGCAGGCGGTCCGGGCGCTGCGCGACGTCGTCGTGCCGGACGGGGCGATCGACCTCGACCGGCTGCCCCCGCACCTGCGGATGACGTTCCGGGTGTCCGACGACCGCGGCCGCGTGCTCGACGAGGGCAAGGACCTCGCCGTGCTGCAGCGGAAGCTCGCGGCCCGGACCCAGGACGCGGTCTCCACGGCCGTGCGGAGCGCGGTGCGGGACGCGATGGCGGACGCGCGGGCGCGGTCGGGCGCGGCGGGCGACGGCGGCGACGCGGGCGGCGGCCCGGCCCCGGCCCGCGGTGGCACGGCGGCCGTCCCCGGCCCCGGTGCGCGGCCGGCGGCCTCGGCGCTGCCGGGGTTCGACGGCGCCGACCTGGACACCTGGCCGGCCGACCTGCCCGGCGGCACCCTGCCCGAGCGGGTCGAGACCCAGGACGCGAGCGGCCTCACCGTGCGCGGCTACCCCGCGCTCGTCGAGCACGGCGCCGGACCGTCGGCGACCGTCCGCGTCGAGGTGCTGGCCGACGCCGGGGACCAGGCCGTGCGGCACCGCCGCGGCCTGCGCCGGCTGCTGCTCCGCGACGTCGGCCTGGCGCCCGGCCGGATCACCTCGCGCTGGACCGGGACCCAGGCGCTGACGCTGGCCGCCAGCCCGTACCCGAGCACCGAGGCCCTGGTCGCCGACGTGCAGCTCGCGACGGTCGACCGGCTGCTGACCGAGCACCTCGCCGGACGTCCGGCGACCGCCGTCCGGTCCGCCGACGCATACACGGCGGCGCGCGGGTTCGTCCGCGACCGGCTCGAGGACGCCGTGCACCGGCTGGTGCAGGACCTGGTGGCGGTGCTCGCCGCCGCCCGGGACCTCGACGGGGCCGTCCGCGGCACGCGGTCGCTGGCGCTGCTCGGCACCGTCCGGGACGTGCGCGAGCAGGCCGAGCGCCTGGTGCACGACGGCTTCGTGTCCGAGACCGGCGCGGACCGGCTGCCGCACCTGGCGCGGTACCTGCGTGCCGCCGCGTACCGGCTCGACAAGGCTGCCGGCAACCCCGCCCGCGACGAGCAGCTCGCCTGGCAGGTGCACGACCTGGAGCAGCTGCTCGGCCAGACCCGCGCGCGGGTCACGAGCCGGACGCCCGTACCCGCCGACCTCGCGGCGCTGGACGACGCGCGGTGGCTGCTGGAGGAGCTGCGTGTCAGCCTGTTCGCGCAGCAGCTCGGGACGCCGGTGCCGGTCAGCGAGAAGCGGATCCGCAAGGCCCTCGCCGCGCTGGCCTGAGCCCGCCGGGGACGCTGCGAGTTCGGTGCTCCCGGCCGAGTTCGGTGCCTCTGAGCACCGAACTCGGCGGGAACCACCGAACTCGCGGGTCGTGCTGGTGGCAGGTCAGTCCGCGTGGGACGAGCGGGCGTAGTCCTGGTCCTTGGTCTCGCGGGACAGGATCAGCGCGACGAGCGTCAGGACGCCCATCGCCGACAGGTACACGCCGACGAGCCAGGTGCTGCCGTCGGCGGCGGCCCACAGGGCGAGCGCGACGATCGGGGCCAGCGCGGCGCCGAGGATCGACGACACGTTGTAGGCGACCGCCGAGCCCGTGTACCGGACGTTCGTCGGGAAGAGCTCCGGCAGCAGCGCGCCCATCGGACCGAACGTGGCACCCATGAGCAGGAACCCGAGCACCAGGAACGCCTGGGTCAGCGCGCCGGTGAACACCAGGTCGTCGCGGACCGTGAGGAACAGCGGGAACGAGAAGCCGAACACGATGATCGCCGAGGTGACGCCGATGAGCAGCCGCCGGCGCCCGAGGCGGTCGGCCAGCGGGCCGGACAGCATCGTGAAGATGCCGAAGAACAGCACGCCGATGATCTGCATGAGCACGAAGTGCACGTACGGGATCCCGAGGCCGCCGGGCTCGCCGTCCTCCGGGGCGACCGCGCGGGTGCCGTAGGTCAGCGTGAAGTTGGTCATCAGGTAGAACAGGACGTACGTCGCCAGCATGATGAACGTGCCGAGCAGCGTCTCGCGCCAGTGGAACCGCAGCGTCGTGCCGAGCGGCACCTTGGTGATCGTGCCCTTCTTCTCGGCCTGCGTGAACGCCTCCGACTCGACGAGCTTGAGCCGCACCCACAGGCCGATGACCACCATGACGGCGGAGAACAGGAACGGCACGCGCCAGCCCCAGGACATGAACGCGTCCGAGCCCTGGCCCAGCACCCCGTTGATGATGAGGAAGATGCCGTTGGCGATGATGAAGCCGAGCGGCGCGCCGAGCTGCGGGAAGGTGCCGTACCAGGCGCGCTTGCCGGCGGGGGCGTTCTCGGTGGCGACCAGCGCCGCGCCGGACCACTCGCCGCCGAGCGCGAAGCCCTGGGCGAGCCGGAGCACCAGCAGCGCGACCGTGGCGCCCACGCCGATGTGGCCGAACGTCGGCAGCAGGCCGATGAGGAACGTCGCGACGCCCATCGTCAGCAGCGAGTAGACGAGCGTGGTCTTGCGGCCGCGGCGGTCGCCGAGGTGGCCGAAGAAGATCGCGCCGATCGGGCGGGCGACCATCGCGGCGCCGAACACCGCGAACGACGCGAGCAGCGCCGTGGTGTCGTTGCCCGTGGGGAAGAACAGCTTCGGGAACACGAGGACGGCGGCCGTCGCGTACACGTAGAAGTCGTAGAACTCGATGGTGGTGCCCACGAGGCTCGCGGCGATGACGCGCGACGGCGAGTTGAGCGGGCGGGACGCGGCCGGCGGCTGGGTGGCCGGCGCGGTGGTGGCTGACATGCGGGGACTCCTCGACGATCCGGGTGGCGCGGACCACCGGCGGACGTCGGGGTCGGCTCGCGGTCGGCTCGGCGGGACGGTCGGTGCTCCAGCGCTGCGGCGACCTTACGCTGTCTCACACCTCAGACAAGTCGTGACCGGATCATGGACACGGGCGACCGGACCGTCCACAGGCTCGGCGGCCGTGCGGGCTGTGGAGGGGGCCGGACGGGTGTCGGACCGGTGCGGCAGAGTGGCGGCATGACGAGCAGCGACGCCCCGGACAGCCCCGACGCCCCCGCGGGACGGCGGTGCTTCGGCGACGGCGACCCCCTCTACGAGCGCTACCACGACGAGGAGTGGGGCGTCCCCGTGCACGGCGAGCGGGAGCTGTTCGAGCGCATGACGCTCGAGGCGTTCCAGTCCGGCCTGTCGTGGATCACCATCCTGCGCCGCCGCGAGGGGTTCCGGGCCGCGTTCGACGGGTTCGACCCGGCGGTGGTCGCGGTATACGACGAGCACGACGTCGAGCGCCTCATGGCGGACACCGGGATCATCCGGAACCGCGCCAAGATCACCGCCGCCGTCGCCAACGCGCGCGCCCTGCTCGACCTGCACGGCCGCGGGCTGAGTCTGGACGAGCTGTTCTGGTCCGCCGCCCCTCTCGCCCCCGGCACCCGGCCCCGGCCGCGCACGTTCGCCGAGGTCCCCGCGAGCACGGCGGAGTCCGCGGCGCTGGCCAAGGAGCTCAAGCGGCACGGGTTCCGGTTCGTCGGGCCGACGACGGCCTACGCGGCGATGCAGGCGTGCGGGATCGTCGACGACCACCTGGCCGGCTGCCCCGTCGTCCTGGCCCGCGCCGCGGGGTGAGGTCGTAGACCGCGTCGGCGCCCGGACCGGACGGTGGTGTCTAGGTCGCCATTGCCTTGAGTGTCTAGTGCAACCCGGACTACGCTGGTGAAGCGGACCGCGGTGCTGCGCCGGCTGCGGCGAGCCGCCCGGGACGCGGGCGTGTCGTACGAGGTCGTCGAGCTGACGCACCACACCGGCGTCGTGGTCGGCGGCGTGCGCTCGACGCTCGGACGGCACTCCGAGATCGACGACGTGACGGCGCGGAAGTTCTTCGACCAGTACGCGGCGGTGCTCGGGAAGGGGTGGTGGCGGTGACCCGCTACACGGTCACGGCCGAGCGCGGACGCCGGTGGTGGGTGCTCCAGTGCGTCGAGCACCCCGGCGCGCTGTCCGAGGTGGCCCGTCTCGACCAGGCCCCCGAGGTCATGCGGGAGGCCATCGCGTTCGTGGCGCAGGTGGACCCCGCGGACGTCGAGGTGCACCTCCGGCCCGCGGTGCCCGACGAGGCCGGCGCGCACGTCCGCGCCGCCGCGCGCCTGCGCGAGGAGGCGCACCGCGCCAACCGGCAGGCCGCCGTGGAGTCCCGCGCGGCGGCCCGGGTGCTGCGCGACGCAGGGCTGTCCGTCCGCGACGTCGGGACGGTCCTCGGGGTGTCGCACCAGCGGGCCCACCAGCTCCTCGCCGGCTGACCGCGGGGCGGCGAGGCGGGCGGACGAGCCGCGGCCCCCGCCTCACCCCGCCCCGAACGCCCGCACCGGCAGCCCGCCCACCGGCACGTCCACGCCGAGCACCGCCCCCGACAGCGGGTCGCCGTCCTCGTGCGCGGTCGTCACGTACGCCCGCCCGGACCCCGGTGCCCCGAACCCGAGGCAGGTGACCCGCGGCGTCGGCACCCGGACCGCCCCGAGCGGGCTGCCGTCCGGGGCGAACCGCAGCACCGCCCCGCCGCCGTACAGCGCGACCCACAGGCAGCCGTCGGCGTCGACGGTGGTGCCGTCCGGCTGCGGCCCGGCCGGGTCGAAGGACAGGAACGGCTCGGGGTCGCCGGCGGTGCCGGTCGTGGGGTCGTACGGCAGCCGGTAGACGGTCCGGGCGTCGGTGTCGGTCAGGTAGAGGGTGGCGCCGTCGGGGCTCCACTGCAGGCCGTTGCCGACCCCGACCCCGGTGAGCACCGGCGTCACCTCGAGCGCGTCGCCCGGACCGTCCGCGTCGACCGCCCCGGCCACCACCCGGTACACCGTGCCGTCACCGGCGGACCCGTCGCGCGGCATGGTCGCGACCCACAGCCGGCCGGCGCCGTCGCAGCCGCCGTCGTTGAACCGGTACCCGGCGGGCATGTCCGCCGGGCGGGTGAGCGGGCCGAGCGTGGTGCCGTCGTGCACGCCGAGGCCGTCCGCGGTGGCGAGCAGCAGCCCGCCCCCGGCGGCGGGCCACGCGAGCGAGACCGGGGACGGCACGCTGACCACCTCGTCCCGGGCGTGGTCGCCGCCGGCCCACCGGTGCACGCTGCACGCGTCGATGTCGACCCAGACGACGGAGCCGTCGCGGTCGTCCAGCACCGGGCGCTCGCCGAGGCGGGCGCGGACCTCCCCCAGGACGACGGCCTCGGGGGCGTCCTGCGGGACCAGGTCCCGGACGTCGAGCCGGCGGTCGGGCAGGGGGACGGAGCGCAGGTGGGTCACCTCACGCAGCCTGGCACGGGGCTGCCGGGCCCGCGCGGCGCGGGTCCTCGTGTGAGCGCCGTCACGGATAGATGACGCGTCAGGGGCAGTGGACGGCGGCGGTCCGTCGTCCTAGTGTGGCGACACCCATCCAGAGCGACCGAGAGACCTGGCTCGTCGACGTCGCAGCAACCCCCCTCCTCACCGAGGGTGCGGGTGCTTCCGCCAGGATCGATGGAGCTGACGATGACCAGTCTCGACGTACCCGCGCACCCTGCGGGGAACGCCGTGCCCGACGGCCTCGGGGCCGTGGACCGCCCGACCGTGTCGTTCGAGCTGTTCCCGCCCCGGAACCCCGACGCCGCGCCGCGGCTGTGGTCGACGGTGCAGCAGCTCGCCTCCGCGCGTCCCGACTTCGTGTCCGTGACCTACGGGGCGTCCGGCAGCACGCGGACGACCACGCGGCAGCTCGTGCGGCGGCTGCTGCGCGAGACCTCGCTGACCCCGATCGCCCACCTCACCTGCGTGGCGTCCTCGCGGGCGGACCTGGCCGCGACGGTCGAGGAGTTCCTGGACGAGGGCGTGCGCTCGTTCCTGGCGCTGCGCGGCGACCCGCCGGCGGACCGCTCCTGGGAGCCGCACCCCGAGGGGCTGCCGACCGCGAGCGCCCTGGTCGCGCTGCTGCGCGACGTCGAGCGGCGCCGGTGCGCGAGCAGCCCCGCGCAGGCGGTGCGCGCGGCCACCCGCCCCCTGTCGGTCGCCGTCGCCGCGTTCCCCCGCGGCAACGCCGGTGCCGGCAGCACGCGGGAGCAGGACGTCGCGGCGCTGCTCGCGAAGCAGCAGGCGGGCGCGGACTTCGCGATCACGCAGGTGTTCTACGACGCCGGCTCGTACCTGGAGCTCGTCGCCCTGGCCCGGGACGCGGGCGTCACCATCCCGATCCTGCCGGGCATCATCCCGACGACCGACCCGGCCCGGCTGCGGCGCGTGGCGCAGCTGACCGGCGTGCCGGTGCCGGAGCGCCTGCTCGCCCGGCTCGACGCGTTCGACCCGGACGACCCGGCGGACCTCGCGGCGCGGCACCGCCTCGGCACCCGGCTCGGCGTCGACCTGGTGAACGCCGTCCTCGACGGCGGCGCGCCGGGCGTGCACCTGTACACGTTCAACGCCCACGGCCCCGCGCTCGACCTGCTGGAGGGCGCCGGCCTGGGCGGCGCCCTC
>NZ_JAANNB010000014.1 GCF_011603975.1 Cellulomonas sp. IC4_254 | reverse complement strand
GCGCAGGATCGAGTCGATGAGGATGCCGCCCAGCACCATGCCGCCGATGTCGCCCAGCCCGCCACCGCTGCCGCGGTTGCCCGGGCCGCCGCGCCGCTGCTGGTCGTACCAGTCGACGTCGCGCTGCGCGAGCTGCTGGGCCTCCCGCACCAGGCGCTCGGCCTGCTGCGCCTGGCCGAGCGCGGCCTCGGGGTCGGTGTCCCGCTGGTCGACCGCGGCCCGGAACATCCGGCCGGCCTCCGCGAGCCGGGTGCGCGCCTCGGGGCCGACCGCCCCGCGCCGCGTCTCGATGTAGTCGGTGGTGCCGCGCAGCGCGGAGTCCACCCGGCCGAGCGTCTGGTCGAGCAGCTGCCGGGCGCGGGTCGCGCGGTCCTGCGCCTCCCGCATCGGCGCCAGCGCGCGGTCGATCGCCGCCTCCGCCTCGGTGAGGGTGCGCAGGGCGGCGAGCGGGTCGCCGTCCCCGGCGCGCGCGGCCTGCCCGGTGGTGATCGCGGCGCGCGCGGCCTCGGCCCGGGCGGACACCTCGGGGTGCCGGGGGGCGAGGCGCTGCGCGTCGTCCACGTCGGAGGAGATCGACGCGATCGCCGCGTCGAGACGCGAGCCGATCGTGGCGAGCTCGGTGCCCGCGCGGTCGACGGCGTCCAGGAGCTGGCCGACCTGGCCGAGCGCCTCCTCGGCGGCGCGGGCGTACCGGACGGCGACCGCGCGGTCCCCGGCCGCGACCGCCGCCCGGCCCTGCTCGACCGCGGTGCCGACCTCGGACAGCAGCGCGAGCGCCTGGTCCGGGTTGCCGGTCACGGACGTCAGCGCCTCCGCGGGGTACCGGGCGGCGAGGGTGCCGAGCGTCGCGCGGGACGTCTCGACCCGGGCGCGCAGCTCGGCGGCGGTGCGCTCGTGCGCGTCCAGCGCCTCCCCGGCGCGGGACTCGACGTCGCGCATCCGGTCGAAGGACTCCTTCTGGGCGTCCAGCGCCGCCGACGCGGCGCCGACCATGTGCAGGATCCGGGTCGCGGTCTCGCGGACCTGCGGCTCGGTGTCCGGCACGTCGTCGTCCAGGGTCTGCCGGAGCCGGAACGCCTCCGTCACGTCGGCCTTCGCCCGGGTGAGCACCTGCTCGAACTCGCGGGTCGCGTCCGGCCCGAACTGGGCCTGGGCGAAGCCGAGCTCCTGCTCCGAGGCGCGCAGCGCGTCGTCGATGCCGACCAGCGCGGACGCGGACCGGCGGTCGAGCTCGGCGGTCGGCAGCGCGGCGAGCTCGCCGGCCGGGCCGCCGGGGACCTGCGGGCCGCCCGGGAACCGCCCGGGCGTGCCCGCGGCGATCTTCTGCCGGGAGGCGCGGCGCCGGGACGACGCCCACGCCACGGCCGTGAGCGCCGCGATGACGACCAGGCCGCCCACGAACAGCCAGCCCAGCCCCGAGCCGGACCCGCCGCCGGTCGCGGCCTCGCGCACCTCGTCGGCGGCCGTGACGGCGGCACCCGCCCAGTCGTCCTCGCTCAGGTGGTCCTCGACGTCCGCCGCGATCCGGTCGAGGTCGTTGCCGGACAGGCCGGGGACCTCCTGGGGCGCGAGCACGTACGACCGCTGCTCCGTCGCGACCGCGAGCACGAGGTCGTTCGAGCCCAGGCCGGTCAGCTCCGCGGTCTGGTCCACCCAGGCGATCCGCTCGGTGCTGAACTCGTCCACGTACACGACGTACAGCTGGTACTGCGTCTCGTCCGACAGCTGGTCCAGCGCCGCCTGCACGGTCGCCTCGTCCCCGCCCGACAGCGCGCCGACCTGGTCGGTGATCTCGCCGTCCAGGGCCTGCGGGTCGGCCGCGGGCAGCGGCGGTGCCTCCGGCACGGCGGCGAGCGCCGGGGCGGCCCCTGCCAGCAGCGGGGCGGCGACCAGCGCGGACAGGAGCGGGACGGCGGCTGACCAGCCACGGGACGACGACGGCACCCGACGATCCTTTCTCAGGGCGTGCACCCCTCGCAACGAGACGGCCCGCCCGGGGGTTCCCGGACGGGCCGTCGCGCGCGGTGGATCACCCGCGGGGGTCACCGGCTCAGGCCGGCTCCTCCGTCGCCTGCTCCAGGTCCTCGGCGTCGACGATGCGGTACGCGTACCCCTGCTCCGCGAGGAACCGCTGCCGGTGCGCCGCGAAGTCCTGGTCGACGGTGTCCCGCGCGACCACGGCGTAGAAGTGCGCGGTGCGGCCGTCGCCCTTGGGGCGCAGCAGCCGGCCGAGGCGCTGGGCCTCCTCCTGGCGGGAGCCGAACGACCCCGACACCTGGATGGCGACGGACGCCTCGGGCAGGTCGATCGAGAAGTTCGCGACCTTGGACACCACGAGCGTCGAGATCTCCCCGGCACGGAACGCGTCGAACAGCCGCTGCCGCTCGGTCACGCTGGTCCCGCCGGTGATGACGGGCGCGTCGATGTCGGCGGCCAGCTCCTCGAGCTGGTCGATGTACTGGCCGATGACCAGCAGCGGCTCACCGCGGTGCTTCGCCACCAGGCGCTTGACGACCTCGGTCTTGCCGGGGGCGCTGGCCGCGAGGCGGTACTTGTCCTCGGGCTCGGCGGTCGCGTAGAGCATCCGGTCGCGCTCGGGCAGGGTCAGCCGCACCTCGACGCAGTCGGCGGGCGCGATGTAGCCCTGCGCCTCGATGTCCTTCCACGGGGCGTCGTACCGCTTGGGGCCGATGAGGCTGAACACCTCGTCCTCGCGGCCGTCCTCGCGCACCAGGGTGGCGGTGAGGCCGAGGCGGCGGCGCGCCTGCAGGTCCGCGGTCATCCGGAAGATCGGCGCGGGCAGCAGGTGCACCTCGTCGTAGACGATGAGGCCCCAGTCGCGGGCGTCGAGCAGCTCCAGGTGCGGGTAGATCCCCTTCCGCTTGAGCGTGAGGACCTGGTACGTCGCGATCGTGACCGGGCGGATCTCCTTGCGGGAGCCCGAGTACTCGCCGATCTCGTCGGGCGTGAGCGAGGTGCGGCGGATCAGCTCGTCCCGCCACTGCCGCGCGGACACGGTGTTGGTGACGAGGATCAGCGTCGTGGTCTTGGACCGGGCCATCGCGGCCGCGCCGACCAGGGTCTTGCCGGCACCGCAGGGCAGCACGACGACGCCGGAGCCGCCGTGCCAGAACCCGTCCGCGGCCTCGGCCTGGTACGGCCGCAGCTGCCACGGGCGCGGGGCTCCGTCGGTGCCGAGGTTCGACTCGCCGGAGGTGTCCAGGTCGATCGGGTGCGCCTCGCCGTCGACGTAGCCCGCGAGGTCCTCGGCGGGCCAGCCGAGCTTGAGCAGCGCCTGCTTCAGAGTGCCGCGCTCGGAGGCGTGCACCACGACGTCGGTGTCGTCGATCCGCTCGCCGACCAGGCCGGCGGTGCGCTTGGAGCGCAGCACCTCGGCCAGCACCGCGGCGTCGAGGGCGTGCAGCACCAGGCCGTGCACCGGGTGCGCGACGAGCTGCAGCCGCCCGTACCGGGACATCGTCTCGGCGACGTCGACCAGCAGCGCGTGCGGCACCGGGTACCGCGAGTACTCCAGCAGCGTGTCGACGACCTGCTCGGCGTCGTGGCCGGCCGCCCGGGCGTTCCACAGGCCCAGCGGGGTCAGCCGGTAGGTGTGCACGTGCTCGGGCGCGCGCTCCAGCTCCGCGAACGGGGCGATCGCGCGGCGGCAGGCCTCCGCCTGGTCGTGGTCGACCTCGAGCAGGAGGGTCTTGTCGCTCTGGACGATCAGGGGTCCGTCGGTCATGCGGTGTCCGTCCTCCGGGGGTCGGCTGCTGCGTCGTCGTCGGCCGGCTCGGTACCCGCCGCGTCGACCGGGGTGACCGCGGCGACGCGGTGGGCCGCGACCACGATCTCGGCGTCCCGGGCGGTGTCCACCACGCGCACCCGTCCGCCGTCGACCCGGACCGGCAGCACCCGCCGCCGCTCCAGGGCGCCGCGCGAGCCGACCACGTCGAGCCACACCTCGGTGTGCCCGGCCGCCGCCTCGCGCAGCAGTCCCAACGCCTCCGCGGGGTCGGCTGTTCCCGCCGACGGGCGCGGACCGCCGCGGGCGCCGGTCGTCCGGTCGGCGCGGGCGGCCGCGGTGGCGGCGGCGACGCCCGAGGCGCGGTCGCGCAGCGTGGGGGAGCCGTCGGCCGCGGCGGCCCCGCGCGCGGCCGACCCGGCGACCTCCGCCGCCGCGCCGCGCACCACCGCGCCGGCCCCGCCGCTCGACCCGCCCGCGGCCCGCGCCTCCTCGGCCCGGCGCAGCACGCCGACCAGGGCCGCCGCGCGCTCGGCCGGCGGCTGCGCCCCGCGCCCCGCGTCGTCCGGGGCGAACCGCGGCCGTGCCGCCGCCACCCGCCGCACGGTGGGCGCGGCGTGCAGCACCTGCCCGTCCGGCGTCTCGGCCACCGGCGCCAGCCCGTGCGCCCGCAGCGCGGCGAGCAGCTCGTGCAGCGGCGCCTGCGCGGCGAGCACGGTCGGCGCGAGCCGGACCAGCCCGAGGTCGGCGTGCCGGGGGTCCTCGGCGAGCCCGGCCAGCAGCGCCGGGTCCTCGGTCCGCACGTAGGAGGACGCGGCGCCGGTGCGCAGCCGCCCGTGCCGGCGCGCGGCGTCCCGGACCAGGTACTCCAGCGGCTGCGGGACCCCGCCCCGGGCGTGCGCCGCCAGGTCCGCGAGCAGGTCGTCCGCGGTGGACCCGGCGTCCAGCGCGTCCCGCACGGACTCCGGCGTGAACCGGACCGTGACGGCGCCGCCGCGGGACTCGACCCGGGCGGACCTGTCGAGCAGCGCCTCCAGCTCCTGGCTCGGGCGCCCGGGCACGATGCCGGTGAGGTCGGCCTGGAGCAGCAGGTCGTCGACGGCCGGGGGCAGCGCGGCGCCGAGCCCGGCCGCCAGCGCGGGCCGGGGGTCCACGTCGGAGTCCAGCAGCGCCCGGCCCGCGACCGGCAGCGCACCCGCGCCGAGCACGCCCAGCCAGCCGGCCTCGCGCAGCACCGCGGCGACGGCGTCGAGCGGCGGCACCGACCGGGGCGTGCGCCAGGCCAGCCCCTCGCGGACCGCGGCGGCGTCCGGCGCGGCGCCCGGCCCGGCGTCCGCGAGCTGCCCGAGCACCGCGTGCCGCAGCCGCGGCGCCCACGGGCGGCCGAGCTCCGGCCCGAGGGCGGGGCGCACCGAGCCGCGCTCGTCGCGGGTGCCCACCAGCGCGGGCCAGCGCGCGGTGGCCGCCCACCAGGACGCGAGCCGCGCCCACCGGTCGGCGAGGTCGAGGGCGAGCCACTCGTCGGCGACGGTCGTCGGGACGTGGTGCGGCGACTCCTCGCCGTCGTCGCGGACGAGGGCGCCCACACCGGCGAGCTCGACCACGAACGCCGCCTCCGGCTCGGTGATCTCCAGCGCGGCCGCGGTGCGGCGCAGGTCGCGCACGCCGAGGCCGCCGGCCCGCAGCACGGGCGGCGGGCTCTGGCCCCACAGCCGCAGCAGCCCCGCGACCAGCCGGACGGCGCGCTCGGCCGCGGCGGCGTGCTCGGCCTCGACCAGCGTCGCGTCCCGGCGCGGCAGGTCCTCCGGGGCGGGCGGGGTCGCCGGCGCGCGGTGCGTGCGGCCGTCGCGCAGCGCGAGGGCGACGGTCCGGGGGAGGACGACGTGCCGCTCGTCCGCCCGGACCAGCAGCCCGGCGCGCACGAGCTCCGTGACGGCCTCGGCGGCGGGCCCGGACGCCGGGCGCACGCCGACGGGCGGCCCCCACGTCAGCGCGTCCAGCACGGCGCGGCCCGCGGCGGGGGCGACGGCGAGCAGCCCGGGGACGGCTGCGGGGTCCGGGTCGTGCGGCGCGGGGGCGGCCAGGCCGGCCGTCGACGGGCCGAGCAGCTCGGCGACCCCCGGCGCGGGGCGCAGCAGCGGGTCGGTCGCGCGCCCGCCCGCGGGGTGCACCAGGGCCAGGTCGGTCGCGGTCGCCAGCGCGGCGCGGACTCCGGGTGCGTCGGAGCGCCCGGCGCCGACCGCGGCCACCACGTCGCGGGCCCGCACCCCGTCCGCCGGGTCGGTCGACCCGGCCAGCAGCGCGACGACCGCCTCGACCGCCTGCAGCACCGCGGCGTCCACCCCGGCGAGGGCGCGCTCGAGGCTCGGCCGGCTCGTGGCGCGGGCGGCGAGGGAGGCGAGCGTGGCGGGCGACGGGTGCGCCAGGTCCGGGCGCCGCAGCAGCAGGCGCACCAGCTCGTCGTCCGACCTGCCGCGCAGGTGCTCGCTGAACGTGGCCATCCGCACCACGATACGTTCCGGCGGTGCCGGCACGGGGCCGGGTCCGCCGGGGCGAGCCGCCGGGAGGCAGCGATGGCACGGGTGCGCAGGGCACGGGTCGTGGTGGCGAGCACCGCGGGGATCTTCGTGGAGTCGCTCGACTGGACGATGTACGCGCTGCTCGCGCCGTACTTCGCGGGGCAGGTGTTCCCCGGCGACGACCCGGTGACCCGGGTGCTGGGGGCCTACGTCGTGTTCGCCGTCGGCTTCGTGGTCCGGCCGCTCGGGTCGTACGTGATGGGCCGGATCACCGACACGAAGGGCCGCCGGACGGGTCTGCTGGCGTCGGTGTCGCTCATCGCGCTCGGGGCGGCGGTCATCGCGGCGGCGCCGACCTACGCGGTGGCCGGCTGGTGGGCCGCGGTGGTCGTCGTGCTCGCCCGGATGCTGCAGGGCATCGCGATGGGCGGCGAGGTCGCCACGGCCGCCACCTACGTCGTCGAGGTCGCCCCGCCCGAGCGCCGGCACCGGTACGGGGCGTTCGCCTACTCCGGCGACGCGCTAGGCACGCTCGGCGGCACCGTCGTGCTCGCGGTGCTGCTCGGGGTCCTCGGCCCGGACGGGCTGCGCGACGGCGGCTGGCGGATCGCGTTCGTGATCGCCGCGCTGTGCGGGCTGCTGGCGCTGTGGATCCGGCGCGGGGTCCCGGAGTCGGAGGTGTTCGAGCGGGCGCGGGACGCAGGGGCGGAGCCGCCGGGCCCGCTGCTGCGCCGGCACGCCGGGCGGATGGCGCTCGCGTTCATGCTGACGATCGGGTCGACCATGGGTGTCTACTTCGGGTCGGTGTACCTCCCGGAGTTCGCCGGGCACACCGGCCGGTACACCGAGACCCAGGCGGCCTCGCAGCACACCGTCGCGCTGATCTGCCTGCTGGTCGCGATGATCGCCTCCGGGTTCCTGGCCGACCGGTTCGGGCCGCTCGTGCTGATCCGCACGGGGTTCACCGCCGCCGCGGTGCTGGTGGTGCCGCTGATGCTCGGGCTGGCGGCCGGGGTGGTGCCGTACCTGGTCGCGGCACCGTTGTTCACCATCTGCGTGGGCCTGCAGCTCGGGGTCACGCCGGTCGCCGGCGCGCGGCTGTTCCCGGTGCCGATCCGGGCCGTGGCGCTGGGTGTCCCGGCGGGCGCCGCCATCGCCCTGTTCGGCGGTACGTTCCTGTTCGTGGCCGAGTGGCTGATCTCCCGCGACGCGCTGCGCCTGGTCCCGGTGTGGGCTGCGGCGGGGCTGACGGTGTCCGCCGTCGGCTCGTGGCTCGTCGGCGAGCGGCTGCTCTACCCCGTCGAGACGCTCGCGGGGACCCGCGCCGAGCCGTCCGAGGCACCCGGCCCCGCCGGGACGCCCGCCGCACGCTGACCATCACCCCACGGAGGTCCGACATGCCGCTCGACCGCTCCGCCCTGGACGCCCTGCGCGCCGACGCCCGGGCGCTGCTGCCCGACACGGCCGCGCTCCGCCACGCCCTGCACCGCACCCCGGAGATCGGGCTCGACCTGCCGCGCACCCAGGCGCTGGTCCTGGAGGCGCTGGAGCCGCTGGGTCTGGAGGTGCGCACCGGCGCCGGGCTGTCGTCCGTCGTGGCCGTGCTGCGCGGCGCGCGCCCCGGCCCGTCGGTGCTGCTGCGCGGCGACATGGACGCGCTGCCCGTGACCGAGGAGACCGGCGAGCCGTTCGCCAGCGAGGTGCCCGGCGCCATGCACGCGTGCGGGCACGACCTGCACGTCGCGGGCCTGGTCGCCGCCGCCCGGCTGCTCGCCGCGCGCCGCGACGATATCGCCGGCTCGGTCGTCCTGATGTTCCAGCCCGGCGAGGAGGGCGACCACGGCGCGCGCCTCATGATCGAGGAGGGGGTGCTGGACGCCGCGGGGGAGCGGGTCGTCGCCGCGTACGGCCTGCACGTGCTGTCGTCCATCCTGCCCACCGGCGCCGTGACCAGCCGCCCCGGCACCCTGCTGGCCGCCGCGGACACCGTGCACGTCACGGTGCACGGGCGCGGCGGGCACGGCTCCATGCCGCACCTCGCGCTGGACCCGGTGCCCGTGGCCGCCGAGATCGTGCTCGCGCTGCAGGCGATGGTCACCCGGCAGTTCGACGTGTTCGACCCGGTCGTGGTCACCGTGGGGCGGATCGAGGCCGGCACCACCGACAACGTGATCCCCGCAGACGCCCGCATCGAGGCGACCGTCCGGACGTTCTCCGAGGCGGTGCACGGCCTGGTGCCCGAGCGGTTCGCGCGGGTGTGCGAGGGCGTCGCCGCCGCGCACGGGCTGTCCGTCACCGTCGACTACCAGCGGGGCTACCCGGTCACGTCGAACCGGCCCGAGGAGGTCGAGCGGCTCGCGCGGCTCACCGCCGGGCTGTTCGGCGAGCGCGCCTACGTGGACGCGCCGCAGCCGCTCGCCGGGTCCGAGGACTTCTCCTACGTGCTCCAGCAGGTCCCCGGCACGTACCTCGGCGTCGGCGCCACGCTCGCCGACGCCGACCCGCGGACCGCGCCGTACAACCACTCCGCGCAGGCGCGGTTCGAGGACGGGGCGCTCGCGGTCGGCCCGGCGGTGCTCGCGGCGCTGGCGCTCGACCGGCTCGCGGAGGGGTGACCCGGCGCTCCGCGCCGCCCGGACGGGGGAGGACCGGCCCCTGATCTGCGGCTCCACCCGCCCGAGCGCTCAGGTCCGCCTCACCTGTGCCGATGACAGGTGTCGACGCGCCCGCCGACGGGCGGCCGCGCGCTCGAGCGGAAGGGACACGCATGTCGATCACGGCGGGGCACCTCCCCCCGGCCACGCGCGAGGTGTGCGTGGCGCGCCAGGGCATCTACGACGTGCTGAGCCGGCCCATCGGGCACGAGCTGCTGTTCCGGGCCAGCCCGGACGCCCTCGAGTCCGGCGTCCGCCCCGGCGTCGACGACAACCGCGCCACCGCGACCGTCATCGTCGCGACGCTCACGGAGTTCGGCGTCGAGGACCTGGCGGGCAACGGCGACCTGTTCGTCAACGTCCCCCGGTCGTTCATCGTCGACGAGCTGCCGGTCGCCCTCGACCCGCACCGCGTCGTGCTGGAGGTCCTGGAGAACGTCCCGGCCGACGAGGAGGTCGTCGCCGGCGTCGAGCGCCTCCGCCGGCTCGGCTTCGGCATCGCCCTCGACGACTTCGTGCCCGGCGACCAGCGCTGGGACCTGCTGCCGCTGTGCGACTACGTCAAGGTCGACATGTCCGACGTCGGCGAGCAGCTCGCCGAGTTCGCCGAGGAGCTGCGCGCGGTCGCCCCGCACGCCGCGCTCGTCGCGGAGCACGTCGAGGACGAGACCGACTTCCTCGCCGCCCAGGACGCGGGCTTCGACCTGTTCCAGGGCTACCACTTCCGCCGGCCGACGGTGCTCACCCGGCCCGCGCTGGCGCACCACGCGATGGTCTCCGGGCGGCTGCTCGTGCAGCTCGGCGACCCGCAGGTGTCCTACCGCCGGCTGGCCCGGCTCACCGCCGCCGACCCGGCGATCGCGCTCAAGGTGTTCCGGGTGGTGAACTCGGTGTCCGGGGCCGGTCGCACCGTGCGCAACCTGCACCAGGCGCTGGTCCTGCTCGGGCGGGAGCGGTTCCGCGCGATGCTCGTGCTGGAGGTGCTCGCCACCGCTGGCCACCACGACGACGAGATCCCGCTCATGGCGCTCGCCCGCACCCGCGCGGCCGAGATCCTCGCGCCGCAGGACCCGCTGGAGGCGTCCACCGAGGCGCTGGTCCGCATCGTGTCCGAGCTGCTCGACGTCCCGGTGTCCGAGCTCGACCCCGAGCTGCACCGGTCGCAGCCGAGCGCCCGGGTGGTCGCCGCCTGCGACGTGCTCGACGCGTACCTGGACGCCATCGCGGAGGAGGCCGTGCCGTCGATCCGGTCGCCGTACTCCGCGCTGCACGTCTCGCTCGTGTACCTGACCGCGCTCCGCGAGGCCCGGGCCCTGCTCGCGACCGTCTACCAGCCGGTCCCGCGGCTGCAGGCGGTGCCGGGCGAGGTCGCGGACGTCGCGTTCGGCTGAGCTCGCCCGCGCGCGGGCCCGCGGGGTCCGTGGGGGTTCGCCGGGGGCGGAGTCGCGCGCTGCGCGGGCGGTGCGACCGGTAGCCTGGTGACGTGCGGCGCGACGCCGCGCGAGTTCCGACGAGCACAGGGGATCGCAGTGCCCACCGGCAAGGTCAAGTGGTTCGACACCGATCGCGGCTTCGGCTTCATCGCCGCCGACGACGGCACCGAGGTGTTCCTGCACGCGTCCGCGCTGCCCGCGGGGATCGGCACGCCCAAGCCCGGCACCCGGGTGGACTTCGGCGTGGCCGACGGCCGCCGTGGTCCGCAGGCGCTCGCGGTCAAGCTGCTCGACCCGGTCCCGTCCGTGGCCGCGGTCCAGCGCAAGCCCGCCGACGACATGGCCGTCATCGTCGAGGACCTCATCAAGGTGCTCGACCGGGTCGGCAACGACCTGCGCCGCGGCCGCCGCCCGGAGAAGTCCCGCGCCGAGCAGGTCGCCACCCTGCTGCGCGCCGTCGCCGACGACCTCGAGGCCTGAGCATGGCGACCGCGACCCAGGACGCCGTGCTCGGCGGCGCCGTCGACCTCGCCCGCGAGGCCGCGCTCGAGCTCGCCGAGCACCCGCAGGACGTCGGCGAGCACCTCGGCTACACCGTCGACGCCGACCGGCTCGTCTCGCACCGGTTCGCCTGCACCGCCAAGGGCTACCGCGGCTGGGTGTGGACCGTGACGCTGTCCCGGGTGCCGCGCGCCCGCAAGGCGACGGTCTGCGAGGCCGTGCTGCTGCCCGGCGACGACGCCGTCCTCGCGCCCGCCTGGGTGCCGTGGGACGAGCGGCTGCGCCCCGGCGACCTCGGCCCCGGCGACGTGCTGCCGTTCCGCGCGGACGACCCGCGCCTCGAGCCCGGCTTCACCCCGACCGGCGACCCGGAGATCGACGACGTCGCGATCGGCGAGCTCGCGCTGGCCCGCAACCGGGTGCTGTCGCCCGTGGGCATCGCCGAGGCCGCCGAGCGCTGGTACCGCTCCAAGCAGGGTCCCGCGTCCGCGGGCGCGGTGGCGTCCGCCGAGCCGTGCATGACCTGCGGGTTCCTCGTGCCGCTCCAGGGCCCGCTCGGCACCGTGTTCGGCGTGTGCGTCAACGCGTGGTCGCCGGACGACGGCAAGGTCGTCGCGCTCGAGCACGGCTGCGGCGCGCACTCGGAGACCGACGTGGAGCCGCGGCCGTCCGAGTGGCCGGACGTGCCGGTGGCGCGCGAGCTCGACGTGCTCCCGACGGCGCAGGTCGTCGGGGCCGGGCGTGCCGGGGGCGCGGGCGACGCCGGGGACGTGGGCGCGGGCGACGCCGGGCCGGGTGCCGCGGACCTCGCCGACACCGGCGCGGGCGCTGCGGGCGACGCGGCCGAGCCGGCCGTGGTCGTCGAGGCGACCGTCGAGACCGTGACCGTCGAGGTCGAGGTGGTCGCGGACCAGGACGGTTCCGCGACGGCCGACAGCGCGGAGGCCGCGGGCGCTGACGCTGCGGACGCCGACGCCGTGGGTGCGGACGCCGTGGGCGCGGGCGCCGTGACCGAGGACGCCGCTGCCGAGGACGAGCCGGCCGAGGCCGCGCCGCCCGCGGAGGACGAGCCCCGGTCGTGACCGCCGACGTCTTCGGCACGCGCGCGCTGCGCGAGCGGGTGCTGGGGACGTGGCGCGCCGACCCGGCGCGCCTGCGCGAGGACGCGAACACCGAGGAGGACCACGCCCGCGGGTACTACCGCGACCGCGTGGTGGTCGAGCTCGCGCAGAACGCCGCGGACGCCGCCGTGCGCGCGGGGACACCCGGGCGGCTGCTGCTGCGGCTGACGACGGCCGCCGCGCTCGCGCAGGACGACGCCGGGGCGGGGCGGGCCGACGACCACGGCGCGCCCCGCCGTGGCGACGACGCCGGTGCGGACCGGGCGGACGGGGGCGGTGCGCCTGGCCGGGGCGTCGTCGGCGCCGCCGACGCCGACGCCGACCCCCGTGTGCCGGGACCGGCCGGGGGCGCCGTGCTGGTGGCCGCCAACACCGGTGCCCCGCTGGACGCCGCGGGCGTGCACTCGATGGCGGCGATGCGCGCCTCCGCGACCCGGGACTGGCCGGGCCACGACCGCGGCGCGGCGCCGGGGCCCGGGCTGGTCGGGCGGTTCGGCGTCGGCTTCGCCGCGGTGCGCGCGGTCGCCGACGAGGTCCGGGTGCTGTCCACGTCGGGCGCCGTGCGGTTCTCGCTGGACGACACCCGGCGCGACCTGGCCCTGGCGGCCGTCGACGAGCCGCGGCTGGCCGACGAGGTCGCCCGGCGCGAGGGCTCGCTGCCCGCGCTGCGGCTGCCCCGCGAGGACGCCGGCCGCCCGCCCGGGGGCTACGACACCGCCGTGGTGCTCGCGCTGCGCGACGGCGCGGCGGTGGACGCGGTGCGCGCGATGCTCGCCGAGGTCGGCGACGCGCTGCTGCTGGCCCTGCCCGGGCTGACCGAGGTCGTGGTCGAGGACGACGTCACCGGCCACCGCCGCCGGGTCGCCGACGTCGACCGCCGGTGGCGCCGGCTGACCGTGGAGGGCGAGCTCGACCCCGGCCTGCTCGCCGACCGGCCCGTCGAGGAGCGCTCCCGCCGTCGCTGGCGCGTCACCTGGGCCGTGCCGTCCCGCGAGGCCGGCACCTCCGCGCGAGGGGGTCAGGAACGCGTACCGGCCTCGACGGGATCCGCCGGCCTCGCGGAGCCGGGCGGCGACGGCGACCTGTTCGCCGCGCTCACCGGGGCCCCGCCCGGCGGTCCGGCCGGCGGCGCGCCCTGGCAGCGGGTGCTGCACGCGCCGACGCCCACCGACGACACCCTCGACCTCCCGGCCCTGCTGGTCGCGACCGTCCCGCTCGACCCGACCCGGCGGCACGCCGCCCGGGGCCCCGCGACCGACGCGCTGCTCGACGTCGCCGCCGAGGGGTACGCCCGGCTGGCCGCCGCGTGCGCCGCCGACGGCGAGGACGCGCTGCGCCTCGTGCCGCGCGGGTTGCCGGCGGGCGACCTGGACGCGGCGCTGCGCCCACGGCTCGTGGCGGCGCTGTCCCGCACGCCGCTGCTGCCGCCCGCGCGGGGCGAGGACGCACCCGCCGGCCCCGACCCCGCCGCGCTGGTCGAGCCGCAGCGCGCCGTGGCGCTCGCCGGGCCGCACGCCCCCGAGCTGACCCGCGCCCTGGCGCCGTGGTTCGCCGGTCTCGTCGTGCTGCCGGAGGGCGGCCTGGCCGCGGCGCGCGCCCTGGGGGTCGAGGTCCGCGAGGCGGCCGAGTGCGTCGAGGAGCTGCCCGCCGCGTCCGGCCTGCCGCCCGCGCGGTGGCGTGCCCTGTACGCCGCCCTGGCGCCCGCCGTCGGCGACCCGCTCGTGCGCGAGGCCCTGGCCGCGCTGCCGGTGCCGCTGGCCGACGGCCGGGTGGTGCGGGGCGCGCGAGGGCTGCTGCTGCCGGTCGCCGGTGCCCTCGACCCGGCCGGACCGGTCGCCGCCGCGCTCGCCGTCCTCGGCCGGTGGGGCGTGCGGCTGGTCCACCCTGCCGCGGCCCACGAGGTGCTGGAGCGGCTGGGTGCGTCGCCCGCGGACCCGGCGGCGCTGCTCGTGCACCCGGGCGTCCGGCAGGCCGTGCTGGACCAGGCCGACGAGGACGACGTCGACGCCGCCGAGCAGGTGAGCGACGCGGTGCTCGCCCTGGTGCGTGCGGCGGTGGCGGACGGGACCGTGGCCCCGGACGGCGAGCCGGTGCCGGCCGAGCGCGCCGTCCTCGGGCTGCTGACCCTGCGCGCGGCGGACGACGAGCCGACGCCCGCGCACGGCCTGGTGCTGCCCGGGTCCACGGCCGCCCGGCTGCTCGACCCGCGGGTGCTGGCGCCGGTCGCGGCGGACGCCGTCGAGCGGTGGGGCGCCGACGCGCTCGCCGCCGCGGGGGTGCGCGCCGACCTGGTGCCGCTGCTGCTCACCGACGTCGTGACCTCGGTCGACGACCTCGGGTTCGCCGAGGACGACGCCGACCTGGTGACCGACGCGCTGGACGGCTGGGACGGCTGGGTCGCCGCCGTCGCGGCGGCGGTCGGGGAGGGGGAGACCCTGCCCGAGGTGCTGGTGGTCGCCGACCTGGACGCCGCCGACCCGGGCGCCTGGCCCGCCGTGCTCGCCCGGCTCGCGGAGCCGGGACCGCTGCGCCGCGCGCTGCTGGACGAGGTGCGGGTCGGCGGCCGGTCGGCGCCCGGCTACACCGCGTGGTGGCTGCGGCACCGGTCCGGTCTGCCGCTGGCCGCGCCGTTCGCGGTCGCCGGCGCGGAGCCCGTCGTCGCCCGGCTGCTGCCGCCGCCGCCGGCCGAGGTCGCCGCGCTGGACCCGGCCGCCCAGGCGGCGCTCGGCGGGGTCGCGTCGCTCGGCGCGGTGCCGCCGGGCGCGTGGGACCCGCTGCTGCGCGCCGCCGCCCCGGTGGGCGGTCGCGTCGACCTCGACCTCGCCGCCGCGGTCTGGTCGGCGTGGGCCGGGCTGGCCGCGTCGGACGCCGGCGCCGACGCGCGCGCCGACGCCGACGCGCTGCCGGACCTCGACGTGCTGCCCGCGCTGGTCGCGCCGGACCGGGTCGCCCTGGTGCACGCCGAGGACGCGGCGGTGGCCCCGTCGCCGATGTGGTGGCAGCGGGCCGACGTCGCCGCGATGGTGCCGCTGGCCGGGCCGGCGGACCCCGAGGACCTGGCCGAGCTGCTCGGCGTCCCGCTGGCCGGCGACCTCGCGGACGGCGTGGTCGACGAGCGGGACGGCGACGACGCCGGGGTGCTGTCCGCGACCCCGGACGCGGTGCGCGCGCTGCTGCCCGACGTGCCGGACACCTGGATCGAGCACGAGTCGTTGCGGGTCGACGGGGTGCCGGTCGACTGGTGGGTGGACGGCTCCGGCCCCGACGCGATCGTGCACGCCACCCACCTCGCCGGGCTCGCGCGCGGGCTGGCGCAGGCGTGCGGCGTGTGGCGGCTGCGGCACGCGGTGGAGCTCGTCCTGGTGGAGCCGGCGCGCGCGGCCGAGCTCGCCGTGGAGCAGGTCGCCGACGACGGGGGCATGATGGACGGCCGATGACCCGCAGCCTGCTGACCTCGGCCTACCTGCCCGCCCTGCTCTACGAGACGGGGCTCGGCGCCGTCACCCCGGTCGTCGCGCTGGTCGCCGCGGGGATGGGCGCGCGGCTCGACCAGGCCGCGCTCGTGGTGGCGCTGGTCGGCGTCGGGCAGATCCTCGGCGACGTGCCCGCGGGCGCGCTCGCCGCCCGGGTCGGGGACCGCCGGGCGATGCTGGTCGCAGCGCTCGTCGCGTGCGTCGCGCTCACGATCGGCGCCCTCGCGCCCACCCTGCCGGTGCTGGCGGTCGGGGTGCTGCTGACCGGCGCCGCGTCGGCCGTGTTCCACCTGGCCCGGCAGGCCTACCTGACCGAGGTCGTGCCGGTCGTGAACCGGGCGCGGGCGCTGTCCACCCTCGGCGGGGTGTCGCGGATCGGCGTGTTCCTCGGGCCGTTCCTCGGCGCGGCCGTGCTGCACGTCGCGGACCTGCGCTCGGTGTTCTGGCTCGCGGTGGGCACCACGGTGGCCGCTGCGGCGGTGGTCGGGTTCGCGCGCGACGTGGACGACCGGCACCCGGCCGCCCGGGCCCGCCCCCGGGTGTCGACGGCGGGGCTGGTGCGCCGGCACCGGCGGCTGCTCGCGACGCTCGGGCTCGCGGTGGTGCTCGTCGGCGCCGTCCGGGCCACCCGGCAGGTCGTGCTCCCGCTGTGGTCCGAGCACCTCGGCTTCGCGCCGGCGACCACCAGCCTGGTGTTCGGCATCTCGGGCGCCGTCGACATGCTGCTGTTCTACCCGGCCGGGAAGGTGATGGACCGGCGCGGGCGGCTGTGGGTGGCCGTGCCGTCGATGCTGGTGCTCGGCGCGGCGATCGCGGTGCTGCCGCTGACGTCCACGCTGGCCGGGCTGTCCGTCGTGGCGATGGTCATGGGCCTGGGGAACGGCATCGGCTCCGGCATCCTCATGACCCTCGGCGCCGACGTCGCGCCGCCGGACGCCCGCGCGCAGTTCCTCGGGGTGTGGCGGGTGTTCCAGGACTCCGGCGCCGCCGCCGGGCCGCTGGTCGTCTCGGCGGTCGCGGCCGCGGGCAGCCTGGCCGCGGGCATCGTCACGATGGGCGCGGCGGGCGTGCTGGCGGCCGGCGCCCTGGCCGCGTTCGTCCCGCGCTGGTCCGAGCACGCCACCGCCGGCACCCGCGCCCGCGCCGCCGCCGCCCGCGCGGCCGAGACCGCGCCGAGCGGGCAGTAGACGTCCCCTCCGGCGGCCGCGAGGGGACAGGGACTGCCCGCTCGGCGAGATCTCCGGCTAGCGGCCGGGGCGGCGGCGGGTCCAGGCGAGGCCCAGCGCGCCCAGGGCGGCGCCCGTGGCGCACGCCCACACCCCGTGCGGGCCGGCGGCGTCGGTCAGCCACAGCACGACCGCGACCACGAGGGCCACCAGCCACGCGGCGATGCCCACCAGGAACACGGGCCGCATGCTCACCGGGACCGGCTCCGGGGCGGGCTTGCGGCTCTCCGGGCGCAGGGCGAGGTGGATGAACGACGGCACGGCCCTCACCCTATGTGCTCGCGCCGTGCCCGGGACGCGCCGGCCTACTCGCCGAACGCGAGCGCCGTGGCGGTCGCCAGGGCGCTGGGGACCGCGGCGAGGTAGGCGTGCGCGACGTCCCACGGCTCCAGGCCGGTGGCGGCGACGGCCGCGGTGTCGTTCTCCTCGTGCGCGAGCACGGCCGCGAGCACCTGGCCCAGCCGGCCCTCGCGGCGCAGCAGCGCCGCGCCGAGCGCGTCGGAGACGCCGGTGCGGGACACGAGCTCGGTGAGGTCGATGCCCTGCTGGGCGGCCACGGCGGACAGCAGGCCGACCGTGTACGCGGCGTCGTCCCCGGCGATCGCGTGGCAGGTCATGGCCCGGGTCAGGATCGACCACAGGGTGCCGACCGACGCGGGCTTGGCGTCGATGAGCGACGCGATGGCCAGCGCGTGCAGCTGCCGCGGGCCGACCAGGACGACGGCCTGCAGCACGGAGTCGATCTCGCGCCGCAGCCCGAACGCCGACGAGTTCACCAGGTGCAGCACCCGCATGGACAGCTCGGGGTCGGAGGCGACGGTCCGCACGACGGTCTGCTGGTCGACCTGCTCCTCGGACAGCACGCGCAGCAGCTCGAGGCACTGCAGCTCGCCGGCGGAGAACGACCGGCGGGTGACCGGGGGGTCGCGGTGGAACATCGGGCCCTGGAGCAGGTCGGCGCCGATGGTCTGGGCGGTCTCGAGCCGCTCCGTGGTGTCGGTGTGCTCCGCGACGACGGTCGCGCCGGCGGCGTGCGCGCGGGCGACGAGCTCGGCGCAGTGGTCGGCGCCGCGCTGCAGGTCGACCTTGACGATCGACACCCGCTCCAGCAGCCGGTCCTGGGCGAGGGAGCCGTCGTAGTCGGCGAGCGCGAGCCGGCTGCCGCGGGCGGTGGCGGCGGCGAGCAGCTCGTCGACGTCGGGGCGCCGGGCGAGCGACGGGGTGATCTCGAGCATCAGCCGGTCGGCGTCGTACCAGACCGCCGCGGTGCCGGCGAGCAGCCCGGCGGTCGCCCGCAGCAGCACCGGCTTGTCGCCGGCGAGCCCCGCCAGGTCGAGGCGCCGGTAGGCGGTCTCGACGGCGGTCTCGGTGCTCTCGTCGGGCAGGGAGGCGCCGGTCGGCCCGCTGACCAGGACCCGCACGGCGTAGCCGTACACGGAGCGGTCGTGGTGCACGACGGGCTGCCGCAGCACCGTGGTCTCGCCGCCGCCGATCGGGATCGGGCTGCCGCTCGCGGCGCGCGGGGACCCGGCGTCGGCGCCGAGGGTCGAGGTCATCACGGACTCCAGGTCGGGTCGGTCGGCGGGTGGGGGAGGGGAGCGGTCAGGCGGCCGGTGCGAGCGGGGCCCGCAGCGGCCAGTCCTCGGTGAGCACGGTCTGCACGGCCGCGCCGCTCGCCGGGTCGACGACCAGCGGGGCGAGCAGGTTCGCGGTCGGCGGCTCGCCGCCGTCGGCGGGGCGCACGACGACGAGGCGCACGGCGTGCTCCGCGTCGGCGCCGATCGAGGCGAGCACGTCGCCCGCGATCGCGGGGTCGTAGTCCGGGAAGAACGCGTCGGGGTCGACGACGAACAGCCGGACCGGGCGGGCGCCCGCGGGCTCGGCGCGCAGCGCGTACAGCACGCCGGCGTCGTCGAGCGGGGTGAGCGTGAAGTCCTCGTACCCGGCGAGGCCCGGCATGGGCGCGCGCAGGTGCAGGTGCTCGGGCAGGTGGGTGCGACGCGGGGCGTCGGCGAGCTCAGCGGTCATCGGAGGAAGTCCAGGAGGGTCGGCTGGAGGACCTTGGCGCCCGCGGCGAGGGCGCCCTTGTAGGCGACCTCCTGCGCACCGAGGTCCAGGATGATCTGGGCGAGGTCGATGTCCTGGACCGCGCTGAGCCGCGTGGTGGCGGTCAGCTTGCTCTGCGAGATGAGGTCCTGGGCGGCGTCGACCTGGTTCTGCCGGGCGCCGACCGAGGCGATCTCGGTCGTCATCGCGTCGAGGTGCCCGTCGATGGCGTCGAGCTGGTCGGACGGGTCCCCGCCGGCACGGAGCGTGGCGGAGATGGAGTCGAGCAGCGCGAACACGGAGTCCGCGCCCTCGCCGAACACGGCCGACCCGGAGGAGTCGACCCGGATGACCGTGCCGCTCGCGACGGTGCGGGTCACGGTGCCGTCGACGTCCGCGCCGGAGAACGCGTACGCCGTGGCGGGGTCGGAGCCGTCGGTGAACGCCGCGCCCGCGGTGGTGCCCGCGAACACGGAGCGACCGAGGTACGTGGTGTTCGCCTGGGCCAGCAGGTTGTCCTTCAGGCCCTCGATCTCCTGGGCGAGCGCGACCCGCGAGTTCAGGCCGAGCGCCCCGTTGCCGCCCTGGACCGTGAGGTCCCGCGCCTTGCGGAGCGTGGACAGCGACGTGGAGAGCGCGTCGTTGATCGTGGTGAGCCACGCCTCGCCGTCGGCGGCGTTGCGGTCGTACTGCGCCAGCTGGCGCTGCTCGCCCTGCAGGCGGAGCACGTCCGCGGTGCCGGACGGGTCGTCGGACGCGGCGTTGATCTTCTTGCCGGAGGACATCTGCGCCTGCAGGTCCGCCATCTTCTGCAGGTTGGCCTGCACGTTGTTGAGCGTCGAGTTCCGCACCGTGAAGTGCGTGACGCGGCCGATCGAGGTCATCGACCCACCACCCCCGTCCGGTTGATCAGCGTGTCGAGCATCTCGTCCACGGCCGTGAGCACGCGGGCCGCCCCCTCGTAGGCCCGCTGGAACGCGAGCATGTTGACGGTCTCCTCGTCGGTGTCGACGGAGGTCTGCGCGAGCTGCGCGGCCGAGGCGGTCGACCGGGCGGCCTCGGCGACGGTGGCGCGCGAGGCGGCGCTGGCCGACTGGACGCCGAGGTCCACGACGAAGGCGGACCAGGCCGCGTCCGCGCCGGAGGTCGAGCCCGCGAGGGCGGCGATCTGCCGGCCGACGCTGGAGTCGTGCGCGCCCTTGCCGTCCCCGGCCACGGCGATGCCGTCGGGGTCGGTGATCGCGACGGCCAGGCTGCGCGCCGGGTTCGCGGGGTCGAACGTGAAGAAGTCGCCGCCGGTGGTCCCGGTGCCGTAGCCGGCGACCGTGTAGCCGGTGGTGTGGATCGCGTTGACCGTGGTGGCGACCTTGGTGGCCACCTCGTCGACCGCGGCGGCGGCGCTGGTGAGCACCCCGCCGCTGCTCTGCGGGGCGAGCGTGGTGAGCAGGCCGGCGACGCGGCCGCCCTCGATGCCCGACGCGTTGCCGTTGCGGGCCCACACGATCGACACGGCCGGCGCGCCGGCCGCCATCGCGTCGCCGAGCGAGGCGGGGCTGTCCGAGGACAGGGCCAGCTCGTTCGCGGAGCTGCCGGAGACGAGCGCGTTGCCGGCCACCATGACGTCGACCGTGCCGTCGTCGCGGGTCCGGGCGGAGGCGCCGACCAGGCCGGACAGCTGGGTGACGAGCAGGTCGCGCTGGTCCATCAGCTCGTTGGCGGAGCCGCCCGCGTTGGTGATCGCGAGGATCCGGGTGTTGAGGTCCGCGACGTTGGCCGCGGTGGTGTTGACCTGGGTCACCAGGGCCGACGTGGTGGTCAGCGCCTGCTGCCACTGGGTGCCGATGTCCTGGTGCATGGTCGACAGCCGGTCGGCGACGGCCTTGCCGCGCTGCAGCAGCACGGAGCGCGCGGAGTCGGAGGTCGGGTCGTTGACCACGTCGGACCAGGAGCTCCAGAAGCTCGACAGGTCCTTGGAGAAGCCCGTGGCGGACGGCTCGCCGATCGTGGTCTCGAGCGTCTTGTACTCGGTCGCCACCGCGGCGAGGCGGGAGGCGCCGGAGGTCTCGTTGCGGACGCGGGCGTCCAGGAACGCGTCCCCGAGCCGGTCGATGCCGGTGACCGCGGTGCCGATGCCGACGCCGTTGCTGGTGGAGAACATCGACGGCACGGTGGCGGCGGGCAGGGAGGCCATCGCGGCGCGCTGCCGGGTGTACCCGACGGTGTTCGCGTTCGCGATGTTCTGCCCCGAGACCTCGAGCGCCTGGCGCTGCGCGATCAGGGAGCTGAGGGCGGTGCCCAGTCCGGAGAAGGTGCTCAACGGGTCCTCTTCCTCGGGTGCTTCGGGTCGTGTCGGGTGGTCGCCGGTCAGAAGGACCGGTCGAGCAGCTGCGCGCTGCGGTCGGCCTCGGCCGTCGTGTGGCCCTGCGGGTCGTAGGTCTGCACCGACTCCTGCAGGGACATGAGCGTCTCCTGCGTCGCGCGGTGCGACATCGCGAGCAGCTCGCGGTTGCCGTCGGCGAGCAGGCCGATCTCGGTGGTGAGCTGCACGAAGGCGTCGCGGTGCGCGTGCAGCAGGTCGTCCCACGGGCTGGGGGCGTGCTCGGCGAGCGTGCGCAGCGTGGCGCCCGGCTCCAGGCCGAGCTCCAGGGCGACCGCGTCGGCCTCGGCGGAGCGGCCGAGCTCGGCGTCCCGGATCTGCTCCAGGACGGTCTCGACCTCCCGCGTGGCGTGCGCCAGCCACCGCGTGCGCCCGCTCGTGAGCACGAGCTGCTCCTCCTCGAGCTTGAACAGCAGCAGCTCGAGCAGTCGGCGCTCGGTCCACAGGACGTCGGACAGCTGGCTCAGGGCCATCGGGCGTGCCCCCCTTCGAAGCAGCGGTGGTGCGGTCGGGACGCCCGGCGCGGGGTGCCGGCCGCGGCGTGATGCCCCTCCTATCGGGACGGGGGCGGGGGTCCTGAGCGAAACCGGACACCTCGTGGTCACCCGGTCGCCCGCGTCCGCGGGCACGTCGTTGAACTGACTGGTCAGTGCCCGTCCCTGACGGGACAGCGATGTCCCGGGTGTGACGTGTGTCACAACTCCTCAACTCTGCCCGGAGCTATGTCGGCGGATGTCCGTTTTGTCTTTCCGGTACGTCCGAAATGGCCTCGGAAGTCGCATAGATCGGGTCCTCAGGAACTTCAGAACAAAGGCTCAAGGCGGGTTTCACCCCCGCCGAGAACCGGACCGTGAACAGCTCTGCAGCCACCCCCGCCGCCGACGACCTCGTCGTCGCGCACATGCCCATCGTGGGGTACCACGTGAGCGAGGTCCTCTCCCGGGTCCCCGCCACCGTCAGCCGCGAGGACCTCGTGTCCGCCGGCCACCTCGCGCTGGTGCTCGCCGCCCGCGCGTACGACCCGGAGACGGGCGTCCCGTTCGCCCGCTACGCCGCGCTGCGCATCCGCGGCGCCCTGATCGACGAGCTGCGCTCGATGGACTGGGCGTCCCGGGGCGCCCGGCACCGCGCCCGCGAGCTGTCCGCCGCGAGCGACCGCCTCACCGCGACCCTGGGCCGCACGCCCACCCGCGAGGAGCTGGCGAGCCACCTCGGCACCGACCTCGCCGCGGTCGACCAGGCCCGCCAGGACGCGGAGCGCCGCGTGCTGTCGATGGACGCCACCGTGCACCCGGTCGCCGACCTGGTCCGCGACGAGGCGCCCGGCCCGGAGGACAACGTCCTCATCGGCGAGCGGCTGCGCTACCTGCGCGCCGCGGTCGACACGCTGCCCGACCGGCTGCGCACCGTCATCGAGGGCCTGTTCCTGCAGGACCGGTCGGTCGCCGAGCTGGCCGACGAGCTGGGCGTCACCCAGTCCCGGATCAGCCAGCTGCGCACCGAGGGCCTGGCCCTCATGCGCGACGGCCTGAACGCCAGCCTCGACCCCGAGATGGTCCCGGTCGCCGAGCGTCCGGACGGCGTCGCCGAGCGCCGCCGCCGCACGTACTTCGCCGCGGTCGCCTCGCGCGCCGCGATGACGGCCGCCGGCCACCGCGCGGAGGAGGCCCGCTCGGTCCCCACGCCGTTCGAGGGCTCGGACCGCATCACCACCGCCGCGGTCTGAGACCGCCGCCGGTCCGCCGGCACGCAGCAGCACGTTCACAGCGTCGAGAGGGCGCCGTCCGCGAACCGCGGGCGGCGCCCTCCGCGCGTCCCGGCCCGGCGCGCCGGGAGCCCCGGGCCCGCCGCCGGCCGCGCCCCCGGGCGTGCCGCGGGGAAACGGCTCAGGAGCCGCCGGCCCGCGCCGATCGGCAGGGCAGTCACCCGACCGGAGGAACGTCATGCCCGCACGCCCCACCGTCTCCGCCGTCCTGATCGTGAAGAACGAGGAGGCCGTGCTCGACGGCTGCCTCGCGTCCGTCGCCTGGGCCGACGAGGTGGTCGTCTACGACACCGGCTCCACCGACGCGACGGTCGCGATCGCCCGCCGGCACGGCGCGGTCGTGGTCGAGGGCCACTGGGACGACGACTTCGGTGCCGCGCGGAACCGCGCGCTGGCCCACGCCACCGGTGACTGGGTGCTGTCGGTCGACGCCGACGAGGAGGTGACGGGCGACCCCGAGGCGTTCCGCGCGGCGCTCGGCCGCGACGGCGGCGTGGCGCACACGGTGCTGATCCGGAACCTGGCCGCCGGGCCGGCGCTGCCGCTCGGGCTCGGCCCCGCCGACACGGTGCTGGCCGGCTCCCGCGTGTTCCGGCGGGACCTGCACACCTGGGCGGGCCGGCTGCACGAGCAGCCCGTGCTGCTCGCGACGGGTCGCCCCGCCGACGTCCAGCGCCCGGCGGCGGGCATCGAGCTGCGGCACAGCGGCTACCGGCCCGACGTCGTCGCGGAGAAGGGCAAGGGCACCCGGAACGTCGAGCTCGCCCGCGCGCAGGTCGCCGCGGCGCGGGAGGCCGGCGACGCCCTCGCGCTCGAGCTGCACCGGGTCGACCTCGCGCGGTCGCTGCAGATGTCCGGGGACCACGCCGGCGCGCTCGCCGAGGCGGACGCGCTGCGCGCCGCCGGGTTCGCCTCCCCGCGCAACGCCGTGCTCCTCGCGCGCTCCGTCTACCTCGCCGGCGTCGCGCTGGGCGACGACGCCGCGGCGGACCGCTGGCTCGCCGTCTGGGAGGCCCACGACGACAACCCGGCGTTCGCGCTGGCGACCCGCGCCCAGGTGCTGGCCGAGCGCGGGGACGCCGCGGGCGCCCTCGCCGCGCTCGAGCGCATCCCGACGACCACGGTCAACGGCTACGGCGAGCGGGTCGACCGGGCGGCCCTGGTGACCACCGAGCTCTGGGCGCACACCGTCACGGGCGACCGCCGGCGGGCGGTGCTTGCGGCGCTGGACGCGATCCGGCACGGCGTCGCGCCCGGCGCGGCCGGCGGACTGGTGCGGCTGCTGACCGAGGACGAGGGCCGGCGGCTGCTCGCCGAGATGCCCGAGCCGATGTGGCGGCAGTACGTCACGTGGTGCGCGATGGACGCGACGGCCGAGGCCCGGACGTTCCTGCGCTGGATGCGCGGCGCGCGCCCGGCCGACCCGGCGGTGGCGGCCGGCGCCGCCCACCTCGCGCCCACGATGTCGCTGGAGGAGGCCGCCGACTGGTCCGCCCACCTGCGCGCCGCCGGCCAGGGCGAGGCGTGCCCGCTCGTGCGGATCGCGCTGGACGCGCACGGCCACCCCCGGCAGCGCGCCGTCGCCGGCGCCCTGGCCCACAGCGCGTACGGCGACGAGCGCGGCCTGGCCGGGCTCGAGGACGCCCTCGCGCACGTGGACCCGGCCGACGAGGCCGAGGTCCTCGCCGAGCTGCAGATCGTCGCGCCCGGCCTCGTCGGCGCCGCGGTCTGAACCGACCTCGGACAAGTCGCGGGAAAAACTCCTCAGGGGTCGCGACGAGCGTCCGATGACCAGGGTGTGCCCACGGAAGGGCCGCCCTTGAGCCCACTCACGGAGGAAGAACCATCATGGCTCTCTCGATCAACCAGAACATCGCGGCGCTGAACTCGTACCGCAACCTGTCCAACACGCAGAACGACCTGAGCAAGTCGCTCGAGAAGCTGTCGAGCGGCCTGCGCATCAACCGCGCGGCGGACGACGCTGCTGGTCTGGCGATCTCCGAGGGCCTGCGTGCCCAGATCGGCGGCACCAAGCAGGCCGTGCGCAACGCCCAGGACGGCATCTCCGTCGTCCAGACCGCTGAGGGCGCGCTCACCGAGACGCACTCGATCCTGCAGCGCATGCGGACCCTGTCCGTGCAGGCGGCGAACGACGGCGGCCTCTCCGAGACCGCCAAGGGCAACATCCAGGACGAGATGGACCAGCTCAAGACCGAGCTGACCCGCATCTCCGACACCACGCAGTTCAACGGCACCAAGCTGCTGGACGGCAACTACTCGGGCACGTTCCAGGTCGGCGCCAACACGTCCGACCAGGACAAGATCACCGTCGACCTCAAGCGCACCGGCGGCCTGTCCGCCACGGGCCTGGACGTCAACGGCATCGACGTGACCAAGGTCGCCAGCGACGCCAGCACGGCCGTCGTGACCAACGCCGTCGCCGGCACCGCCGGTTCGGTCGCCGTCACCGCGGACACCACGGACCTGGAGGCCCTCAAGGCCCTCAACGGCACCGTGACCGTCGGCTCCAAGTCCTTCGACCTGGCCTCGGTGGACTACGCCGGTGTCACCGACGCGGCCGGCGCCCTCGCGGCGATCACCGCGGCGGCGGCGAAGGTGTTCGGCACCTCCGTGACCGTGGCGGCCGCCGGCACCACCGGCGTGTCCTTCACGGGCGCCACCCCGGCCGCCACGGCGACCGCGTCCGAGGTCGCCGCGGCGTCCCCGGTCTTCAGCCAGAAGTCCGGTGCCACCGAGGCGATCGACAAGATCGACGCCGCGATCACCGACGTCTCGAAGGTGCGCTCGCAGCTCGGTGCGGTCCAGAACCGCTTCGACCACACCATCAACAACCTCAACGTGGCGGTCGAGAACCTGACCTCCTCGGAGAGCCGGATCCGCGACACCGACATGGCGTCCGAGATGGTCTCGTTCACCCGGGCGCAGATCCTCTCGCAGGCCGGCACGGCGATGCTCGCGCAGGCCAAGTCGATCCCGCAGAGCGTGCTCCAGCTCCTCCAGTGAGCCGTCCGGCTCCGGCCCGCCGCACCTCGCGGTGCGCGGGCCGGGGCCGGCGTCCCGCCGAGGACGCACGTCGAGCAGGACCAGCACGACCGACGCGGGCGGTGGTGGACGCACCGTCCACCACCGCCCGTCTCGCATCTCGGCCCCGATCCCGGGGGCACCCGCAGGACCCCGCACCAGGAGGACACCCCCCGATGGCCGGCATCACCTTCAGCACCGGGCTGATCAGCAACTTCCCCACGGCAGACCTGATCGACTCCACCATCGCGCTGGAGGCCAACCAGCAGACGCTGCTCGCGAAGAAGAAGAGCACGCTGTCGTCGCAGTCCTCCGCGCTGCAGGCGCTGAACGCCAAGGTCGCCTCCCTGACGGCGGCGGCGAAGTCCGCCGCGACCGCGTCGTCCTGGGAGGCCGTGAAGGCGAAGTCCTCCGCGGAGTCCGTCACCGCGACGACCACCTCCGACGCGCGCCCGTCGAGCGTCTCGTTCCGCGTCGACTCGGTCGCGGCCTCGCAGTCGACGCTCTACACGCTGCCGACGGGCTACTCGTCGGACACCCCGACCTTCACGCTGACCGGCGCCGACGGCGAGACCGTGTCGGTGAAGGCGCTGAGCAGCAACATCGGCGACATCGTCGCCGCCTTCAACGCCGAGGGCACGGGCGTCAAGGCGTCCGCCCTCAACGTCGGCACCGCCGCCGCGCCGGAGTACCGGCTGCAGCTCACCGGCACCGAGACCGGCAAGGAGAACACCTTCAGCCTCGCCGTGGACAACGCGGCCGACGGCGCGACGCTGGGGTCCAAGGCGATCCGCGAGGCGTCCGACGCCGAGATCGTGCTGTGGCCCGGCACCGGCGCCGAGCAGAAGGTCACCTCGTCCAAGAACGTCTTCGAGAACCTGGTCACCGGCGTCAACGTCACGGTGACCGCGAAGACCACCGACCCCGTCACCGTCGACGTGACCCGGGACGACTCCAAGCTCGCGGCGCTGGCGCAGGGGCTGGTGAACAACCTCAACGCCGTGCTGGGCGACATCACGTCCTACACGACGAGCAAGACCAGCACGAACGACGAGGGCACCTCGATCCTCACCGCCGGCCTGTTCTCCGGGAACGCCACCATCCGCTCCCTGCAGCAGTCGCTGCTCGCGGCCGGGTCGAACTCCGCGAACAACACCTCGCTGGCGGGCATCGGCATCACGCTGGGCAAGGACGGCACGTTCGCGTTCGACGCGACCGCGTTCCAGACCGCGCTGACCAACGACCCCGACGCGGTGAGCAAGGCCGTCCAGGGCGTCGCCGGCTCGCTGCAGAAGATCGGCGAGGTCGCCTCCGACTCCGCCAAGGGCACGCTGACCCTGCAGGTGCAGAGCTACGACAGCGAGGTCAAGGACCTGACCGACCGCATCGCCGACTGGGACATCCGGCTGGAGGCGCGCCGCGCCTCGCTGACCACGATGTACGCGGCGATGGAGGTCCAGCTGTCGAACCTGAACTCCCAGTCCGACTACCTCACCACCCAGCTCTCGCAGCTCTCGGGCTCCTCCGACTGACCCGAGCCCTGCCGAAAGGACCGCCGTGTACGACGCCCGGACCCGGTTCCTCGCCGACGCGGTCGCGACCGCGGGGCCGGCGAAGCTCCTCACCATGCTCTACGACCGGCTGCTCCTCGACCTGGAGCGGGCCGAGGTCGCGCTGCGCGCGGGCGACCGCGCCACGGGGACCCAGCAGCTGGCCCACGCGCAGGAGATCGTCGCGGAGTTCATCGCGAACCTGAACGTGGCCGAGTGGGACGGCGGGGACCGCCTGCTGTCGGTCTACACGTTCCTGCTCTCGGAGATGATCGGCGCGAGCGTGGCGGGCGACGCCGACCGCGCCGCCTCCTGCCGCGGGCTGGTCGCGCCGCTGGCCGACGCCTGGCGCGAGGCCGCGCAGACCGTCGCCAACGACGTGCCGACCCAGCGCCGGGCGCCCGCCTTCGACGAGGCCGGGACCGGCTCCGGGGTGCTCGGTGTCGGCTGACACGGCGGTCGCGCCGGTCGAGCGCAGCACCGCCTCGGCGGCGCTCGACGCGGACGCCCGCCCCGGGCAGCACGGCGCCGAGCGCGAGGCGGCCGACCCCGGCCGCCCCGGCCGGGAGGCCGCCTGGGTGGCCGCCCTCGCCGAGATGGAGCTCGGCGCGGAGCGCGCGGAGGAGCTGCTCGCCGGCGCGCAGCGCGCCGGTGACCCGCAGCCCGTCGATGTCGCCCTGACCGCGCCCTGGCGCACCCCGCGCGGGCTCGGCCCGCTGCCCGCCTCGCTCGCCCCGCGCGCCGCCGCGCTCGTCGAGCGCCAGCGCGACCTCGCGCGCCGCACGGGCGACCAGCTCGCCGAGCACCGCCGCCGGCTGCGCACGACCGACGGCCTGCGCACCCGCCCGGCCCCGGCCCCGGCCTACCTCGACGTCGAGGGCTGAGCCGGCCCCGGGTGCGCCCGGGACCGCCTGGGTGCCAGCACCCACAAAGGCCGCCGGACATTCTCCGGCAAATTCGGACAACCCGTTCGAATCGCGTCCGCCGCGCGAGTGATCCGCGACATTTCTCGGGCGCACACCTCAGCACGACCCGTTCCCCGCCGATGGGACGCGTGAGCACGGATCGCTCGCGCAGCAGGCCACGGACTAGGCCGACCAGGACCAACCTCGGGTGAGGGTGACCCTGCATGGGCATGTTCGACTCCGTCAGCTACGTCGCGATCAACAGCGCGCTCGACGGCCTGGCCGCGCGCCAGCGCGCCATCGCCGAGAACGTGGCGAACATCCAGACCCCCGGCTACCACGCCAAGAAGGTCCAGTTCGAGGACGCCCTCGCCCGCGCGGTCTCCGCCGGCACCGGCGCCGCCTCGGCCACCACGGCCCGCTCCCTCGAGCCCACGCGCACCGACGGCAACAACGTCAACCTCGACGAGGAGACGCTGCTCAACGTCGACACGCAGCTGCGCTACCAGCTGGCGACCCAGGCGGTCGACGGCACCTTCTCCAGCGTCCGCACCGCGATGAGGACTTCCTGATGACGACGTTCGGGGCGATCGGCGTCGCCAGCACCGGCATGACCGTGTACCGCAAGTGGATCGACGCGGTCAGCGACAACCTCGCGAACATGAACAACGCGACCTCGACCTCCGAGGCCGCCTACCAGGCCAAGTACGTCGTGGCGTCGGAGATCCCCACCGCGAACGGCGGCGGCGCGCAGGTCTCCGGCATCGCGCTCGGCCCCGCCGAGGGCCGTGTGGTCTACGAGCCGACCAACCCGCTCGCGGACGAGGACGGCTACGTGCGGTACCCCGAGGTCGACATGGCCTCCCAGATGACGCAGCTGATCATGGCGCAGCGCGGCTACCAGGCGAACGCGGCGGTCGTGGACCGCGCGAAGACCTCCTACGAGGCGGCGCTGCAGATCGGACGGAACTCGTGAGCATCCAGCCCGTCAGCGGGGTGTCCGGCGTGTCCGGCACCTCCTACCTGTCCGAGCTGTCGGACGTCGCCGGCCTCGCGGGGACCGGGGCGACCGGCTCCGCCGGCGCCGCGACCGGCACCACCGGCGCCGACGGCGGGTTCGCCGCGGCGCTCGGCGCCGTCGACCACGTCCAGCAGCTCCAGTCCACGAGCAACGCGCTCGCGGTCCAGGCCGTCACCGGCGACCTCGACGACGTGCACGACTACACGGTCGCGTCGTCCGAGGCGAAGCTCGCCCTCGAGCTCACCGCCGCCGTGCGCAACAAGGCCGTCGACGCGTTCACCGAGATCATGAGGATGCAGGCCTGATGCCCGCCCAGGTGAAGTCCCTGTTCGGCCGCATGAGCGGCGCGGTCAAGCAGTTCTCGCTGCCGCAGAAGACCTTCGCGGTCATCGCGGTCGCCGCGATCCTGCTCGGCGGGTTCGCGATCTACTCGTGGGCCTCGAAGCCCACGCTGGCCCCGCTGTTCTCCGGCCTGTCCGCGACCGACGCGTCGGCCGTGGTCGACCAGCTGTCCGCCGAGGGCGTCGCCTACGAGCTCACCGACGGCGGCGGCACGGTGATGGTGCCGCAGGACCAGCTCTACGCGATGCGGCTGAAGCTCGCGGCCGCCGGCCTGCCCGCCAACGCGGACGGCGACGGCTACTCGCTGCTCGACGGGATGTCGATGACGTCCAGCGAGTTCCAGCAGCAGACCACCTACACCCGCGCCCTGGAGGGCGAGCTCGCCAAGACGGTCGGCGCCATGTCCGGCGTCGAGGCCGCCACGGTGAAGCTCGCGCTGCCGGAGGACTCGGTGTTCGTCTCCCAGCAGCAGGACCCGACGGCGTCGGTGTTCGTGCGCACCAAGACCGGCACCCAGCTGAGCAACGACCAGGTCGAGGCGATCGTGCACCTGGTGTCCGCGGGCATCGAGGGCATGAAGGCCACCGACGTCGCCGTGGTCGACTCCACCGGCAAGGTGCTCTCCGAGGTCGGCACCGGGATCACCGGCGGCACCGGCGACGAGGCCACCTCCGCCTACGAGCAGCGGGTCACCAGCGCCGTGCAGGCGCTGCTGGACCAGGTGGTCGGCGCGGGCAAGTCCGCCGTGACCGTCACCGCCTCGCTGAACCAGGACCAGACGCAGCGGACCTCCGAGGAGTTCTCGGCGACCGAGGGCACCCCGCCGCTCGTGTCCTCGACGACGACGGAGGAGTACACCGGCTCGGGCTCCGGCACCGCCACCGGCGTGCTCGGCCCGGACAACATCGCGGTCCCCACGGGCGAGGGCGACGGCACCGGCTCGTACACGAACACGACCGAGGACGTCAGCAACGCCGTGAACAAGGTCACCGAGGTCACCACCGTGGCGCCGGGCACCGTCGAGAAGCAGTCGCTCGCCGTGCTGGTCGACCAGACCGCCGCGGCCGGCATCGACCTGAACCAGCTCACCGCCACGCTGACCGCCGCCGCCGGCATCGACACGGCCCGCGGCGACACCATCGCCGTGCAGGCCATGGCCTTCGACACCACCGGCGCCGACGCCGCGGCGGAGGCCCTCGCGGCCGCCGACGCCCAGGCCGAGGCCGACCGCCGCGCCGACCTGCTCCGGCAGGCCGTGATCGCCGGCGCCCTGCTGCTGCTGGTGATCGTGGTCGCGGTCGTGCTGGCCCGCCGCTCGCGGCGCAGCAAGCGCGAGGCGCTCGACATCGGCGAGCTGCCCCTGATGGACGGCCCCGACCCGGCCGCCGAGCTCGAGGAGCTGCCCGAGATCCCGCCCGCCCTGCCCGGCCCGGCCGAGCTGGACCCGGCGCAGGAGTCCCTCGCCGTCAAGCGCGCCGAGATCGCCGCGCTCGCCGACGAGCAGCCCGAGGAGGTCGCGGACCTCCTGCGCGGCTGGCTGACCCCCGCCGGGCGGCGCTGATGTCCACCGCCACGCTCACGGGCACCCAGAAGGCCGCCATGCTGCTGCTGCAGCTCGGCCGGGAGCGCGCCGCCAAGGTCATGGCCAAGCTGGAGACCGCCGAGATCGAGGAGCTCACCGCCGAGATCATGCGGCTGGAGCGCGTCGACGCGACGGTCGCGGACGAGGTCGTCGAGGAGTTCTACGCCGCGTCGGCCATCGGGCCGAGCGTCAACGGCGGCCTCGGCTACGCCACCCAGCTGCTGGAGGGCGCGCTCGGCCGCGACGAGGCCGCGGGCATGATCGAGCGCCTGCAGACCTCGATGGCCGGCCAGCCGTTCGAGTTCCTGCAGCACGCCGACGCCCGCCAGGTGCTGTCGCTGCTGAACGGCGAGCACCCGCAGGCCGTGGCCCTGGTGCTCGCGCACCTGCGGCCCGAGCACGCGTCGGCCATCCTCGCCGGCCTGCCGTCCGACCAGCAGTCCGAGGTCGCGCACCGCATCGCGCTGATGGAGCGGGCGTCCCCGGACGTCGTCCAGGTCATCGCCGAGTCGATGCAGCGCAAGGCCTCGACGGTGCTGACCCCGAACGAGCTGTCGGCCGTCGGCGGCGTGCAGCCGCTGGTCGAGATCATCAACCGCGCCGACCCGACCACCGAGAAGCTCATCCTCGAGGGGCTGCAGAGCCGCGACGAGGCGCTGGCCGACGAGGTGCGCAGCCGGATGTTCGTCTTCGGCGACATCGTGCTGCTCGAGGACCGCGCGATGCAGCTGGTGCTGCGCCAGGTCGAGACCAACGAGCTGTCGGTCGCCCTCAAGGGCGCGTCGCCCGAGGTCCGGGACAAGATCCTGCGCAACCTGTCCGAGCGCGCCCGGGAGAACCTCGAGGAGGAGATCGAGCTGCTCGGCCCGGTCCGCCTCTCGCAGGTCGAGGAGGCGCGCGCCGGCATCGTCCAGGCGATCCGCCGCCTCGAGGAGTCCGGCCAGATCGTGATCCGGCGCGAGGGCGAGGACGAGTATGTCTCCTGAGCCCCGCACCTTCACCCAGGCGTTCGGGTCGTCGGCGGGCGGTCTCGCGACCGCGGAGCCGTCGCGCGCCGAGGGCTACGCCGCCGGGTACGCGGCCGGCTACGCCGCGGGCGCCCGCGAGGCCGCCCGCGCCGCCCAGGTCGAGGCGACCCGGGTGCAGCGCGAGCGCGCCGAGGCCGACGCGCGGCGCGCCGCCGAGCACGCCGACGCCCTCGCCGTGCTGGCCCGGAGCGCCCGGGCCGCGGCCGACCGCAGCGCCCCGGTGCTCGCGTCCGCCGAGCACGTCCTGCACGCCGCCGCGCTGGACCTGGCCGCCGCCGTGCTCGGGGCGGAGCTGTCCGACGCGCCCGCGTCCGCGGCCGCGGCGCTGGCCCGGGTCCGCGCGCTGGACCCGGCGCGCGAGGTGCACACCGTCCGGCTGCACCCGCGCGACCTCGCGGTCGTGCGCGCCGCGCTCGCGGGCGGGGCCCCCGCCGGCGGCGACGTGCTGGCCGGCCTGCCCGACCTGACCGGCGTGGAGCTCACGGGCGACCCGGCGCTCGCGCCCGGCGACGCCGTGGGCGAGTTCCCCGACGGCTACCTCGACGCGCGCCTCGGCGCGGCGCTCGACCGCGCCCGCACGGCGCTGGCCGCCGCGGGGGAGGCCGGCGCCGCATGAGCACGCCCACCGCCGCCGCGGTGCTGCCGACCCCGCGCGCCGGGGCCGCCGGCGCCGAGGCCGTCGCGCCCGCCGCCCCGGCGCTCGCCGAGCCCGCCGCCGCGCTGCTGCGCACTCCCGCGTGGGGCGCCGCGCTCGGCGCCGCCCGGCCCGAGCGCGTCGGCACCGTGCGCGGCGTCGTCGGCCTGACCGTCGAGGTCGCCGGGACCGGTGCGGCCGTCGGCGAGCTCGTGTCCATCGACCCGGGCGACGGCACCGAGGTGCCCGCCGAGGTCGTCGCGACCGGCCGCGGCTCCGCGCAGGCGATGCCGCTCGGCCCCACCCACGGCCTGCGCGCCGGGATGCCGGTGCGCCCGCGCGGCACCGCGCTGACCGCCCCGGTCGGTCCCGGCCTGCTCGGCCGGGTGCTCGACGGGCTCGGCCGGCCGATCGACGGCAAGGGTCCGCTGGTCGGGGTCGGCCACGCCGAGGTCACCGGGCACGCCCCGCACCCGCTGGCCCGCGCCCGGGTCGCCCAGCCGCTCGACCTCGGCGTGCGCGTGCTCGACACCCTCGTCACCGCCGGCCGCGGCCAGCGCCTCGGCCTGTTCGCGGGCTCCGGCGTCGGCAAGTCGTCCCTGCTGTCGATGATCGCCCGCGGCACCGACGCCCAGGTCTCCGTGATCGCCCTGGTCGGCGAGCGCGGCCGCGAGGTGCGCGAGTTCCTCGAGGACGACCTCGGCCCCGAGGGCCTGGCCCGCTCGGTGGTCGTCGTCGCCACCTCGGACGAGCCGCCGCTGGTCCGGCTCCGGTCGGCGTTCGTCGCCACCCGGATCGCCGAGTGGTTCCGCGACCGCGGCGACGACGTCGTGCTGATGATGGACTCGCTCACCCGCGTCGCCATGGCGCAGCGCGAGATCGGCCTGTCCGTCGGCGAGCCGCCGGCCACCCGTGGCTACCCGCCGAGCACGTTCGCGCTGCTCGCCCAGCTGCTGGAGCGCGCGGGCACCGGCGCGACCGGCTCGGTCACCGGCCTCTACACCGTGCTGGTGGACGGCGACGACCACAACGAGCCGATCGCGGACGCCGCCCGCTCGATCCTGGACGGGCACGTCGTGCTGGAGCGGTCGCTCGCGGTCGCGGGGCACTTCCCGTCCGTCGACGCCCTCGCCTCCATCTCCCGCGTCGCGTCCCGCGTGATCGGCCCGGAGCAGAAGGCGGTCGCCACCCGGCTCCGCCGCGTGATGGCCGCGCGCCGCCAGGCCCAGGACCTCCTCGACGTCGGCGCCTACGTCGCCGGGTCGAACCCGCTGGTGGACGCCGCCGTCGCGCACGGCGCCGACATCGACGCCTTCCTGCGCCAGGGCATGGACGAGCGCGCCCCCTCCGCCGACTCCTGGGCGCGGCTCGCCGCGCTCGTCGCCGCGATGGGGGACCTGCCGTGAGCCGCGCCTTCCGCCTGGCCGGGCTGCTGCGCCTGCGGGCCCTCGCCGAGGAGCAGGCCGCCGCCCAGCGCGCGACCAGCGCCCGCGGCCGGGACGCCGCCGTGGCCCGCGCCACCGCGACCGAGGCCGCGCTCGGCTCCGCCGTGTTCCCCCCGGGGGCCGACCCCCGGGGCGTGCAGGCGGTCGTCGCCAGCCGGCTCGCGCTGTCCGCGCTGCTGGTCGACCGGCGCGCCCAGGTGCTCGTCGCGCAGGACGAGGTCGACGCCGCCGACGCCGCGTGGTCCGCCGCGCGCACGCAGACCCGCACGCTCGAGAAGCTGCAGGAGAAGCACGAGACCGCGGTCCGTGCCGAGGAGCAGCGCGCCGAGCAGGTCGTCCTCGACGAGGTCGCCGGGCGGCGCCGCGCCGCGGTGCCCGCCGGGGTCGACGGGGAGGGGGCC
>NZ_JAANNB010000149.1 GCF_011603975.1 Cellulomonas sp. IC4_254 | reverse complement strand
CCTCCGCCCGCCCCGCCCGCCCGCGCCTCGGCGTGGTGCTCCTGCCCCAGCAGCGCTGGGCGGACGCCCGGCACACCTGGCGCCGTGCGGAGGAGCTCGGTTTCGACCACGCCTGGACGTACGACCACCTCGCGTGGCGGACGCTCGCCGACGAGCCGTGGTTCGCCACGGTGCCGCTGCTGGCCGCCGCGGCCGCCGTCACCGAGCGGATCCGGCTGGGCACCTGGGTGGCGTCGCCGAACTTCCGGCACCCGGTGCCGTTCGCCAAGGACGTGATGGGGCTGGACGACATCGCGGGCGGCCGGTTCCTGCTCGGGCTCGGCGCGGGCGGCGAGGGCTTCGACGCCGGCGTGCTGGGCCCGGCCCCGACCCGCGGCGAGCGCACCCGGCGGTTCGAGGAGTTCGTCGAGCTGCTGGACCGGCTGCTCACCCACCCCGTGACCGACCACGAGGGCACGTTCTACGAGGCGCACGGCGCGCGGATGCACCCCGGCACGATCGTCCGGCCGCGGACCCCGTTCGTCGTCGCGGCCGGCGGTCCGCGGACGATGGCGCTGGCCGCCCGGTACGGGCAGGGCTGGGCCACCTACGGTCCGGTGTTCGCGCCCGACGAGCAGCCCGCGAGCCCGGCCGCGGCGCAGGAGGCGTGGTGGGCCGGGCTCGCCGAGCAGGTGGACCAGCTGCGGGAGATCGCCGGGCGGCTGGCGCCGGAGGGCCGGGTGCCCGACCTGTACCTCAACCTCGACGGGGCGCCGGTGTTCTCGCTGGAGTCGGCCGCGACGCTGGTCGAGGGCGTCGAGCGCGCGGCGGACCTCGGGTTCACCGACGTGGTCGTGCACTGGCCGCGCGCCGAGGGCATCTACGCCGGGTCCGAGGACGTGCTCACCGAGGGGCTGTCCCGCCTGGGGCGGTGACGCACCGCCGACTCCCCCGGGCCTGGCCTCGGGTCCGGGAGCGCGAGGACCCGGGCCGGCGCAGGGGGCGCTCCGACCCGGGTCGTCTCGGGGGCCTCAGTGGGCCTGCCGCGCCTCCCAGGCGCTGGCGACCATCTCGGTCAGCGTGTGCCGCATGACCCAGTCGAGGTCCCGGGCCGCGGCCTCGCCGGACGCGACGATACGCGCCGGGTCGCCCGGGCGCCTGGGGGCGACCTCGGGCTCGAACGCGATGCCGGTGCCCTGCGCCATCGCGGTCATGATCTCCCGGACGGAGACGCCGTCCCCGGAGCCCAGGTTGTAGACCCGCTGCAGCTCGCGGCCCTCGGCGAGCGCGCGGGCCGCGGCCACGTGCGAGGTGGCCAGGTCGGCGACGTGCACGTAGTCCCGCACGCAGGTCCCGTCGGGGGTGGCGTAGTCGTCGCCGTTGATCCGTGGGGTGCGGCCCTCGGCCAGCGCGTCGAGCACCAGGGGGAACAGGTTGTGCGGGCTGGTGTCGTACAGCTCCGGGGTGCCCGAGCCGACGACGTTGAAGTACCGCAGCGAGGTGTGCGCGAGCTCGGTCGCCCGGCCCTGGTCGCGGAGCAGCCACTCGCCGATCAGCTTGGACTCGCCGTAGGGCGACTCGGGGGCGGTGGGGGTGTCCTCGGTGACCAGGTCGACGTCGGGCGTGCCGTAGACGGCGGCGCTCGACGAGAACACGATCCGCCGGACGTCCGCGGCGGCCATCGCCTCGAGCAGCCGCGCGGTGCCGGTGACGTTCTGCTCGTAGGTGTGCAGCGGGCGCTGCACCGAGACGCCGGCGTACTTGAACCCCGCGAGGTGCACGACGCCGGTGACCTCGTGCTCGCGGAGCGCCGCGGTGACCAGGTCGGTGTCGAGGATCGAGCCCTGCACGAACGGCACGTCGTCGGGCACGAACCCCCGGTGCCCCGAGGACAGGTCGTCGAGGACCACGGCCCCGATCCCGACCTGCCCGAACGCCCGCACCACGTGCGAGCCGATGTACCCAGCGCCTCCGGTGACCAGCCACGTCATGCCGCCACCCTAGCGCGTCCGGCTGGTGCTTTCTGCGCGGATCCGGTGGTTTGTGTTCGATGAGGGGTTCCTGGGCCGGCGTCCTCGCATGCGCGCGTCGCGGCGCGCGCGGGCCCGGGGGGTCGTGGAACGGCTCCCGATGAGGCAGAGTGCACCAAGGCCGCCGGTGAGCGGCCGCGGCGGCCCGGCGCCGTGGCCGGCGCTCCGGTGGCGGCGCGCGAGATGCTCAGTATGCTGAGCATCCACTCGAGCCCTGGGGAGGACGCGTGCGCAGTGCCCGCACCCGAGCGGAGGGGGTCGGCGGTCTGGTTGCCGACGCCCCGGCGCGCGCCCGCACGGGCGGCCGTCCGCACGCGTCGACCGCGACGACGACCGTCCCGGCGACGCCCGTCCCGGAGGACACCGGCCTCGCCGCCCGCGTCGAGGACGCCGTCACCGTGGTCCGGCTGCTGCTGGTCGACGACGCCGCCGCCCGGCGGGCCCGCGCCCGCGAGCTGGCCGCCGAGCACGCCGCCCTGTGGCGCGCGGTCGGCGAGCAGATCGGCGGCGGCCGGCTGATGCGGCCGCGGCTGACGGTCGCGGCCTACCTCGGGCTGGGCGGCACCGACCTCGCAGCAGTCGCCCCGGTCGCCGCGGCGCAGGAGGTCCTGCACACCGCGATGCTCGTGCACGACGACGTCCTCGACCACGACGACACCCGCCGGGGCCGCCCGAACGTCACCGGCACCGTCCGCCGGCGCCTCGCGGCCCGCGGCGTCGAGGGCCCCGCGGCCGACGACCCCGTGCTCGCCGCGGGTCTGCTCGGCGGCGACCTCGCCATCGCGGCCGCGTTCGACCTCGTCGCCTCCGCCCCCGTCCCGCCCGCGACCGCGCTGCGCGTCGTCCGGTCGCTCGCGCGGGCCGTCGACATGACCGTGGCGGGCGAGCTGCTCGACGTGACCGGCGCGCTGCACGGCCCGACCTCGGTGGACGCGCTGCGCGTGGCCGAGCTCAAGACCTCCGTCTACTCCTGCTGCACCCCCCTGGCCGCGGGCGCGGTCCTGGCGGGCGCCGACGACGGCGTGCTCGGCGTGCTCGACCGGTTCGGCACGGCGTTCGGCGTCGCGTTCCAGCTGCTCGACGACGAGCTCGGCGTGTTCGGCGATCCCGGCACCACCGGGAAGTCCGTGCTGTCGGACCTGCGCGAGGGCAAGCGGACCGAGCTGCTGCGGCTCGCCTACCTCCGCGCCGACGACGCCCAGCGCGCGGTGCTGGACGCCACCGTGGGCCGGCCCGACCTCACCGAGGCGGACGCCGCGCGGGTGCGGGACGTGATGGAGGTGTCCGGGGCGCTCGCCGAGGCCCGGCTGGTCCGCGCCGACGCCGTGCGGACCGCGCGCACGACCGCCGCCGAGGGGCTGCCCGAGCCGCTGGCCCGCTACCTGGTCGACCTGGTGGACGCCACCGCCGGGGTGACCGGGTGACCGCGACCCGGCTCCCGGTCCGGGTCGCGTCGGCCGCGCTGTACGACCGCACCGCCGCCCGGGCGAGCCGCGCCGTGCTGGCCGGCTACTCCACCTCGTTCGGGCTCGGCACCCGGCTGCTCGGCCCGCGCGCCCGCCGCGACATCGAGGCCGTCTACGCCCTGGTCCGGATCGCCGACGAGGTGGTGGACACCCGTGGCGGCGACGACGCCGCGGCGCTGCTCGACGAGCTCGAGGCGCAGACCGCCCGGGCGATGGCGTCCGGCTACTCGACCAACCTCGTGGTGCACGCGTTCGCCCGCACCGCGCGCCGCACCGGCATCGGGGCGGCCGAGGTCGACCCGTTCTTCGCCTCGATGCGTGCCGACCTGACCGTGCGGGTGCACGACCGCGAGTCGTACCTGCGGTACGTGTACGGGTCCGCGGAGGTCGTCGGGCTGATGTGCCTGCAGGTGTTCCTCAACGCCGACCGGGCGCCGGGGGAGCCGGTGCGCCGGCCCGACGCCCCGACCGTGGACGGCGCGCGGGCGCTCGGCGCCGCGTTCCAGAAGATCAACTTCCTGCGCGACCTGGGCGCCGACTCCGGCGAGCTCGGCCGCTGCTACTTCCCCGGCGTGGGGCCCGAGGGGCCGACGGACGGGCAGCTCGCCGCGATCCTCGACGAGATCGGCGCCGACCTGGCCCGGGCCCGCGCGGCGCTCCCGCGGCTGCCCCGGCGGGCGCGCGCGGCCGTGTCGGCGACGCTGGCGCTGTACGACACCCTGCTCGCCGACCTGGCGGCGACCCCGCCGGAGCGGGTGCTCGCCACCCGGGTGCGGGTGAGCACGCCGCGCAAGGTGGCGGTGCTCGCGCGGACGCTGGCCGGCGAGGCGGCGGACGCGGCGCGGTCGCGGGCCGGGCGGGGTGACGCGGGCGGCGACGCCCGGGACGGACGAGACGACGGAGGTGCGGCGTGACGGGTCGGGTGGTCGTGGTCGGCGGCGGGATCGGCGGCCTCGCGACCGCGGCCCTGCTCGCGCGGGGCGGCGCGGACGTCACGCTGCTGGAGCGGCACGACCGGGTCGGTGGCCGCACCGGCACCTGGGAGTCCGGCGGGTTCCGGTTCGACACCGGGCCGTCCTGGTACTTCATGCCGGAGGTGTTCGACCACTTCTTCGCGCTGCTCGGCGAGCGGGTCGAGGACCACGTCGACCTCGTGCGGCTCGACCCGGCCTACCGGCTGTTCCCGGAGCCCGACCCCGCGCGCGGACCCGGGGCGGCGTCCGAGCCGTTCGACGTCGTCGGGGACCCCGAGGCGAACTGGGCGACCTTCGAGGCGATGGAGCCCGGCGCGGGCGAGGCGTTCCGCCGGTACACCGCGGAGTCCACCGACGCGTACCGGACCGCGCTCGACCACTTCCTCTACACGACCTTCGAGCGCCCCGACCGCGCGATCACCGGCGACGTCGCCCGGCGCTCCGGCACGCTGGCCTCGCTGCTCACCCGCACGCTGGCCGACAAGGTCGCCGCCACCACCGACCACCCCGTGCTGCGCCAGGTGCTCGGCTACCACGCGGTGTTCCTCGGCTCCTCGCCGTACCGGGTGCCCGCGCTGTACTCGCTGATGAGCCACCTCGACCTCGTCGACGGCGTCCGGTACCCGCGCGGCGGCATGTACACGATCATCGAGGCGATCGAGCGGCTCGCGGTGGCGCAGGGCGTGACGATCCGGACCGGCGCGGAGGTCGTGGCGGTCGAGGTGGACGGCGCCGGGCGGTCGGCCCGGCACCCGCGGCGCACCGGCGTCGCGCGCGGCGTGCGGCTCGCGTCCGGCGAGGTCGTGCCCGCCGACGTCGTCGTGTCCGGCGCGGACCTGTTCCACACCGAGACCGCGCTGCTCGCCCCCGAGCACCGCACGCTGCCCGAGTCGTGGTGGGCGGACCGCGGCCCCGGGATCTCGGCGCTGCTCGTCATGGCGGGCGTGCGCGGCGAGCTGCCCGAGCTGGCGCACCACTCGCTGTTCTTCACCCGCGACTGGCCCGGCAACTTCGACGCGATCCTCGGCGCGGGGCGGTCGTCGCGCCCCGAGGACCTCCGCGTCCCCGACGCCGCCTCGCTGTACGTCTCGCGTACCACGGCCACCGACCCGTCCGCCGCGCCCGAGGGCCACGAGAACCTGTTCGTGCTGGTCCCGTTCCCGGCCGACGCGTCGATCGGCGCCGGCCCCGCGGGTGCGGCGGAGCTCGACTCCTACGCCGACCGGTACCTCGACCAGGTCGGGCGCTGGGCCGGCGTCCCCGACCTGCGCGCCCGCGTCGTCACCCGCAAGGTCGTCGGCCCCGCCGACTTCGCGCGGGACTTCTCCGCGTGGCGCGGCACCGCCCTCGGCATGGAGCACACGCTCCGGCAGAGCGCGATGTTCCGCCCCGCCGACCGGTCGCCGCGGGTGCCGAACCTGCTGCACGTCGGCGGCGGCACCGTGCCCGGCGTCGGCCTGCCCATGTGCCTGATCAGCGCGGAGCTCGTCGCGAAGCGACTGCTCGGCGAGACCTCGCCCAGCCCGCTGCCGACGCCGCTGCGTCCCGGGTACCTCGACGCCGCGCGGCGTCGCGGCGCGTGGGTCGAGCACGGCGGCGGCGCGGCGCGGGGTGCGGCGCGGGCTGCGGCCGACGAGGCCGTGGCCGCCCGCGGGGTGCCCGACGACGACGCCGTGCCGGCGGGGGCGCGGTGATCCGGTTCGCCTACCTCGGTGCGCTGCTGCTCGCGCTGGGGGGTCTCGCCCTGATCGACCGCCGGTGGCGCCTCGCGTTCTGGGACGCCCCGCGCCGCGCCGCGCTGTGCGTCGGGATCGGCGTCGTCGGCTTCCTGCTCTGGGACGTCGCCGGCCTGCTGCTCGGGATCTTCGCGCGGGGCGAGAGCCCGCACATGACGGGCCTGCTGCTGGCCCCGGACCTCCCGGTCGAGGAGGCGGTGTTCCTCACGCTGCTCTGCTACAACGCCCTGCTCGCGTGGCGGGGGATCGACCGGGCGCTCGCGGCGCGCCGGACCCGCACGGCGGGGGAGGCGGTCCGGTGACGAACATCGTGCTGAACGTCCTCGTGCTCGCCGCCGTCCTGGTCGTGTCCTGGCGCGTGCTGCGCGGGATGCGCCCCGGCCCGGTGGTCGGGGCGGCGCTCGTGCTGTGCGTGCTCACCATGGTGTTCGACACCCTGATGATCGCTGCCGACCTGTACGTCTTCGACCCCGACAAGATCCTCGGGGTCTACCTGTGGGGGGCTCCGCTGGAGGACTTCTTCTACGCCGTCGTCGCCGCGGTGGCGATGCCGGTGCTGTGGACCGTGCTCGAGCGGCGGTCCGCCGGGCGGGGAGCGGCTGCGCCCGCTGCGCCCGGGGCGCCCGCCGGGCCCGTCGGGACCCCGGAGGGCACCGCGTGAGGCAGGTGCTCGCGGCCTCCCGGCCGTTCTCGTGGATCAACACCGCCTACCCGTTCGCCGCCGGCTACCTGCTGGCGACCGAGGGCCGGGTCGACCTCACGTTCGTGATCGGGACGCTGTTCTTCCTGATCCCGTACAACCTGCTGATGTACGGCGTGAACGACGTCTTCGACTACGCCTCCGACCTGCGCAACCCCCGCAAGGGCGGCATCGAGGGGGCGCTCGCGGATCCCGCCGTCGCGCGGGTCGTGCACCGGCGCATCCTGTGGGCGAGCGCGCTGTCCGTGCTGCCGTTCCTCGGCTACCTGCTCGCCGTCGGGTCGCTCGCCGCCGGGCTGACGCTGCTGCTCGTGGTGTTCCTGGTCGTCGCGTACTCCGCCCCGGTGCTGCGGTTCAAGGAGCGGCCCGTCCTCGACTCGGCCACGTCGGCCATGCACTTCGTCGGGCCGCTGCTCTACGCGCTCGTGCTCGTCGGGGCCGACCTCGGGTCCCGGTCCGTGTGGCCGGTGCTCGTCGCGTTCGTGCTGTGGGGGATGGCGTCGCACGCGTTCGGCGCCGTGCAGGACGTGCGGGCCGACCGCGAGGGTGGGATCGGCTCGGTGGCGACCGTGCTCGGCGCGCACGCGACCGTGGTGCTCGCGACCGTCGCGTACGTCCTGGCCGCCGCCGTGCTGCTGGTCCTGCCGTGGCCGGGGTGGCTCGCCGCGGTGCTGCCGCTCGTCTACGCCGCCAGCACGGCGCGGTTCTGGTCCGTGCGCGACGAGGACTGCGAGCGGGCCAACGCCGGGTGGCGGACGTTCCTCTGGCTGAACCTCGTCGTCGGGTTCCTGGTCACGATGCTGCTGATCGCCATCGCGCTCACCACCTGAGCGGGGGCGGCGCGGGTGCCGTGGCGGCTGCGGTGCGCGGCGCCGTGCGCGCGGCGGTGCGTGGCGCCGTGCGCGCGGCGGTGCGTGGCGCCGTGCGCGTGGCGGTGCGCCGCGCCGTGCGCGGTGCGGTGTGCAGGTCGTGCGCAGGGTCGGCGGAACGCCCGGCTCCGGGTGGTGACCGCGTGGCCGGGCGTGTTCGATGGCACGCGTGATCCGTGCAGCAACGCAGTCCTCCGTGCCGGCCGCGACGACCGAGGAGGCCGTCGACACCGCCCGCGACGTGCTCGTCCCCGTGCTCTGGGTGGCCGGCGCCGTCGTCGTCGCCCTCCTGGTCGCGGTGCTCATCGGCGCCGTCGTCCGCACCGCCGCGAAGAAGTCCGTCCTCGCCGCCGACCTGGCACGGCGGTCCAAGCGACCCCTGCGGGCGGTGCTCATCGTCATCGCCGTGTGGGTCGCCCTGGCGATCTCCGTGTCCGACGTCGACTGGGAGACGGCGTGGATGCGGGCGATCGGACACGTGCTGCTCATCGCGCTCATCGCCGCCGCCACCTGGCTCGTCGGGACGCTCGCGTTCGTGGTCGAGGACCTCGCGCTGCAGCGCTACCGGGTCGACGTCAAGGACAACCGGCACGCCCGCCGGGTCCGCACCCAGGTGCAGCTCCTGCGCCGCATCACGGTCGCCGTCCTCGCGATCGTCGGCATCGCCGCGGTGCTGCTCACGTTCCCGGGCGTCTCCGCGTTCGGTGCGAGCCTGCTGGCGTCCGCCGGCCTGCTGTCCGTCGTGGCCGGCCTCGCGGCGCAGAGCTCCCTCGCGAACGTGTTCGCCGGCCTGCAGATCGCGTTCACCGACGGCATCCGCGTCGACGACGTCGTCATCGTCGAGGAGGAGTGGGGCCGGATCGAGGAGATCACCCTCACCTACGTGGTCGTGCACATCTGGGACGACCGGCGGCTCATCCTGCCGTCCACCTACTTCACGCAGACGCCGTTCGAGAACTGGACCCGCCGCGCCGCCGAGCTGCTCGGCACCGTCGAGATCGACGTCGACTGGCAGGTGCCGGTGGACGAGCTGCGCGCCGAGCTCAACCGGCTGCTCGCCGACACCGACCTCTGGGACCACCGCGTCGGCATCCTCCAGGTCACCGACGCGGTGAACGGCGTCGTCCGGCTCCGTGCCCTCGCGAGCGCCGTCGACGCGCCCACGCTGTTCGACCTGCGCTGCTACCTGCGCGAGGGCCTCGTGTCCTACCTTCAGCGCAGCGCACCCCAGGGCCTGCCGCGCACCCGCATCGAGACGACGAAGGGCACCCCGCTGCCGGCCGTCGAGGCCGCACCCGCGCCCGCCCAGTCCCGGCGGCCCCGCACCGGCGCGCACGCGATCGTCGAGCCGCCGACCGAGACCGGGCAGCTCGACGCCCGGCTGTTCACCGGCAGCGTCGAGGCCATGCAGCGCGCCGGGTCGTTCGCCGGGCCGGGGGAGGACGTCATCGCCGAGCGCGAGGAGCACGCCGCCGAGGCCCGGCAGGACGCCGAGGGCGGCGCCGGGCGCTCCTCCGGCGGCCGGCGGGTCGACGTGGTGCCCGCACCGGGGACGGACGCGGTGCCGCTGGCGGCCGCGGCGGCGTCGGGCGCGGGTTCGGGCGCGGGCTCCGGTGCGGCGGCGGCCGGGACACCGGACGCGGTGCCGGTCGCACCGGCGTCCGGCGCGGAGGTCGGCGCGGCCGCCGCAGGCGCGACGGACGGCACGGGCGTCGTCGATGCGCAGGCGCCGGTCGTGACCGGCTCGGTCGGTGCGGGGGCTGTGACGCGGAACCCCACGACCGCGACGACGCCGGACGCGTCGACGACGGAGGAGCCGACCGCGGCGACGCCCCGCACCGCGGTCTCCGGGAGTGCCGCCACCTCGGCCGCGACGACCCCGGTGCCGCCGAGCAGCCAGGACCGCCCCGCGCCCACCGGCCCGGGCCAGGACTCCGGGACGATGATCCTGCCCGCCTACGACGCCGACCGCCCGGCGTCCGGCGACACCGGCGAGAC
>NZ_JAANNB010000148.1 GCF_011603975.1 Cellulomonas sp. IC4_254 | reverse complement strand
CCCCGCCCGCCGGCCTCAGCCCTTGACGGCGCCGGTGAGCCCGCCGACGATCCGCCGCTCGAAGAGCGAGAAGAAGATCAGCGCGGGGATCATCGACAGCGACGTGAACGCCAGCACCCGGGCGGTGTCGACGGAGTACTGCGAGGCGAACGCCTGGACGCCCAGCGGCAGCGTGTACTGCCCCTCGTCGTTCAGGATGAACAGCGGCAGCATGTAGCTGTTCCAACTCGCGACGAACGCGAGGATGCCGACCGTCACGACGCCCGGGACGGACAGCGGCACGACCATCCGGAAGAAGAACCCGAGCCGGCTGGCGCCGTCGATCGAGGCGGCCTCCTCCAGCTCCTTCGGGATCGCCCGCAGGAACGGGACCAGGATGATGATGGTCGTCGGCAGCGCGAACGCGATCTGCGGCAGGATGATGCCGGCCAGGCTGTTCATCAGCCCGAGCTGCCGGATCATGATGTAGAGCGGCGTGATCGCGACCGTCATCGGGAACATCAGGCCCGCCGCGAACAGCGAGTACATCGCGCCGCGGCCCCGGAAGTCGTACCGGGCGACGACGAAGCTCGCCATCACGCCGAGGATCACGACGCCGATCGTGGTCGCGATGCCGCAGATCGCCGAGTTCGCGAACTGCTGCCAGAACAGCGAGCTGGTCAGCACGTCGACGTAGTTGCCGAACTCCCAGGTCGTCGGGAAGCCGGACGGGTCGACGGTGATCTGCGAGTTGGTCCGCAGGCCGCCGAGCACGATGTACGCGACGGGCCCGATGCAGATGCCGACGAGCAGCCACGCGACGACGTAGACCAGCGGGTTGACGCGCTCGAGCGAGCGGCCGCGCCGACGGCGGGGCTCGGGGCGCGAGGCGGGCAGCGGCGGCGCCTGGAGCGCGGTGGCGGCCATCACTTCTTCCTCTCGGTGAGCGCGCCCTCGGTGTCCCGGCGGAGCACGAAGCGCTGGTAGGTCAGCGCGATGACCAGCGAGATCAGGAACAGCACGACCGCGACGGCGTTGCCGAAGCCGTAGTTCCCGGCCAGGCGCCCGTTGGACACCATGTAGGTGGCCATCGTCGACGTCCCAGCGGTCGCGGAGACGTACTGCCCCCAGATGATGTAGACGAGGTCGAACAGCTGGAGCGAGCCGATGATCGACAGGAACGCCCAGATGCGGATCGTCGGGCCGAGCAGCGGCAGCGTGATCGAGCGCTGCGCCTGCCAGTAGGAGGCGCCGTCGATGGCCGCGGCCTCGTGCAGCTCCTCGGGGATCGACTGCAGGCCGGCGAGGAACAGGATCACCGCGAAGCCGATGTACTTCCAGGTGATGATGAGCATCAGCGACCAGATGGCGATCTTCGGGTCGGACAGCCAGTCGGTCGTCAGGAACCCGAGCCCGATCTTCTCGAGCAGGTCGTTCACCGCGCCCGTGGTCTGGAGCATGAGGCTCCAGCCGGTCCCGACGATGACCTCGGAGATCACGTAGGGCACGAAGATCAGGACCCGGATCAGCGAGCGCCCGCGGATCTTGCGGTTCAGCAGCAGCGCCAGGATCACGGCCGCGGGCCCCTGGAGGACCAGGGACATCACGACGATGAACGCGTTGTGCCGGAGCGCGTCGTGGAACGTCGGGTCCTGCAGGATCGCGACGTAGTTGTCCAGCCCGACGAAGTCGGTCGGCGGCCCGAAGCCCTTCCACTTGAAGAAGCCGTAGTACGCCGCCATGACGACGGGGAAGATGACGAACGCCAGGAAGACCAGGATGGCCGGCCCGGACAGGAGGCCGATCTCGAGCCGCTGACGCCAGCTCCCGCGCCGCCGGCGCGGGCGGGGCGCCGGGGACGGTGCCGCGACGGCACCGCCCCCGGCCGCCGAGCGACCCTCGGGCGACGAGATGACCAGCGGGCCCACGCCCTGCGAGTCGCTCATGGTCGTGCTACTCCTTGGCCGCCGCGGCGTTGACAGCCTCGACGATCTTGTCGGGGCTGCCGCTGCCGGCGAGCATCTCGACGACGCTGGTGTTCAGCGCGTTGCCCACGTTCTGGCCGAACAGGGTGTCGAGCCAGACCGACACGTAGGCCGCGTCGTTGTAGGCCGCCAGGACGTCCTGCAGGGCGGGGTCGGTCACGACGGACTGCGCGTCCTTGCTGGCCGGCAGGGTCACGAACGCCTCGGCGTAGCCCTCCTGGTTGTCCTTCTCCGCGATGAAGTTGAGGAAGTCGGCGCACTCCTTCGGCGCGTCCACGTAGCAGGTGAAGCCGTCGACGCCGCCCATCATCGCGGTGGCGTCGCCGTCACCGCCGTCGACCGCCGGGAACGGGAACCAGCCGAGGTCGGCCAGCGGCTGCTGGTCCGGCGTCAGCGAGGCGATGACGCCCGGGTCCCAGGCGCCCATGAGCTCCATCGCGGCCTGGTGGTTCGCGATGAGGCCGGCGGAGGAACCGGCGCCCTGCTGGGCCGTCGTGGTGAGGTAGCCGTCGTTGAACGGCTCCGTGCCGGCGAAGTCCTGCAGGTCCTCGCCCGCCTTCGTCCAGCACTCGTCGTCGAAGGACATGTCCTTGGCGGCCTGCGTCATGGTGTCCTGCGAGCACTCGCGCAGGGCGAAGAAGTAGTACCAGTGCGCGGCCGGCCAGGCGTCCTTGGCGCCCAGCGCGATCGGCTGGATGCCCGCGGCCTTGAGCTTGTCGACCGCGGCGCTGAGCTCGTCGACCGTCGTGGGGGTCTCGGTGATGCCGGCCTGCTGGAACAGGTCCTTGCTGTAGTAGATGCCGCCGGGCAGCACGGCCGTCGGGACGCCGTACACGCCGCCGTCGACGGAGAACGCCGCCAGGGACGCCTCGCCGAGCGCGTCGCGGGTCTCCTGGGTGAGCGCGTCGCTCAGGTCCATCGCCTGGCCGGCCTCGACGACGTCGGCGAGCTTGCCGCCGCCGCGCGCCATGAAGATGTCCGGGGCGTCACCCGAGTTCAGCGCGGTCTGGAGCTTGCCGTCCATGTCCTCGTTCTGGATGGACTGGATGTTGATCGTGACGCCCGGGTTGGCCTCCTCGAACGCCGCGACGGTGTCCTCCCAGTAGGCCTTGCCGTCGCCCGTCGTCGAGTTGTGCCAGAACGTCATCGTGACGTCCCCGCCCTCGTCGCCCCCGGACCCCGAGTCGCCGCCGCCGCAGGCGGCCAGGGTCATGGCCGCCACGACCGCGGCGGCCGTGACCGCCAGCGTCTTCCGTGCCTTCATGATCTGCCCTCTTCGTTGAGTTGACCGTGGTCCACCCCGCCGGGGCCGGACCGGTTCGCCGTCGGCGGGAGACCGCCGGTGCGCCGTGCTGCTGAGGCCCGACCCCGCGGCTGTGCGGGAGGCGGACCTGCTCGTCATCAGTGACTGCACGAGGGACTCTGGCAGCCGTCGCGATGACGTGTCAACCGTTGTCGATAACGTTTTAGTGACTATGCTGCGGGCCATGGCACAGCGGGTGACGATCACCGACGTCGCCCGCGAGGCCGGGGTCTCCGTGGCGACGGTCTCCAAGGTCATCAACCAGCGGGACGGCATCGCCGCCGGCACCGCGACGCACGTCCGCGCCGTCGTCGACCGGCTCGGCTACGAGTCCAGCCTGGTCGCGCGCGGGCTCCGCTCGCACCGCACCGGCGTCATCGGCGTGCTGGTCGCGGAGTTCGAGCCGTTCAGCTCCGAGATCCTCAAGGGCGCCGGCGCCGCCCTGCGCGGCACCGAGCACGCGCTGCTCGCCTACACCGGCGGCGGCTCCGGCCGCGCGGGCTGGGAGCACCGCTACCTGGCGCGGCTCAGCGGCACCCTCATCGACGGCGCCGTACTGGTCACCCCCACCGTGCTGCACGCCGGCACCTCGGTGCCGGTGGTCGCGGTCGACCCGCACGCCGGTCCGGGCGGCCTGCCGACCGTCGACTCCGACAACCTGCACGGCGCCGTCCTCGCGGTCCGGCACCTGCTCGGCCTCGGCCACCGGCGGATCGGGTTCCTCGGCGGGCGGGCCGACCTGGAGTCCTCCCGGCTGCGCGAGGCCGGCTACCGGGCGGCGCTCGCCGAGGCGGGCATCCCGGTCGACCCCGCGCTGATGCACGTGGCCGAGTACCGGCGGGACGCGGCCGACGCCCCGACCGCCGCGATGCTGGCGCTCGCCGACCCGCCCACCGCGCTGTTCGCCGCCAACGACCTGTCCGCCATGGGCATCCTCGACGCCGCCGCGCGCCTGGGCGTGCGGGTGCCGGCCGACCTGTCGGTGATCGGGTTCGACGACGTGCCCGAGGCCGCCGCGACCACACCGCCGCTGACGACCGTCCGGCAGGAGATCCAGGGCCTCGGCCGCGCGGCGGTGGGGATGCTGCTCACCCTGCTCGGCGCCGAGGGGCCCGCGGGCGAGCGGGCCGGGGACGACGCCCCGGGCGCCGGCCAGCACCTGCGGCTGCCGACCCAGCTGGTGGTCCGCGGCACGACGGCGGTCCCCCGGCGCTAACCGGTCCACCGCGCCGGGAGGTCCCAGACGAGCGGCGGCGCCCGCCTGGGACACTCGGTGCACACGACGAAGGAGACGCACCCGTGGAGCTCGACCTCGCGACCGCCCTCGCGGACGGCCGCACCGAGTACGACAAGATGGTCGCCGGCGACTGGTACCGCTACCGGCACGGCCCCGAGCTGGCGGAGCTCACCACCAGCACGCAGCGGACCTGCCGCCGGATCACCGCCCTGTACGACGAGGACCGCGCGGCGGCCGAGGCCCTGTTCCGCGACCTGCTGGGCAGCGTCGGCGCGGACGTCGACTTCCGCCCGCCGTTCTACCTCGACTACGGGCACCGGCTGCACCTCGGCGACCGGACCTTCGTCAACGCGGACTTCCTGACCCTCGGCGGCGGCGAGATCCGGATCGGCGCGGACGTGCTGATCGGCCCCAGCGTGCGGCTCTACACGCCGACGCACGTCCTCGACCCCGAGCTCCGGCCGCAGGGCTGGGAGCGGGTCTCGGCCATCACGATCGAGGACGGCGTCTGGCTCGGCGGCAGCGTGGTCGTCTGCCCGGGCGTGACCATCGGCGCGCGCTCGGTGGTCGGCGCGGGGTCCGTGGTGACGAAGGACGTGCCGCCGGACGTGGTCGTGGCCGGGAACCCGGCGCGGGTCGTGCGCCCGCTGCTGCCGGAGGGCTGAGCGGGCGGGCCGGCCGGTGACGGAGCCCCCTGTCGGATTCGAACCGACGACCTGCTGTTTACAAGACAGCTGCTCTGGCCAGCTGAGCTAAGGAGGCGTCGCGCCCCCGCGGGAGCGCGGCGCCCAGCCTACCGGCCGGCCGCCCCCGCGCCCGGGACCTCGGCGCCGCCCGGCGACCCCCGGCCGCGGGCGTCAGGGCTGCGGGTCGAGCGCGTCGTACCGCCAGAAGCCGCGCTGCGCCCGGACGAGCACCCAGAGGATCACGACGCAGGCGAGGCCACCGACGACGGCCGCCCCGCCCTCGCCGAGCGCGCCCGACGCCCAGCCGAGCAGCAGCTCGCCGAGCCGGGGCCCGCCGGCGACGACCACGATGAACACGCCCTGCAGCCGGCCGCGCATGTCGTCGGGCGTGGCGGTCTGCAGGATGGTCTGCCGGAACACGGCGCTGACGGCGTCGGCGGCGCCCGCTGCGGCGAGGGTCACGACGGCCAGCGCGAGCGCGGCCCACAGCACGTGGCCGGGCTCGGACCGCCCGGCCACGACGAGCACCGCGCCGAACCCCGCGACCGCGAGGCCCCAGACGGTGATCGCGACGACGATGATCCGCCCCTGCCAGCGCACCCGCGCCAGGCCGCCGGAGAACAGGCCCGCGAGCATCGCGCCCGCGGCGACGGCGGCCGTGAGGACGCCCGCGGTGGTCTCGCCGCCGCCGAGGTACACCAGGCCGACCGCCGGGAACAGCACCCGCGGCGAGGACGTGATCATGGCGACGAGGTCGACCAGGAACGTCATGCGGACGTTCGGCCGGGTGCCGAGGTAGCGCAGGCCGTCGAGCACGGACGCCAGCCCGGCGCGCGCCCGCCGGGTCCCGGACGGCTCCGGGAGGATCGGCGGCAGCCGCAGCAGGGCGGTGAACGCGAACGTGAACAGCACGGCGTCGAGCGTGTAGACGATCCCGTAGTCCAGCAGCGCCACGAGGCCGGCCCCGAGCAGCGGGCCGAGGGTCAGCGCGACGTTCCAGCCGACGGTCTGCAGGGCATTCGCCGCGGGCATCAGCCGCGGCTCGAGCAGGCGCGGGATGATCGCCGAGCGCGCGGGGCTGTTCACGGCGCCGGCGCCGGACTGCAGGGCGATGAGCGCGTACAGCACGCCGACGTGGGTGTTGCCGGACCAGCCCTGGACCGCGAGGCCGACGGTGGCGACCCAGCTCACCGCGGAGGCGATCAGGGCGACCTTGCGGCGGTCGGCGTGGTCGACGATGGCGCCGCCGTACAGCCCGAACACCACCAGCGGGACCAGCGCGCACAGCCCGACGACGCCGACGGCGAACGTCGAGCGGGTCATCTCGTACACCTGGAGCCCGACCGCGACGACGGTGAGCTGGGCGCCCAGGTTCGCGACCGACAGCCCCCACCAGAGCCGGCGGAACTCGGGGCTGACGCGCAGCGGGGTCACGTCCACGAGCAGGGAGGGCACCGCCGGAGTCTACGTGGCGTCTACAGCGATCCGCCGGGTGGTGCCGGGGCCGGACGCGCGCGGGCCCCGGCCCCCGGACGTGTGCCCGGGGCGCCGGGGCCCTCGCGGTGGTGCGCGAGGTCAGGCGCCGGTCAGGAGCCGACCGCCTGCAGCAGCGCGTTCGGGTCGGTCCAGTTCTCGGTCCAGACGTCGCCGTCGATGGTGATCGTCGGCGTGCCGAAGCTGCCGTTCTGCTCGTTGACGAGGTCCGGGTTCGCCGTCACCTCGTTGGTCGCCGAGGTCACCCACTGCCCGAACCGGTCCAGCGCGCTGCCGTCGGCGATCTTGTCCGCGACGCCGTCGGCCACGCCGGCCTCGCGCGCGATGTCGGCGATCTCGGCGTTGGTCAGGCCGCTGGTGTTCTCCTCGGGCTGGCCGGCGAACAGCTGCTCGTTGAATGCGGCGAACTGGTCGGGGGCCTCGTCGGCGACGAGCGCCGCCGCGGAGGCCGCGCGGGTCGAGTACCCGGTGCCGTTCGAGAACCGGTTGAGGATCGCGATCGGGTGGTAGACGACGGTGGCGGAGCCGTCGGCGGCGAGCGAGATCAGGTTCTCGCCGTTGGCCTCCTCGAAGGCGCCGCAGGCGGGGCACATGTAGTCGAGGTAGACGTCGACGCGGGTCGTGCTGTCGTCGACCGTCCCGCCCACGCCCGTCGCGCTCACCGGGATGCCGCCCTCGGGCAGCGCGGTGCTCGGCACGTCGCTGACCTCGCTGAGCGGGGTGTCGGGGTAGTCGGGCAGGGCCTCGTCGCTGCTGCTGCCGCTCTGCAGGAACAGCCAGGCGCCGACGCCCACCAGCGCGAGGACCGCGACGGACAGCATGCTGATGCCGAGGACGCGGTTGCGCCGGTCGCGCTTGAGCTGCTGCTCGCGCAGGGCGCGCGCCTGCTCGCGGGCGGCGTCGCGCCGCTCGTTCTTGCTCTGCCGGCCCTTGCCCGGGCTCGGGGTGGTGCTCATCTGTCCTGCTCCTTCGGTCGGGTCTGCTGCGGGTGCTCAGGCGAGCGCCGCGGGCGGACCCCGGTGCGGGTGCAGGGCGCGGGCCAGGACGGCCGGGCGCGGGTGGCCGGGACGGGTCGCGGGTGCGGGGCGCGCGGCGCCGGCCGGGCGGGCGGAGACCGCGCGCGGCAGGGCGTGCAGCACGGCGCCGAGCACGGACCGCGCGGTGCCGGCCGCGCGGAGCAGCAGGGCGGCCAGGCCCAGGCCGAGCGCGCCGAGCGCCGCGTGCAGCGCGACGACGGGGAGCACCAGCCCGAGCGCGAGGACCACGCCGTGCGACGCCCCCGGCGTCAGGGCGACGCCGGTGGGGCAGTCGGCGGCGTCCTGCAGCACCGCGAGCCGGACGCCGAGCACGGCCAGCGGGCCGTCGATGGTCACGCACTGGTGCACGACGGTGCGGACGGCGCCGAGCCAGCCGGCGCCGGCGAGCGCCACCAGCGAGGCGACCGCGGTGAGCAGCGGCAGCAGCGCCGCGCGGGGGACGCGGCCCGGGCGGGACCCGCGTCCGGGCAGCGGCGGACCAGGCACGCGCGCGTCGGCGGTCCCGGTCATGCGGCCAGCGTACGGGGTGCGCCTGGGCGGGACCTGGGCCCCGGGTGCCAGGTTCGGGTGGCGGGTCCGGGTGCCGGGTCAGGCGCCGACCGGCAGCACCGGCGCCGCGAACGGCGCCCAGTCCACGAGCGTGCCCGTGACCGCGAGCGCCACCAGCGCCCCGGCGCCGAGCAGCGCGAGCAGCACGACGACGGTGGCCCCGCCGCGTCCGGGCGCGACCCCGCCGAGCAGCCAGCGGGCCCCGACCCGTGTGGTCCGGGCCGCGGGCCCCCACCACAGCCCGGCCAGCCCGGCGGCGGTCGCCACGACCAGCAGCGCCGCGACGGACTCCGGGGCCGGCGCGTCGTCGACCGCGCGCAGCGGCCCGGCCTCCACCGCGCCCGAGCCGACCAGCCACCAGCCGACCCCCAGCAGGATGACCACGAGGCTCGCGGCCACGAGCAGCGACGGCAGCAGGGTCACGAGCGCGCGCACGAGGTGCCAGGGGCTGGACGCGACGGCGCGCAGGGCGTCCGACCGCCGCGCGCCGACCCGCTCCCGCCGCCGGCCGACGGCGTCCGCCACGGACCCGACGGTGCGGGCGAGCAGCACCAGCGGCACCAGCGCGAGCAGGGTGGCGCCGGGCCGCACGGCGGCGCCGGTGAGCACGAGCAGGGCCAGCGCGAGCAGCGTGCCGGTGCGCCGCGGCGGCTCGGGCGCGGGCGGCGGGCCGGCGTCCTCGCCGTCGGGCCACCCGCCGGGGTACGCCCCCGGGTGGTCGCCGGGGGCCGCGCCGTCGTAGTCGCCGCTGTCGTAGGTCGCGCCGTCCGGGCCCGGGACGCCCGCGCCGTACGGGCGGGTGTCCCAGGCCTGCGTCGGCGACTCGCCGGTCGCCCACCGGTCGTCCTCCCCGGTCGCATCCCACGAGGGCGGTGCGGCGGTGCGCGGCGGCACCGACGGCGGGGCGGTCGCGGGGGCGGCCGCGCCGAACGCGCGCGTGCTGCCGTCCTGCGCCGGTGCGCCCCGGCCCGCGCCGGGCAGCACGGCCGTGCCGTCCTCCGCGGTCCCGAGCACGGCGGTCCCGTCGGGCCCCAGCACGGCGGTCGCGCCGGTCGCCGCGACGGCGCCCGCGGGCAGCGGCCCCGTCCCGGCGTGCTGCGCCACGGTGGGCGTGCCGTCCCCGGCGGCCAGCGCGACGGTCGCCGCCCCCACGGCGCCGAGCGCCACCGTGCCACCGGCCGTGCCGCCGCGCAGCGCACCGCCACCGCGCGGCCCGGCCGCGAGCGCCGCGGCGGCCGCCTCGTCGTCGTACTCCTCGCCCCGGCGCTCCGCCTCCGCGAGCGCCGCCACCACCTCGTCGGGCTGCGCGCGGTCCTCGGGGTCGGCGGCGAGGGCGTCCCACAGCGCCCCGGCGGTCACCGGCCCGAGCCCCGCGAGGTCGGCGTCGCCGCTGCGGGTGCGCACCAGCACCGCCTCCAGCGGGCGGGTGCCGAACGGCGCGCGGCCGGTCGCGGCGTACGCGAGCAGCGCGGCCCAGCCCCACCAGTCGGTGG
>NZ_JAANNB010000147.1 GCF_011603975.1 Cellulomonas sp. IC4_254 | reverse complement strand
CCAGGAGGCCAGGACCCGCAGGTCGCCCGCCGTGCGCAGCGGGATCGTGCGCTCCGCGTCGGCGAGGTTGACGACCACGCGGGCGTCGCCCCGGTGCAGCACCAGCCAGTCCGCCCAGGCGCCGTCGACGGGCGCCGCCGCCCCGTCGCCCTCGGCCCAGGTCAGGTCCGTGCGGGTGCGGTCGCCCGACGCCAGGTCCGGGACCTCGCGGCGCAGCCGCGCGAGCGTGCGGTACCAGTCGAGCATCCGCTCGCCGCCGGGCAGGGTCGGCTCGTCCCAGTCGAGCCGGCCGGCCTCGAACGTCGCCGGCGCCTGCGGGTCCGGCACCTCGAAGGTGTCCTCGTCGGCGCCGTACATCTCCGCCCAGCCGTGGCCGCCGAACTCCCGGGACCGGCCCTCGCGGACCGCCTGGGCCAGCTCGGGCTCCGGGTGGTCCGTGACGTACATCCACGGGGTCCGGGCGCCCCACTCCTCGCCCATGAACAGCATGGGCGTGAACGGGGACAGCAGCACCAGCGCGGCGGACGCGGCCAGCGCGCCGTCGTCCAGCGTGTCGGACGGCCGGTCGCCCAGCGCGCGGTTGCCGACCTGGTCGTGGTCGGAGCCGAACACGACGAACCGGTGCCCGTCGAGGTCGGCCGGGACCGGGGCGCCCCAGTCCCGCTCGCGGAACGTCGAGTAGCCGCCGTCGTGCACGAACACGTCGCGGTACGCCTTGCGCAGCGTCTCCGGGCTGCCGAAGTCGACGTAGTACCCGTGCCGCTCGCCGGTGAGCAGGGCGTGCAGCGCGTGGTGCACGTCGTCGGCCCACTGCGCGGTCATGCCCCAGCCGCCCTCGGCGGTCGGGGTCACCGACACCGGGTCGTTGAGGTCGACCTCGGCGATCAGCGACAGCGGCCGGCCCACCTCGGCGGCCAGGGCGGCGACCTCGTCGGACAGCTGCGCCAGCACGTGCCGGGGGGAGTCGTCGACCAGCGCGTGCACCGCGTCGAGCCGCAGGGCGTCCACGTGGAAGTCCCGCAGCCAGCGCAGGGCGCTGTCCACGATCCACCGGCGCACCTCGCCCGCGCCGTCGCCGTCCAGGTTGATCGCCGCGCCCCACGGGGTGTGGTGGGCGTCGGTGAAGTAGGGCCCGAACTCGCCCAGGTAGTTGCCGGACGGGCCGAGGTGGTTGTGCACGACGTCGAGGCAGACGGCCAGCCCGGCGGCGTGCGCGGCGTCCACGAACCGCTGCAGGGCGGCCGGACCGCCGTACGGCTCGTGCACGCCGTACAGGCTCACGCCGTCGTAGCCCCAGCCGCGCTCGCCGTTGAACGGCGCGAGCGGCAGCAGCTCGACGACCTCGACGCCGGTCGACACCAGATGGTCGAGCCGCCCGGTCGCCGCGTCCAGCGTGCCCTCGGGGGTGAACGTCCCGACGTGCAGCTCGTAGACGACCGCGCCGCGCACGTCGCGCCCGGCCCAGCCGCCGTCCGACCAGTCGTGCCGGGACGCGTCGAACACCCTGCTGGGCCCGTGCACGCCCGCCGGGGCCCAGGGGCCGCGCGGGTCGGGGCGCGGGTCGCCGCCGTCGAGCACGAACGCGTAGTCCGTGCCGTGCGGCAGGTCCCGGTCGGTGGTCCACCAGCCGTCGCCCCGAGCGGTGAGCGGGACGCGCTCGGCGCCTGCGTCGTCGGCGGCGGGCAGGTGCAGGGCGACGGTGCCGGCCCGGGGGGCCCACACCTCGCCCGGCCGGACGGTGCGGACGGGGTCGGCGGCGCGGGTCTCGGTCACGCGTCGGTCCTCCTCACGAGCAGGGCGACCGGCAGCCGGTCGAGCAGGTCGGACAGCGGCTGCACGCCGCCGTCCACGGGCCGGTCGGCGAGCACGTCGTGCCAGTCGCCCTCCGGCAGGGCGACGGTGTGCTCGCCCCAGCCGCCGAGCCGGTCGACCATCGCGGCCAGCCGGGTGGCGACGACCGCGACCCGGGGCTCGCCGTCGGCGGTGCGGGCGTAGGTGAGCACGTGGCCGGAGGAGTGCGGCAGCGGGGTGATGCCGGCGCCCGGTCCGACGAACGCCTCGGGCAGGTCCCGGCGCAGCCGCAGGGCCCGGGAGGTCACGAGCAGCTTCTCGTCCGCCAGGTCGCGGGTGCCCGCGCCCTCGTCCAGCCGGGCGAGCCGGGCGGCGATCGCCTCGTGGTCCACGGGCCGGCGGTTGTCCGGGTCGACCAGCGCGACCGCGGGCACCTCGGTGCCCTGGTACACGTCGGCGATCCCCGGCAGCGTCAGCTGCACGAGCTTCTGGCCGAGCGTCGCGGCGCGGACGGCGTCGCGGGTCCGGTGCTCCCAGTCCGTCAGCAGCCCGCCGACCCGCTCGTCGGCCAGCGCCTGCGTCGCGACGTCGAGCACCGCGCGCTCGTACGCCTCGTCCGGGCTGGTCCACGACGTCCGGTCCTTGGCCTCGCGCACGGCCTTGGTCAGGTACTCGGTGAGCCGCTCGGCCGCGATCGGGCCCTCGGCGGTCCAGGTCCCGGCCAGGGTCTGCCACAGCAGGTTCTCCGCGCGGCCGTCCAGCAGCGTGCTCCGGTAGGACGCCGTGGCCTCGCGGAGCCGCCCGACCAGCTCCGCCCACTCGACCGGCAGCTCGGACAGCACGCCGAGCCGGGCCCGGACGTCCTCGCTGCGCTTGGTGTCGTGGGTGGACAGGGTGGTCATGCCGAGCGGGGTCTGCTGCTGGGCGCGCACGGCCCAGGCGAGCAGCTCGGTGGGGGACAGGGCGAACCGCTCGGGCTCGCCGCCGACCTCGGTCAGCGACACCAGGTGGGTCCACCGGTAGAACGCGGTGTCCTCCACTCCCTTGGCCATGACGGCGCCGCAGGTCTGCTGGAACCGCACGACGAGCTCGTCGCGCTGCGGCTCGCGGGTGCGCCCCGCGCTCCCGACCTCGCGGCCCAGCAGCAGGTCCACCAGCACGTCCATCGTGGCGGCGCGCTCGGGGGACAGCCGGGCGCGGGCGGTCCGGGCGGCGTGCTCCAGCACCTCGACGTCCGCCGGGTGCGGGGTGCGGCCCGGCACCACGTAGGCGCGGTACCGGTCCATCGCGACGAGCAGCTCGACCAGGCAGTCGTGCAGCGACCGCCAGGTGTGGTCCCGCAGCCGCAGGTCGCCGCGGCAGACCTCCGCGGCGAGCTCGGTCAGCCGGTACACCTCCGCGTACAGCGCGCGGTCCACGATCTCCCGCTTCGCGGTGTCCACGACCTCGGGCAGCGCGTCGGAGGACTCGCCGGTCAGCCGGTGCATGAGCGCGCCGAGCCGGGCGCCGCCGCCGGGGTCGACGAACGCCTGCTGGATCCGCCACAGCGCCTCGTAGCCGGTGGTGCCGGCGGTGTCCCAGTCGGCCGGGAGCTCCTCGTCGCCCTGCAGGATCTTCTCCACCACGACCCACGCGCCGCCGGACCGCTCGCGCAGCCGCTCCAGGTAGCCGCCCGGGTCGGCGAGGCCGTCCGGGTGGTCGATGCGCAGTCCGTCGAGCACGCTGTCGTCGAGCAGGCGCAGCACCAGGGCGTGCGTCGCGTCGAACACGGCCGGGTCCTCGACCCGGATGGCCGCGAGGGTGCCGACGTCGAAGAACCGCCGGTAGTTCAGCTCCTCGTCGGCGACCCGCCAGTACGCCAGCCGGTAGTGCTGCCGCTCCAGCAGCTCGGCCAGCGGCAGCGCCTCGGTGCCCGGGCGGACCGGGAACGTGTGGTCGTAGTAGCGCAGCACGGGCTGCGGCTCGTCGCCCTGGCCCGGGACGACCTCGTGCTCCAGCCGGATCTCGCCCGACGCGAGGACGGCGCCGATCCGGTCGCCCAGCACGGGCATGAGCACGTCGCCCTCGCCGGCGGACCAGTCGACGTCGAACCAGGAGGCGTACGGCGAGTCCGGGCCCTCGGCGAGCACGGACCACAGGGCCTTGTTGTGCCACGCGGGGGTCGGCACGGCCATGTGGTTCGGCACGATGTCGAGCACCAGGCCGAGGCCGGCCGCGTGCGCCCGGTCGGCGAGCCGGCGCAGGGCCGGCTCGCCGCCGAGGACGGGCGACACCTCGTCGTGGTCGACGACGTCGTAGCCGTGCGTGGAGCCCGGCGCCGCGGTCAGGATCGGCGACAGGTACACGTGGGTCACGCCGAGGTCGGCCAGGTACGGCACCAGGTCCGCGGCGTCGTCCAGGGTCAGGTCCGCGCCGAGCTGGAGCCGGTAGGTGGACGTGGGCACCGGACGCCCCGGCGCGGGCAGCCGCCGGGGCGGGGTGCGCGGCTCGGTCGCGCGGTCGACGGTCACTTGCCCCGCTTCCGGTCGGCGTCGGCGTCGCCGGCGGGCGCGGGCGCCGGTGCGCCGGACGGCACGCCGGGGGTGCCGGGCAGCCCGGTCGGCGCCGGCGGCTCGGCACCCGTGGGCAGCGAGGTGACCGCCGGGGCCTGCGTGATCGGGTCGACCTGCTGGATCGGCGGGCGGGACAGCACGACGGTCGACCGGTGCGCGAGCTCGATCGTGGTCGAGTGCGCGATCTCCTGGCCCGGCTCGAGCTGGTGGTCGCTGTCGAGGGCGACGGTCCAGGTCTCGCCGTACTCGGCGTCGGGCAGCGTGAACGACGTCGCCTCGGGCTGCGCGTTGAACAGCACCAGGAACGAGTCGTCGACGATCTCCTCGCCGCGCAGGTCCGGCTCGGCGATCGCGTCGCCGTTGAGGAACACCATCACGGACCGGGCGAACTCCTCCTGCCACTGCGCGTCGGACATGTGCGTGCCCGCCGGGGACAGCCAGGCGATGTCGCGCAGGTCGGACTCGCCGCCCCGCTCCGGGGCGCCCGCGAAGAACCGGCGGCGGCGGAACACCGGGTGGTCCTTGCGCAGGTGCACCACCTTGCGCGCGTACTCCAGCAGCTCCATGTCGTGCTCGTCGAGGTCCCAGTTCTGCCAGGAGAGCTCGTCGTCCTGGCAGTAGACGTTGTTGTTGCCCTGCTGGGTCCGGCCCATCTCGTCGCCGTGCAGGATCATCGGCACGCCCTGGGACAGCAGCAGCGTGGTGAGGAAGTTCCGGCGCTGCCGGCCGCGCAGGTCCAGGATCTCCGGGTCGTCGGTCGGGCCCTCCACGCCGCCGTTCCAGGACCGGTTGTGGCTCTCGCCGTCCCGGTTGTCCTCGCCGTTGGCCTCGTTGTGCTTCTCGTTGTACGCGGTGAGGTCGGCCAGCGTGAAGCCGTCGTGCGCGGTGACGAAGTTCACGCTCGCGATCGGGCGGCGGCCGGTGTGCTCGTACAGGTCCGAGGAGCCCGACAGCCGGCTGGCGAACTCCGCCAGCGTCGACGGCTCCCCGCGCCAGAAGTCGCGCACCGTGTCCCGGTACTGGCCGTTCCACTCCGACCACAGGGGCGGGAACCCGCCGACCTGGTAGCCGCCGTCGCCGAGGTCCCACGGCTCGGCGATGAGCTTGACCTGGGAGATGACCGGGTCCTGCTGCACGATGTCGAAGAAGGCGCTCAGCCGGTCGACCTCGTGGAACTGGCGGGCCAGCGTCGCCGCGAGGTCGAACCGGAACCCGTCGACGTGCATGTCCTGCACCCAGTAGCGCAGCGAGTCCATGATCAGCTGCAGCACGTGCGGGGACCGCATGAGCAGCGAGTTCCCGGTGCCGGTGGTGTCGAAGTAGTGCGCCGGGTCCTCGTCGACGAGCCGGTAGTACGACGCGTTGTCGATGCCGCGGAACGACAGGGTGGGGCCCAGGTGGTTGCCCTCGGCCGTGTGGTTGTAGACCACGTCGAGGATGACCTCGATGTCGGCGGCGTGCAGCGCCTTGACCATCGCCTTGAACTCCTGCACCTGCTGGCCGGTGCTGCCGAAGGCGGCGTAGGCGTTGTGCGGGGCGAAGAACCCGATGGTGTTGTAGCCCCAGTAGTTCGACAGCCCGCGGTCCTGCAGCGACGGGTCGTTGACGAACTGGTGCACCGGCATGAGCTCGACGGCCGTGATGCCGAGGTTGGTCAGGTGCTCGATGACGGCGGGGTGCGCCAGGGCCGAGTACGTGCCGCGCATCTCCTCGGGCACCGCCGGGTGCAGCCGGGTCAGCCCCTTGACGTGCGCCTCGTAGATCACCGAGTCGTGGTACTCGTGCTGCGGCGGACGGTCGTGGCCCCAGTCGAAGTACGGGTTCACGACGACCGAGGTCATCGTGTGGCCGGCCGAGTCGTCGGTGTTCCGCTCGTCCTCGGCGCCGAACGTGTACGAGTACAGCGACGGGTCGTTGTCGATCTGCCCGTCGATCGCCTTGGCGTACGGGTCGAGCAGCAGCTTGGACGGGTCGCAGCGGTGACCCTGGGACGGGTCGTACGGGCCGTGCACCCGGTAGCCGTACCGGGTGCCCGGCTGCAACGACGGGACGTAGCCGTGCCAGACGAACGCGTCGACCTCGGGCAGGTCCACCCGCGTCTCGTTCCCCGCCTCGTCGAACAGGCAGAGCTCCACCCGCTCGGCGACCCCGGAGAACAGCGCGAAGTTGGTGCCGCTGCCGTCGTAGGTCGCGCCGAGCGGGTAGGGGCGTCCGGGCCAGATCCTCATGCGCGTCAGTCCTCCGGGGGCGTTCGGGGTCGGCGGCTGGTCGCCGCTCCTGGGCACAGCGTGCCAGGGGACCCCCCAGGTGCGCAGGACGAACGCCGGCGCACCGGGTGCCGGCGGGCGCTCCCGGGGCGCTCGGGGCGGCGCTCCGGGGCCGTCGCTGGCCCGAACGGGCGGCGGCACCGGGGAGTTCACCCGGGGCAGACGCCCTGTTCACCCCGTTGGACTATCGCAAAGCGGGCAAAACGGACGCATGCTCGGACCCATGGCGGAACAGGACGACGCGCGGGTGGTGATCACCAACGCGGACATCGCGGCGGCGAAGCGCGACTGGCAGCTCGCGCGCAGCCGCGGTGACCTGCCCGCCCGCGTCGACGCCGCCTACGACCTGTACCGGCGGCTGGTCTCCGCGCAGGCGCAGCAGATCGCCGACACCTTCCGGGCCACGGGGGCGCTCCGCGCGGACCAGGGCTGACCGCGGCCGCGGGGTCCGGCGCGAGCGCGCTGCGAGGGCGCTGCGAGGCACGGGGTGCCTGCTGGTGGGGACCCGCCGGCGAGCCCGCCGGCGGCCCGACCCGCGAGGGGGACCGCATGTCCACGACCACGCCCGCCACGACGCCGGCCGCAGCCGCCGACGCCCCGCGCCGACCCGGCGACCTGCTCGAGCCCGCCGGCCCGAGCACCGCCGAGGTGGCGGACCGGGTGTTCGCCGCGAGCCTCGGCGCCCAGGAGCTCGCCGCCGTGCACGCCGGCGACCGGCTCGGCTGGTACCGCGCGCTCGCGCAGCACGGGCCGTGCACCCCCGACGAGCTCGCCGCGCTCACGGCCAGCCACCCGCGCTACGCCCGCGAGTGGCTCGAGCACCAGGCGGCCGCCGGGTACGTCGTCGTGGCCGGGGACGCGTTCGCGCTCACGCCCGGGGCCGCCGAGGTGCTCGCCGACCCCGGGTCGACGGCCTACCTGGCGCCGCTCGGCCGGATGCACGCCGCGAGCGTCCGGGTGTCGGACGACCTGCACGCGGCCTACCGCACGGGCGGCGGGGTCTCCTGGGAGCGGCTCGGCGCCGACGCCCGCGAGGCCCAGGCCGCGCTCAACCGCCCGTTCTTCCTGCACGGGCTCGCCGGGGTGGTCGCGGCGTCGCTGCCGGACCTGCACCGGCGGCTGCGCGCGGGGGCGCGGGTCGTGGACGTGGGCTGCGGGGAGGGCTGGTCCTCGATCGGGCTCGCGCTGGCGTACGAGGACGCGGAGGTCACCGGGGTGGACCTCGACCCGGCGTCGGTCGCGGCGGCCCGTCGGCACGCGGCTGCCCGGGGAGTCGAGGACCGGGTGCGGTTCGTCGCGGCGGACGCGGCGGCGCTGGCAGGGCAGGGCGCCGCGGACGGGTACGACGTGGGGCTCGCCCTCGAGTGCGTGCACGACCTCGCCGACCCGGTCGCCGTGCTGGCGGCGGTGCGGACCCTGGTCGCGGACGACGGCTGGGTGCTGGTCGCCGACGAGCGGGTCGCCGAGGAGTTCACCGCGCCGGCCGGCCCGCTGGACCGGTGGTACTACGGGTTCTCCCTCGGGGTCTGCCTGCCGGACGGGCTGTCGCACCCCGGCGGGGTCGGCACCGGGACGGTGATGCGACCGGCCACGCTCGCCGGGTACGCGCGGGACGCCGGGTTCGCCGCGACCGAGGTGCTCCCGGTCGAGCACGACCTGTTCCGGTTCTACCGGCTCCGGGGCTGACGCGGGGCCGCGGCCGCGGGGGACCGCCGCGGGGCCGCGGCGGCGGGCGCGGGCGGGGCGGCGGCGGTCGCCTGGGCCGCGCCGGCGTGCGTGGCCGCGGTGTCGCGCGGGGCCGCCGCCAGCCGGTCGACCGCGGCGCCGAGGTCGTCGTCGGCGCCCAGGTCGACGAGCTCCGCCAGCCGCCGGGCGCCCAGGGCGGCCGTGAGCCCGGCCCGGGCCCCGGCCAGCGCGTCGGCCTCGACGCCGTAGGTCACGGGCAGGTCGGGCGCGGTCACCGCGCCCAGCAGCACGGCCGCGTCCTCGGGCCGGTCGAGCCGCAGGAGCAGCGGCACGGCATTGCGCAGAGCCGTGAGCAGGTGGCTGCGGTCGCCGGTCGGGGCCCAGTCCCGCGCCAGCGCCAGCAGCTCGTCGAGCGCACCGGCCGGGTCGGGGCGCCGCGCGACGGCGGCGACCGTGGCCGCCCGCGCGACCCCGGACAGGTAGCGGTCGCCGACCGCCTCGGCGAGGTCCCGGGCGTCCGCGAGCGCCGCGACGGCCGCCGCGGGGTCGGTGCGGGCGAGCACCTCACCGGTGGTGAACGCCAGCCAGGCGCGGTCGGACGGCGCGGCGAGCACGGGGTGCACGGCCCGGCGGAGCGCGACGAGCGCGGCCTCGGCGGCCAGCGGACGGTCCCGGTACGCGGCGACCAGTGCCGGGTAGGTCAGGCCGATGACCCGGTAGTGCGGGTCGGCCGCGTGCTGCGCCTCGGCGGCGATCCGGCCGCCGAGCGCGACGGCGTCGTCGGTCCGGCCCTCGAACAGGGCCAGGTCGGCCAGGACCTCGAGCGCGTGCAGCCGGTCGGCGGCGTCCGTCGCCCCGGCCAGCGCGTGCTCCGCGCGGCGGCCGGCCCCGCCGCGGTGGCCCTGCACCAGCGCCCGCGCCGCGAGCGCCGCGAGCACCGCGGGCGCGTCCTCGCGCCCCGGCACCGGCCACGCCAGCACGTCCGTGCGCAGCGCGTCGACGGCGTGCCGGTGCAGGGCCCGGGTGAGCCGCACCGCGAGGTCCGGGTCGTGGGTCGAGGCCCACCCGTGCGCCACGCGCAGGTCGGGCAGCAGCGCGGCGAGGCGGGCGCGCGCCTCGGGCTCCCCGGGGCCGCGGAGCGCGCGGTCCGCGTCCCGCGCCACGTCCAGCAGCACGGCCGCGTGCCGGGCGCGCACCGCGTCCGGGGGCGGGCCGACGACGGCGCGCACCGTCTGCAGCATCCGGTACCGGGTGCGGCCCCGGGCGTCGTCGCGGACCAGCAGCGACGCGGCCGCCAGCTGCTCGGCGGTGCGCGCGGGGACGTCGAGGACCCGCGCGGCGAGGTCGGGCGGGCACGCGGTGGCGAACACCGGCCAGCCGTCGAGCGCCGTGCGCGCGTCCCGGGGCAGCAGCTCGCGCGACCAGCCGACCAGGGCGGCGAGCGACCGGTGCCGCGCGGGCGCGTCGCGGCGCGGCTGCACGAGCGAGTCGAGGCGGGCGTCCAGCAGGTCGGCGAGGTCCGCGACGCTGAGCGTGGCGGTGCGGGCGGCGGCCATCTCCACGGCGAGCGGCAGGCCGTCCAGGCGGGCGACGATGCGGGTGACGGGGTCCGGGCCGCCGCGGCCAGCGGCGTCGGTCGCCC
>NZ_JAANNB010000146.1 GCF_011603975.1 Cellulomonas sp. IC4_254 | reverse complement strand
ACCGCGGTCGTCGCGGCCGCCCGCGCCCCGCACGCCGGCTGGCTCGCCGACGCCCTCGCGGAGGTCCGGCGCGACCCCCGCACCGCCGACCGGGTGTTCCCGCTCGCGGGGCGCCGGGTCGGCCGGGACCCGCTGCGCCCGGCCACGGACCCGGCCGGCGTGGTGCACGGCACCGTGGACGACGCCGCCCGCGCGGCCGTGGTCCTGGAGCTGGACGCCGCCCACCGCGGCGACGCCGGGCGGCTCGCCGAGCACCTGGCCGACCTGTACCGCGCGGGGGACACCGCGGAGCGCCGCGGCGTGCTCCGCGGCCTGGACGCCCTGGCGGTCGCGCGGGGCGGGGACCTGCCGGGGCCGCTGGTCGCCGTCGGCCGGGACCTGGCCGCCGACGCCCTGCGCGCCAACGACACGTCGCTGGTCGCCGCGGCCGTCGGGCCGTTCGCCGCCGTGCACCTCGACCAGCACACCTGGCGGCACGCCGTCGTGAAGCTGGTCTTCCAGGGGACCAGCCTCGACGCGGTCGCGGCCCTGGACGACCGCGCCGACGCCGAGCTCGCCCGGATGGCGCGCGACCTCGCCACCGAGCGCCGCGCGGCCGGCCGCGCCGTCCCGGACGACCTGGCCCGCCTCACCGCGCCCGCACCCGGCCGCACCACCGCCGACCGCCCCACCCGCACCGCCGACACCGAGGAGCCGTGATGCGCATCTTCGACCCGCACGTCCACATGACCAGCCGGACCACCGACGACTACGAGGCGATGTACGCCGCGGGCGTCCGCGCGGTCGTCGAGCCCGCCTTCTGGCTGGGTCAGCCGCGGACGAGCGTCGGCTCGTTCGTCGACTACTTCGACGCCCTGCTCGGCTGGGAGCGGTTCCGGGCGGCGCAGTTCGGCGTCCGGCACCACGCGACCATCGCCCTCAACCCGAAGGAGGCCAACGACCCGCGGTGCGCCGAGGTGCTCGACCTCATCCCGCGGTACCTCGCGAAGGACGGCGTCGTCGCGGTCGGCGAGGTCGGCTACGACGCCATGACCCCGGCCGAGGACGAGGCGTTCACCCGGCAGCTCGCCCTGGCCCTGGACGCCGACCTGCCCGTGCTCGTGCACACCCCGCACCGGGACAAGCAGGCCGGCACCCGGCGCACCCTCGACGTCGTCCGCGAGTCGGGGCTGCCCGCGGAGCGGGTGCTCGTGGACCACCTCAACGAGACCACCGTGGCCGCCGTGCGCGACGCCGGCGCCTGGGCCGGGTTCTCGATCTACCCCGACACCAAGATGGACGAGACCCGGATGGTCGCGATCCTGCGGGAGTACGGCACCGAGCGGATGATCGTGAACTCGGCCGCCGACTGGGGTCGCTCCGACCCGCTCAAGACCTGGCGCACCGGCATGACGATGCTGGAGCAGGGCTTCACCGAGGACGACGTGGACCGCGTGCTGTGGCGGAACCCCGTCGAGTTCTACGGGCAGTCCGGCAACCTCGTGCTCGACCCGGTCCCCGGGTTCGTCGCGGGCGAGGCGCCGGCGCCGGCGACCTTCGAGGGCTCCTCCGTGCTGCGCGGGGTGCGCGCATGACCATGCCGCTCTCGTACTGCACGAACGTCCACCCGGCCGAGGACCTCGACGGCGTCCTCGCGCAGCTCGACCGGTACGCGGGTCCCGTCCGCGAGGCCGCGGGGCTCGACACCCTCGGCGTCGGCCTGTGGCTGCCCGCCGACCTCGCGCACCGGCTCGCCGCGAGCACCGACGACCGCGACCGGCTGCGGGCCGCCCTCGCGCGGCACCGGCTGACCGCGCACACCCTGAACGCCTTCCCGTACGGCGGCTTCCACGCCGAGGTGGTCAAGCACGCGGTCTACACCCCGACCTGGGCGGACCCGGCCCGGGCCGCCTACACGCTGGCGTGCGCGGAGGTCCTGGCCGACCTGCTGCCCGACGGCGTCGACGGCTCGATCTCGACGCTGCCGCTCGCGTGGCGGGAGCCGTGGACCCCCGCCGATGACGCCGCGGCGGCGGCCGCCCTCGCCGCGGTCTCCGCCGGCCTGCGGGAGCTGGCCGCGCGCACCGGCCGCACGGTGCGGCTCGCCGTCGAGCCCGAGCCCGCCTGCGTCCTCGACACCGTCGCCGACGTCGTCGGCTGGCTCGAGCCCCGGCTCGGTGCCGGGCCCGGGCAGATCGACCCCGAGCACGTCGGCGTGTGCCTCGACACCTGCCACCTCGCCGTGTCGTTCGCCGACCCGGTGGCCGCCGTGCGGCGGATCCGGCAGGCGGGGCTGCGGGTCGTCAAGGTGCAGGCCTCGGCCGCGCTGCACGTCGAGGACCCCGCCGACCCGGTCTCGCGCGCCGCCGTCGCGCGGTTCGCCGAGCCGCGGTACCTGCACCAGGTGCGGGAGCGCAGCGGGGGAGCCGTGCACGCCGCCGACGACCTGCCGGACGCGCTGGCCGCCGGGGGCCTGCCCGGCGCCGGCGCGTGGCGGGTGCACGTGCACGTCCCGCTGCACGCCCGGCCCGCCGCCCCGCTGTCGGCGACCACCGACGTGCTGCGGGACGCCGTCACCGCCGTCCTGCGCGGCCCGCACGGCGACGCCGCGCACCTCGACGTCGAGACCTACACCTGGGCCGTCCTGCCCGACGACCTCGCGGCCCGCGCGGCCGACGACCTGGTCGCCGGCATCGCCGCCGAGGTGCGCTGGGCGGTCGACCACCTGGACCGCGGGTCCTGGTGGGACGCCGACGGCGACGACCTCACCACCCGGAGGACCGCATGAGGCCCCTGCTCCTGCTCGACGTCGTCGGGCTCACTCCGCGCGCGCTGGCGCACATGCCGCGGCTCTCCCGGCTCGCCGACGGCGGCTGGCGCGCGGGGCTGCGCACCGTGCTGCCCGCCGTGACCTGCTCCGTGCAGTCGACGATGCTCACCGGCCTGGCGCCGTCCGGCCACGGCGTCGTCGGCAACGGCTGGTACTTCCGCGACCTCGGCGAGGTGCACCTGTGGCGGCAGCACAACCGGCTGGTCGCGGGGGAGAAGGTCTGGGAGACCGCCCGCCGTGCCGAGCCGGGCTACACCGCCGCGAACGTCTGCTGGTGGTACGCGATGGGCATGTCCACCGACGTCACCGTGACGCCCCGGCCGGTCTACCACGCCGACGGCCGCAAGTCCCCGGACGCCTACGTCCGGCCGCCGGCCCTGCACGACGAGCTCGTCGAGCGGCTGGGCGACTTCCCGCTGTTCCAGTACTGGGGGCCCACCGCGTCGATCGCGTCGACGGAGTGGATCGTCGCCGCCACCCGGCACCTCCTCGCGACCCGGCCCGCCGACCTGACGATGGCCTACGTCCCGCACCTCGACTACGACCTGCAGCGGTTCGGGCCGCACGACCCGCGCGCCGACGCCGCGGCGGCCGACCTCGACCGCGCGCTGACCCCGCTGCTCGACGACGCCGAGGCCCGCGGCGCCACCGTGCTCGCGGTGTCCGAGTACGGCATCGAGCCGGCATCCCGGCCGGTGCACCTCAACCGCCTGCTCCGCGAAGAGGGGCTGCTGCACGTGTACACCCAGGCCAACGGCGAGCAGCTCGACCCGTGGACCTCGCGCGCGTTCGCCGTCGCCGACCACCAGGTGGCGCACGTGTACGTCGCCGACCAGGCCGACGTCCCGCGGGTCGCGGCCCTGCTCCGGGCCGTCCCCGGCGTCGACGAGGTCCTGGACCGCGCCGCCCAGGCCCGCTACGGCCTGGACCACGAGCGGTCCGGCGAGCTCGTCGTCGTCGCCGAGCCCGGTGCGTGGTTCACGTACTACTTCTGGCTGGACGACGACCGCGCACCCGACTACGCGCGGGGCGTCGACATCCACCGCAAGCCCGGCTACGACCCGGCCGAGCTGTTCTTCGCCGACCGGGCCGCCCAGGCCCGCGCGGGGCTCAACCTGCTGAAGAAGAAGCTCGGGCTGCGGTACGCCATGTCGACCACCCCGCTCGACCCGGCGCGCGTCGCCGGCAGCCACGGCCGGCTGCCGACGTCGGTGGCCGACGCGCCCGTCGTGCTGTGCTCGGAGCCCGACGTGCCACCGGTCGTCGCGGCGGCGCTGGCGGCGGGCGACGCGGTGCCGGCGGCGGCCGTCCGGTCGGCGGTCCTGGAGCTCCAGGGCCTCGGCGCGGTCGCGGCGGCGGCGCGGTGACGTCCGCCTGACCCGAGTCCCCACCCCTTCGTCGCGCCGTCCCCCGGACGATCGTCGGGGCACGCGACAAAGGGGAGGGGACCCGGAGGCGCGCGACCGCGCGACCACCGGGCACCGGCCCGCGTCCCGCCCTAGGCTCACCGCGTGCCCCGACGTCACGTCCGCCTCCGCCCCGCGCCGACCGCCGCCGACGACGCCCGCCGGGTGGACGCCGACGTCCGCGCCGGCCTCGACGCCCTGCGCGCCGAGCTCGACGTCCCCGCCGCGTTCCCGGAGGACGTGCGCGCCGAGGTCGCGTCCGTCCTCGCGAGCGGTCCCGCCGCCGTCCCCCCGGGCGCGCCGGAGCGCGTGGACGCCACCGACGTCCCGTTCGTCACCGTCGACCCCGAGGGCTCCCGGGACCTGGACCAGGCCGTGCACCTGGAGCGCCGGGGCGCGGGGTACCGCCTGCGGTACGCGATCGCCGACGTGGCCGCGTGGGTGCGCCCCGGCGGGGCGGTCGACGCCGAGGCGCGCCGGCGGGTGGTCACGCTGTACGCCCCGGACGGCCGGACCCCGCTGCACCCGCCGGAGCTCTCCGAGGGCGCGGCGAGCCTGCTCCCGGGGCAGGACGCGCCCGCCCTGCTGTGGGAGGTCGACCTGGACGCCGACGGCGCACCGACCGACGCCCGGGTCCGGCGCGCGACGGTCCGCAGCCGGGCCCAGCTCACCTACGAGGGCGCCCAGCGGGCGCTCGACGACGGCACCGCCGACGAGACCCTCGTGCTGCTGCGCGCGGTGGGCCGGCTGCGGCAGGCCGCCGAGGTCGCGCGCGGCGGCCTGACCCTCCCGACACCGGAGCAGGTGGTCGAGGTCGACGCCCGGGGCCGGTGGACCCTGACCAGCCGGGCGACCCTGCCCGTCGAGGAGTGGAACGCCCAGGTGTCGCTGCTCACCGGGATGTGCGCGGCCACGATGATGCTCGACGCCGGGGTCGGGGTCCTGCGCACCCTGCCGCCCGCCGACCCGCGCGACGTCGAGCGGCTGCGGTCCTCGGCGCGGGCGCTCGGCGTGCCGTGGCCGGAGGGCGCCGACGCCGCGACCGTCGTGCGCGGGCTGGACGCCGGGGTGCCCGCGCACGCCGCCCTGCTCACCGAGGCCACGACGCTGCTGCGAGGCGCCGCGTACGTCGCGTTCGACGGCGCGCCCCCCGAGCAGCCATTGCACGCCGCCATCGCCGCGCCGTACGCGCACACCACCGCGCCGCTGCGGCGGCTGGTCGACCGGTTCGTCGGCGAGGTGTGCCTCGCGGTGTCCGCCGGCGTCGAGGTGCCGGCGTGGGCCCGCGCGGCGCTGCCCGACCTGCCCGGGCTGATGGCCGCGGGCGACCGGCGGGCGTCCGCGTACGAGCGCGGCTGCGTGGACCTGGTCGAGGCCGCCCTGCTGCAGGACCGGGTCGGCGAGGAGTTCGACGGCGTCGTGGTCGACGTCCGGGACGGCGGGGAGAGCGGGGTCGTGCAGCTCCGCGACCCGGCGGTCCGGGGACGGGTCGCCGGCGCGGCGCTGCCGCTGGGCACCGACGTGCGCGTGCGGCTGGACGAGGTGTCGGTGCCGGAGCGCACGGTGCGGTTCGTGCTCGACGGGGCGGCGCCGTCGGTCTGACGAGGTCGTCGGCCCCGTCGTGCCGCCGGGGTGCCGGTGCCCGGCCCGGCGGCTAACGTCGACCGGGTGCCCCGCCCGAGGTCCGCGGCCGTCGCCGCGTCGAGCCGGTGGACCGACCCCGACGGGGTCCGCGTCCCCGCCGGGGAGGTGCACGCCTGGGAGCCGGGCCGCAACGAGACGGTGTGCGGGCTGTCGCTGCACCGGTCGGCGCTGGAGCGGTTCCCGCACGTGCGCTGGGCCGACGTGCAGCCCGCCACCGGGCGGCACGCCGACGCGGTCGGCCGCGTGTGCCCGCGGTGCGCGGCCGGGACGGGCCAGCGGCGCGACGAGAAGCCGTGGCGCCGGGTCGACCCGCGCCCGTAGGTGACCCGTGGCCGCCCCGCGTGCGTGCCCGCGCGGGGTCGACGCCCGCGCGCCCGACTCAGGTGGACGTCGTCCCGGGGCCGGCCGGCGCGGGTGCCCCGGCCTCCCGGGCGGCGGCAGCGGCCGCCCGGGCGCGCCGCTCCGCCGCCTCCTCCGCGTCGACCCGCCGGGCGTCGAGCATCCCGTCCCGCACTCCGCGCCGCACGACCAGGTACAGCAGGAACGCCACGACGACGACCGGGAGGACCCAGTACGCAGCGATGATCACCAGCGGGGTGAGCGAGCCGAACATGCCGCCACGCTAGCCGCGGCGGGGTCGCCCGCGGGGGCGTTCCGCGCGCCCGGTCCGCGTGCCCGGTCCGCGCACGGTCAGTGGGCGTCCGGGCCCGCCAGCGGCCACCCGCCGCGCGCCAGGTGCGCCGACACCCGCGCGACGTCCGCCTCCGACGCCGCGTCGAGCGTGGCCGCCCCGATCATCCGCTCGACGTCGGCCGTGGTGATCGCGGCGCCCCGGCTGGCGAGCACCGCGAGGTCGCCCGCGATCTGGTGCACCTCGGCGTCGGTGAGCGACCGCCGCAGCAGCCCGAGCAGCACGACGTAGTCCTGCTGCGGCACGCCCGTCGGGTACCCGGCGCGCAGCCAGCGCAGCACCCGCGCGGGCCAGGTGCTCGTCCCGGTCTCGGTCATCGTCGGCCCCCTCAGGACTTCTCGACCAGCAGCGGGCCGCCGCCGAGGCTCACCTCGTACCCGAGCCCGGACGCCACGACCACGGTGATGCCCAGCACCACCCCGGCGAGCGCGAGCGCGAAGCACAGGATCCCGAGCACCCGGCCGAGCGGGTGCGGCCGGGGCGCGACGCCCGCGGCGTGCTCCTCGGCGTCGCCGCCGGCGCCCCAGGCCGTGGCGCGCAGCCCGAGCCCGAACAGGACCGGCAGGCCCGCGCCCAGCACGAGCGACACGAGCAGCACCTGCCCCAGCATCCCCGTCTCCGTCGCCAGCATCAGCGCACCCCTCCCGCCGTGGCCGGGCGGCGCTCGCGCGCCGGCTCCTGCCACTCGTCGTTGACGTTGCCCGCGTGCACGGAGTCCCGCCGCGACCGCACGTACAGGGCGCCGCTGAGCGCCACCAGCACCAGGACCACCGCGGCCGCCCCGAGCACCCCGCCGCCGAGCACGTGCGCGAGGAACCAGGTCGCCGCCCCGACCAGCCCGGCCGCGGGCATCGTGATGAGCCAGGCGACGCCCATCCGCCCGGCGACGCGCCAGCGCACGGTCGCACCCGGCCGCCCGATCCCGGCACCGAGCACCGAGCCGGTGGTGACCTGGGTCGTCGACAGCGGCAGCCCGAGGTGGCTGGACACGAGGATGGTCGCGGCGGAGGCGGTCTCGGCGGCCATGCCCTGCGGCGGCGCGATGTCGATGAGGCCCTTGCCGAGGGTCCGGATGATCCGCCACCCGCCGAGGTACGTGCCGAGCGCGATCGCCAGCGCGCAGCAGACCTTCACCCACAGGGGGATCGAGGTCGTGCTGGTCCAGTGCCCGGAGGCGATCAGGGCGAGCGTGATCACGCCCATCGTCTTCTGCGCGTCGTTCGTGCCGTGCGCGAGCGACACCAGCGAGGCGGAGCCGATCTGGCCCCAGCGGAACCCGCGCTCGGTGGAGCGCGTGGCCAGACCGACGGTGACCCGGTACACGAACCAGGTGCCGGTCGCCGCGACCACACCCGCGATGACGGGGGACGCCACGGCGGGGATCACGACCTTGCCGAGGATGCCGTCGGGGTCGCCGCCGTCCCCGGTCCAGTGCACCGCTCCCCAGCCGAGACCGGCGACGGTGGCGCCGACCAGGCCGCCGAACAGCGCGTGCGACGAGCTCGACGGCAGGCCGAGCAGCCAGGTCAGCAGGTTCCACACGATCGCGCCGACGAGGCCGGTCAGGACGATGAGCAGCAGCCCCTCGCCGCCGTCCTGCACGAGGTCGGGACTGGGTGCGCCGTCGGGCTCCTGGATCCGGACGACGGCGTTGGTGACCGTGAGCGCCACCTCGACGGACAGGAAGGCACCCACCAGGTTGAGCACCGCGGAGAGGGTCACGGCCGCCTTCGGGGGCAGCGCGTGGGTGGCGATGGACGTGGCCATCGCGTTCGCCGTGTCGTGGAACCCGTTCGTGAAGTCGAACGCGAGCGCGACGACGACCACCAGCACGAGGATGACGGTTGCAGCGTCCACGGCGCCCACGGTGCTCGCCACCTCGCCGGCGCGCACCAGGGGCACCGTTCCGTGGGCGAGTCGTCACCCGCCGTTCACGTGCCCGGTCGCGCGACGGGCGGCGCGCCGTCAGCCGGTGAGCAGCGGCGTCAGCGCCACCACGACGCCGTCGGCCGGCCGGGTCGCGCCCGCCGCCGTCCCGCGGTCCGCGGCCACCGCCTCCTGCAGGTCGTCGAGCGCCTGCGCGAGCTCGGCCGCCGCGTGGTCCGCGTCGTCGGCGTCCTCGGTCCCGGCGCCCGGGCCGTCGGGCCGCAGGGCGCGCACGAGGGCGGCACCGGCCTCGATGGCCCGGGCCGTGCCCTCGCGGACCGCGTCGGCCCGCTCCTGGTCCCCGGCGCGCGCGAGGATCGGGACGTGGACGGCGCGCTCCTCTGGCGGCGTCGCACCGGCGTCCGCGACCGTGCGGGCGGTGGCGACGGCTCGGCGCACGTCCAGCACCACCACCGCGGCGGCGTCGAGGGACGCGGCGTGCCGGTCCTGACGCTGGCGCCAGGACCGGTAGTGCCGGGCGGTCCAGTTGCCCCGCGCCGCCTCCTGCGCGTCCGCGACGGCGGCCCCGGCGGCGGCCCGGGCGGAGCGCAGCGGCCGGTCCGGGGGGACCGGCGCGTCGTCGTCGCGCACCGCTGCGGCGAGCGCGTCGAGGTGGTCGCTCGCTGCGGCGCGGAGCCGGTCGAGCGACCGCTCGGCGGGGGTCAGGGGGAGCGGCGGCACCACCAGGTTCACCGCGACGCCGACCAGGGCCCCGAACAGCGTGAGCCCGACGTAGGCCGAGATGTACCCGACCGGGTCGGCGTTCCCGATGATGAGCACGAACAGCGCGGCCGTCGGGACCCACGAGCCCATGTCGCCGAGCAGCCGCCAGCCGGACAGCAGCACCCCCACCAGCACCACGAGCGCCAGGCCGGCGACGCCGGGGAGGTCGAGCGCGTCCGTGGCGCGCGCCACCACCGCGCCCAGCGCGATCGCCAGCGTCGCCTGCACCGACCGCCGCGTCGTGCCGCGCACGGTCACGGAGGTGGCGATCACCGCGCCGAGCGGCGCGTAGTAGGGGTAGTCGCTCCACGGGCCCGGGACGAGGCGCACCAGGACCCACGCGATGACCGCGGCGCCGGTGGTGCGGACTGCGCGGGTGAGCCAGGGCCGGGCGGCGAGGAACCGGGAGGTGGCGGTGCCGGCGGCGCGGAACCGGGGGAGCCGGCGGGCGGACGGGTCCGGCCCGGGCTCCGGCTCGAGGGCGGTGCGGGGGGTGCGGGAGATCATCGTCTTCAGCGTCGCCCGGCGCGCGGCGGCCCGCACTCGGGCGGGGTCAGCCCGCAGCGGCCCCGGTCGGCGCGGCTCCCCGCGCGGCCGCGCGCCGGTGCAGGTGCACCCGGAGCAGCGCGTGCAGCACGACGTTCCACCAGGCGCACCCGACCGCGATGGCGACCGCGGCGCCCGTGGCCCAGCCGGTCGGCGCGAGCAGCAGCCCCAGCGTCCACGGCAGGCCGAACGGCAGGCCGAACGGCAGCGTCGCGAGCAGGGCGAGGCCCGCGCCGATGTTCGCGTCCGGCGCGGGCTGCGCGGCGAGGACCACGAGCAGCACGGTGACGACGGCGACCGCCACCGCGTGGGCGATCAGGAGGCGGGG
>NZ_JAANNB010000145.1 GCF_011603975.1 Cellulomonas sp. IC4_254 | reverse complement strand
GGATGGCACGGGTGCGGGGCGCGGGCGCTGGATGTCGGTGTGGTGGGCGGGTGAACCCGCGGCGAGGGGCCTGCCAGGGGTGGTCGCGTCGGTGCTGGTCAGGGGAGTGCGCGCAGGTCAGGGGCACCCCCTTCGGGTGCCCCGGAGAGGGCCGTCCGGGCGTGTTCTCGCACGTCAGAGGGGCAGCGCTCCTCCATACGGGTGTGAAAGGGGTGAAAACGGACAGATCGGGCGGACTGGGACAAACCCGCTGATATAGCCTCAACTCACACCAAAGCCGCCCGGGGGGATCCGACATGAGTCTGCTCGACGATCACGACGTCTCGCGCTCCGTGCAGCGCGACGTCGCGACCCCGGGCACGGCGGCACCGAGTGGCACGGAGGCGCCGTCCGGCGCGGCCGAGCGGCCCACGGAGCAGCCTGCCACCGACCGGCCCGCCGCCGAGCGCGCCGCCGCCGACCGGCCGGCCGCCGACCGCACCGCCGCCCCCGCGGACCGCGCCGCCCTCGCCGACGGCGCCGCCACCGAGCGCACCGCCGCCGAGCGCACCGCCGCGGAGCACGCCGCCGCCGCGGAGCGCCGCCGCGACGCCCGCGGCCCCCGCCTGTCCTGGGCCTCGGACCGCCCGTTCCACGAGCCGCTGGGCCACGCCGCCCCGTCGGGCTGGCGCGGGTCGCACGCCGCGTACCAGGTCGAGACGCTCGCCCGGGACGTCGTCCTGGCCACCTGCGTCCCGACGCTGCTGCTGTTCGTCATGCACGGCGTGACGCTGCTGCAGCTGTCCTGGGGCCTGATGATCGGCCTGCTCTACATCGCGTTCGTCGCGGTGGAGCGCGGCTACGACCGCCAGGTGATCGGCGACGGCCACCAGGAGTTCGAGGCGGTGATCCGCGGCGGCGTGCTGACCGCGGCCGCGCTGGCCGTGTTCGCGGTCGGTGCCGACGTCGACGTGCCGCGCACGATCGTGTTCCTCGCGCTGCCGCTGGTCGCGGTGCTGCTGCTGGGCGCCCGCCACCTGGCCCGCCGGTCGCTGCACAAGCGCCGCGCCCAGGGCGAGTCGATGCGCCGCACCCTGGTGGTCGGCGACGCGTCCTCGATCACGCACGTGGTCGACGACCTGTGCGGGCTGCCGCAGTACGGCTACAACATCGCCGGCGTGTGCGTGCCGTCGTTCGACGGCCCGCTACCCGCGCTGGGCGTCCCGGTGCTCGGCACCGTCTCGGACGTCGTGCAGGTGGCCGTGGACGGCGAGTTCGACGTCGTGATCGTCACCGGCTCGGAGCTGTCGGGGCAGGCGCTGCGCCGGCTGTCCTGGGCGCTGCAGCGCACCGACACCGAGCTGGTCGTCGCCCCGGGCATCGTGGAGGTCTTCGGGCCGCGCGTGACCCTGGAGCCGACCGCCGGCCTGTCCCTGATCCACGTGAACGCCGCCGAGTCGCGCCGCTCCCGGATCCTCGCCAAGCGCGCGTTCGACACCGCGTTCGCGCTGGGCGCCCTGCTCGTGCTGTCGCCGGTGCTCGCCGCGACGGCCCTCGCCGTGAAGCTCACCAGCCCCGGCCCGGTGCTGTTCAAGCAGACCCGGGTCGGCAAGGAGGGCCGCGAGTTCTCGATGCTGAAGTTCCGGAGCATGGTGGTCGACGCCGAGGAGCGGCTGGCCGCGCTGCGCGCCGCGAACGAGGCCGACGGGCCGCTGTTCAAGATGGACCGGGACCCGCGGATCACCCGGATCGGCCACTTCCTGCGCAAGCACTCGCTCGACGAGCTGCCGCAGCTGATCAACGTGGTCAAGGGCGAGATGGCCCTGGTGGGCCCCCGCCCGCCGCTGCCCTACGAGGTCGCCCAGTACCGGGAGTCCGCCCGCCGTCGCCTGCTGGTGAAGCCCGGCCTGACGGGTCTGTGGCAGATCAGCGGCCGCGCCGACCTGGCGTGGGAGGAGGCGGTCAAGCTGGACCTGCGGTACGTGGAGAACTGGTCGATCGCCTTCGACCTGATGATCCTGTGGCGCACGGTGCACGTCGTCGTGAGCGGTCATGGCGGTCGCTGACGGGGTGGCGCTGGCGCACGACTACGCCACGCAGCGCGGCGGCGCGGAGCGCGTCGCCCTGGTGATGGCGGACGCGTTCCCCGGCGCCCCCCTCTACACGACGCTGTACGACCCTTCCGGCACGTTCCCCGAGTTCGCGCCGCTGGACGTGCGGACCAGCCCGCTGGACCGGGTCGGCGTGCTGCGCCGGCACCACCGGCTGGCGCTGCCGCTGCTGGCGCCGGCCGTCGCGGCGACGCCGATCGACGCGGAGGTGCTGCTCGCGTCGTCGACCGGCTGGGCGCACGGCTTCCCGACGACCGGCCGCAAGGTCGTCTACTGCCACGCCCCGGCGCGCTGGCTGTACCAGTCGGACCGCTACCTGGGCCCGGCCCGGCAGGGCGGCTCCGGGCAGGCCCCCGGCGGCGCCCAGCGCCGGCTCGCAGCAGCGGCCCTCGGGCTGCTCGCCCCGGCGCTGCGCGCCTGGGACCGGCGCGCCGCCGGCACCGCCGACCGGTACCTGGCCAACTCCACCGTCACGGCCCGGGCGATCCGCGAGGTCTACGGCATCGAGGCGGAGATCGTCCCGCCGCCGCCCGCCATGCTGCCCGGTGGCGCCGAGACCCCGCTCGAGGGCGTCGAGCCCGGGTTCCTGCTGTGCGTCGCGCGGCTGCTGCCGTACAAGAACGTGGACGTCGTGGTCGAGGCCGTCCGGCGCACCCCGGGTTCGCGGCTGGTCGTGGTCGGCGACGGCCCGGAGCGCGCCGCGCTCGAGCACCGCGTCCGGGACCTGCCCCGCGTGGTGCTGGCCGGCCGGGTCGACGACGCGCGGCTGCGCTGGCTCTACCGGAACAGCGCCGCGCTGGTCGCCGCCTCGTACGAGGACTACGGCCTGTCCCCGCTGGAGGCCGCCGCCTTCGGCCGCCCGTCCGTCGTGCTCCGCGACGGCGGGTACCTCGACACCGTCCGCGACGGTGTGACCGGGGAGTTCTTCGACGCCCCCGACCCCGACCTGGTGGCCGACGCCGCCGGTCGCGCGCTGGCCCGCACCTGGGACCCCTCGGTGCTGACCGCGCACGCCGACGACTTCGCCGCGGAGCGGTTCGTCGAGCGGCTGCACCGCGTCGTGCGCGAGGAGCGCGCGGCCGGGCGGTCCACCGGACCGGAGCGGCCCGACCCCGCAGAACCTGCGCTGACCGAGAGGCGATCCCGATGACCCTGCAGGACATGTTCCGGACCATCTGGTTCGGCAAGTGGCTGGTGCTGGTGTCCGTGCTCGCCGCGCTCGGCGGCGCGTACCTGTTCGTGTCCCGCCAGGAGCCGCAGTACGCGAGCACGGCGACGGTGCAGATCGTCGACGCCGAGACCCTGGCCGCCGCCGGCGTGCGCCTGGAGAGCGACCCGAGCCTCGTGACGAGCGACGCGGTGACCGCGGCCGCCGCCGAGGACCTGGGCGACCCGGACCTGGCCGACGGCCTGGCCGCGTCCTCCACGGCGGAGTACGCCACCGACAACCCGAACAGCGTGATCATCACCGAGACCGGCCCCGACGCGGACGCCACGGTGGACCGGGCGAACGCGGTGGCCACCGCGTACGTCGCGGCGCTCCAGACCCAGTTCGACGACGACCTCGCCTCGATGCAGGAGCGGCTGAGCACGCTCGCCACGAGCATCGACCAGCAGCAGAAGGCCATCACGGAGGCCCGGCGCGCCGCCGCCGCGGCCACGGCGGCCACGAACCCGAACGCCCAGGTGGACCCGGTCGACGGTCTGCTGGAGGCGCAGTACTCCACGACGATGGACCAGTACCAGACGCTGTCCGGCCAGCTCACGCAGGCCCAGCTGCTGGCCTCGCCGGCGAACATCCTGCAGAACGCGGTCGGCAGCTCCCTGGTGAGCATCCCCGGCAGCCTGGTCTACCTGATCGCGGCCCTGGCCGGCCTGCTCGTCGGCATCGGCCTCGCGGTCGTCCGCCGCGGCCTGGACACCAAGGTCCGCACCTCGGGCCAGGCGCGCCGCTCGGCCGGGGCCCCGGTGCTCGCGCGGCTGTCCGGCACGGGCGTCGCCCTGAAGTCGGTCGAGGCCGAGGGCACGCTGCCCGTCGCCCGCCGCGAGGCCACCGCCTACACCCGGTCGATCCGCGAGCTGCGCACCGCGCTGCAGGCGGCGGTCGAGAACGACTCCGGCAGCGCCGTGATCGTGGTGACGGCCGCGGACGTCGAGACCCCGCGGTCCTTCCTGGCGGCGAACCTCGCGGCCTCCTGGGCGCTGTCCGGCCGGAGCGTGGTCGTGCTGTCCGGCGACCTGCGCCAGCCGCGGCTCAACGCCCTGCTGCCCGCCGACGCCGAGGCGCCGGTGCGCACCGGCCGGGCCGGCGGCCGCGCCCGCACCGCGGCGCTGCCGACGGCGATCCCGCACCTCGCGGTGCACCCCGCGCTGCAGACCGAGCTGGACCCGGCCGACTTCCTGGCCTCCGCCGACGTGCGGGCGCTGGTCGAGCAGCTCCGGGCGACCGCGGACGTCGTCATCATCGACGCCCCGCCGATGCTGGTGGCGGCGGACGCGACCATCCTCGGCTCGTACGCCGACGGCGTGCTGCTCGCGGTGACGCTGGGCCACACCCACGTCGGCGCGGTCGAGGAGTCCGCGGAGCGCCTCCGGGCCGCGAACGCCGCGCTGCTCGGCCTGTCCGTGGACGGCACGACCGAGCGCAGCGAGGCGACCTACGAGGCGACCTACGCGTTCGCCGGGGCGGACCAGGCCACGACGGACGAGCCGGCGACCGCGGACGCCGAGGACGCCGCGACGGCCGCCGTGAAGCCGGCCGACGGGACCACCGCGGAGCAGCCGGCCGACGCCGACCGCCCCGCGGACGGCGACCGCCCGGCGGACGCGGAGCGCCCCGCCGACGCCGCCGGCGGCGCCGAGGCCGACGTGCCCGAGCCCCGTGCCGACGGCCAGCACCGCGCCGCCGACGCCCAGGCGGCCCCCGCCGAGGACCCGGCTCCGGCCGACGAGCCCGCCGACGCCGGCGAGCCCGACGACGCCGCCGACGCCCGGTCCGAGGAGGACCGCGCGCCGGTCGCCGCCGAGTCGAAGTGACCGCCGTCCCCGCACCGGGCGCCGCACCGCGCCCGGTGCGGGTGGTCGTCCTCGACCACACCGCCCAGCTCGGCGGCGCCGAGCTCGCGCTGCTGCGCACCTGCCGGGCGCTCGACCCGGCGGCCGTCGAGGTGACGGTCGTACTGTTCGCCGACGGCCCGCTGGCCGGCCGGCTGCGGGAGGCCGGGGTCGCGGTGCGGGTGCTGCCGCTGGACCCGCGGATCGCGCAGACGGACCGGGCCGCGGCGGGCCGGTCGGCCCTGGGCGCGGCGCGCTCCGCCGCGGCGACGCTGCCGTTCGTGGCCCGGCTCGCCCGGCTGCTGCGCGACCTGCAGCCCGACGTCGTGCACACGACCTCGCTCAAGGCGGACGTGATCGGCCTGCCCGCCGCCCGCCTCGCCCGGCGCCCGCTGGTCTGGCACGTGCACGACCGGATCGCCGCGGACTACCTGCCGGCCCCGGTGGCGCGGGTGCTGCGCGTGCTGGCGCGCCGCGGCCCGCGGCACGTCGTGGTGAACTCGCGGGCCACCGCCGGCACGCTGCTGCCGCTGCCGCGCGGCTGGACGCTCGCGTACCCGGGCCTCGCCCCGGAGCAGGTGGCCGCCGACCCCGCCGCGCGGCCGGCGCCCGCCACCCCCGTCGTCGGGCTGGTCGGCCGGGTCAGCCCGACCAAGGGCCAGCGGGAGTTCGTGGCGGCTGCCGCGCTGCTCGCCGAGCGGTTCCCGACGGCGCGGTTCCGCGTCGTCGGCGCGGCGCTGTTCGAGGAGCAGGCGTACGAGGGGGAGCTGCGCGCCCAGGTGGCCGCGCTCGGCCTGACCGACCGGGTGGAGCTGACCGGCTGGGTCGCCGACCCGGTCGCCGAGATCGACCGGCTGTCCGTGCTCGTGCACGCGTCGCCGGTGCCGGAGCCGTTCGGCCAGGTGGTCGTCGAGGGCATGGCCCGCGGCGTCCCGGTGGTCGCGACGGCCGGCGGCGGCGTGGACGAGATCGCGGTCGCGGAGGACGGCACCCCGCGCTGCCTGGTGGTGCCGCCGCGGGACGTGCCGGCGCTGGCCGACGCCGTGGCGCGGGTGCTGGACCGCCCGGAGGAGGCCGCCGCGCGCGCGGACCGCGCCTGGAAGGACGTGCAGGCCGACTACGCGATCGCCCGCACGGCCGAGCGGCTCACCGCGGTGTGGCGGCGGGTCGCGCGTCCCGCACGCGGCTGAGCACCGCCTGCATCTCGCGGACCCGGTCCGACCAGCGCGGCACGTCCGCCGGCGCCGGCCCGATGCCGGCGGGGCGGCCCTCGGCGAGCACCCGGACGACGGCGTCGGCGAGGTTCTGCGGCGAGGCCGTGGTGACCCGGTCGGCGGGCTGGTCCCGGAAGCCGGCGACCGGGGTGGCGACGACCGGGCGGCCGACCGCCAGGTACTCGTAGAGCTTGATCGGGTCCAGGGAGTCGGTGAACCCGTCGACCACGTGCGGCACCAGCAGGACGCCGGCGTGCTGCAGGTACCCGGGCACCAGCGCGGCGGGGCGCGGCCCGAGCACCAGCGCGCCCGCGGCGTCCAGCCGGGTCAGGTCCAGCGGGTCCAGCAGGGCCGGGCCGACGAGCACGAGGCGCGCGCCGGTCGCGCGCAGGTGGGTCGCGACCCGCAGGCAGGCCTCGACGTCCAGCCGGTCGGGGTGCATCGTGCCGACGTACACGGCGTACGGCCCGTCCGGCAGGTCCGCGGGGCGCGGCTGCGGCGTGCGGTAGGCGTCGACGTCGACGGCGTTGGTGAGCAGCGTGACGGGGCGGTCCGCGCCCTTCGAGCGCGCGAGGGCGGGGGAGCAGACGACCACCTCGGCGCACCGCTCGACGAGCAGGGCCTCCGCCGCCCGGGTCCGCTCGAGCTCGGCCGGCTCGCGCACCGCGCGCAGCCAGTCGTCGGTGATGTCGTACAGCGACCGCCAGCCGGTGGCGCGGAGCACGGCGGCGCCGTCGGGGTCGTTCACCCAGAGCACGGGGTCGGCCATGCCCAGCCGGCGGGCGACCCGGGCGACGGTGCGGGCGCGGCGGTCGTCGCCGCCCGGGTCCAGGCGCCGGGGCAGCCACTTGGTCGGCCGGTACGCCCAGGCGCGGCCCTCGGGCGCGCCGTCGTCCGGCCCGAGCCGGCGGAGCCGCCGCCCGAGCGTCGGGGAGGCGCCGCGGCGCAGGTCGTGCACGTGGTCCACCGGCGGCTCGACGAAGAGCACCCGCAGGCCCGGGTCGGTCGCGAGCAGGCCGGCGACGAGGTGCTGGTTCCGGCGCCACACCTCGTCCCAGGGCTCGAGCGAGAGCACGACGAGGTCCCGGCGGTCACCGCCGCCCGGGGCGCGGCCGGCCGGCGCGGGGGCGTCGTGGCCCACCGCGGGCCCCGCGTGGTCCCGGGTCCCGGCGGTCACCGGGCCACCCCGGGCGCGGCGGCCGGCGCGGGGGTCCCCGGGCCGAGCGGGCCACCGAGCACCGTCGCGTACACCGCGGCGATCCCGTCGGCGTGCGTCCCCGGCCCGAACCGCCGCTGCTGCAGCGCCCGCAGCTCCTCGCCGTAGGCGGCTCGGCGCTCGGGGTCGCGCGCGAGCCGGGCCAGGGCGGCGCCGGCCGCCTCGACGTCGTCCGGCGGCACGAGGACCGCGCCGTCCGCCGCGCCCACGGTCTCGGAGTGCCCGCCGCCGCGGCCGGCGACCACGGGGGTGCCGTGCGCCATCGCCTCGACGACCGACAGGCCGTACGGCTCGTCGCCGCGCGGGGCGAAGAAGATCCCGGCGGTGCCGAGCAGGGCCGGCATGTCCGCCCGCATGCCGAGGAACCGGACCGACCCGCCGACGCCGAGCTCCGCCGCCTGCGCCTCCAGCTCGCCGCGCAGCGCGCCGTCGCCCGCGAGGTGCAGCTCCCAGCCGTCGGCGGCCAGGCCGGAGGCGGCCCACATCCGCAGGGCGACGTCGGTGCGCTTCTCGGCCTCGAGCCGCTGCGCCATCAGCACCACCGGTCGCCGGCCGGGCTCGGCGCCCGTGCGCGGCACGACCGGGACGCCGGGGTGCACGACCGTCGACGGCCCCTCGACGCGGTCCGCGACGAACGCGCTGATCGCGACCTGGGCGGCGACGCGGGGCGCCACGAACCGGCCGACGGCGCGACCCACCGGCGACGAGCCGCGGCGGTCGGCGAAGTGCCGGGTGGCGACGACCGGCGCGCGGGCGGCGGCGGTCGCCGCGAGCTCGGCGGCGGTCATGTGCGCGTGCACCAGGCGGGTGTCCAGCCGGCGCAGGGCGCGGGCGGCGCGCAGCGGGGTCGGCGCGGGCGCCCACCGCACGCCGGAGCCGGCGAGCTCGGCGGGCATCCGGTCGGCGGCGCCGCCGAGGACGTGCACCCGCAGCCCGCGGGCGTCCTGGGTGCGGGCGAGCGTGGTGACGTAGCGCTCGACGCCCGCGAAGGCGTCGGTGCAGACCACGTGCACGACGTCGAGCGGCGCGGTCACGAGCGCTCCCGGTGGCCGACGGGCAGGGGGCTGCGCGGGCGCCGGGGCCGGCCGCCGACGACGGCCTCCCGCAGGTGCCGGGCGCGCCGGCCGGCGGGGCTGTCGGCGGGGCCGGGCGTGCTGCGGGACGACGGCGGCGGGGGACCGAGCACGGCCGGCTCGTCCTCCACCTCGCCGGACCGCTGCGCGTGCGCCTGGGCGCCGAGGCAGATGCCGGCGATCACGAACGGGATCGACACCTGGGCGGCCACCCAGAACAGGTCGAACTGGCCCTGCACGAACCGCATCAGCACCAGGACGAACGCGAGGGTGCCGTACCGGGAGTCGACCCGCCACAGGATGACGAGGATCGCCAGGAACATGACGAGGAACCCGACCAGGCCCACGACGCCGCCGGACGAGAGCATCTCGAACTCGGCGTTCGGCGGCTGGAAGTTCTCCTCGAACCGGTCGGTGTACCACCAGCGCAGCCCGGCGCCGAACCACGGGTACTGCTCCCAGATGAGCAGGGACTGCCGGAACCAGATGAGCCGCTGGTACGCGGAGTTGTACTGGTTGCCGGACTCCAGCTGGTCCTGCACCAGCGTGCCGATGACGACCGCGGCGCCGGCGATGGCGAGCAGCACGACCTTCGAGCGGTGCCGGTGCGGGTCGGGCCGCAGCGCCACGACCGCGATCGCGACCGCGAGGCCGATGAGGGCCTGCCGGGACTGCGCGACCAGGATGCCCGCGAGGAACAGCCCGAACAGGCCGAGGCAGATCAGGTCGTTCCACCGCAGCCACCGCGGCCGGGTGTAGACGATGATCGCCGCGAACGCGAGCACGCACCCGATGTAGTTCTTGTGCATGAGCAGCGGCTCGTTGAGGTACACCGGCCCGAGGTTGCCCGCCGCGGCGTTCGCGGCGAACTGCACGAGCGCGGCGACCGCGACGACCACCGAGCCGCCGACGTACAGCCCCAGCGCGAGGCGTGCGTGGCCGGCGGCGCCGATCGCCCAGCCGACGAGGAGCGCGCCGCCGACCAGCAGCCACTCGTGGAACCACTCGACGGCGTTGGCGACGTACGGGTTCGCGATGACGGTGAACAGCACCGTGGCCTGGTAGAACGCCGAGGCCCACAGCACGTTGCGCATCGGCCGGGTCAGCGGGCGGCGGCCGAACAGCAGGGCCGGCCAGAACGCGGCGAACAGCACGAAGTCCGACACCGACAGCGCGCCGCCGACCCGGTTCACGAGCAGCAGCAGCGGCATCCCGAGCACGGGCAGCGCCATCGGCATCCGGAGCGTGAGGCCGACGACCAGCACGACCGCGGCGACGAGGAGCGCGAGCAGCGGCTGGGTGGAGGTGACCGCGCCGACGACCAGGGCGACGGCGACGAGGGAGCCGCCGACCAGCGCGCGGCGGCCGGCGGTGCTGCGGGGGAGCCGCTCGGCCACGGGGCCGCCGAGCACGACGCGGTGCGGGCGGACGCCCGGGGCCAGCTCGGCGCCAGGGGCCGTGGGACGGTCCGGCGCGGCCGTGGCCCGGGGC
>NZ_JAANNB010000144.1 GCF_011603975.1 Cellulomonas sp. IC4_254 | reverse complement strand
GCGGGACACCCGGGCGACCGCGGGCACCACCAGCGGCGCGCCGAGCTCCCGGGCGCCGGGGGCGTCGGTGTCGTCGACGAGCAGGGTGCCGTGCCGGACGACGCCGCGCGGGTGCAGGGGGCGCGGGGACGGGCGCACCCGGTCCACGGCCCCGACGAGGGCGCGCAGGACCGCGCCGGCGGCGTCTGCCACCGGCGCGGTCCCGGTGGGGCGCGCGGCCCCGTGCGCGCGGCTCAGGCGCGCACCGTCGTCGAGCTCGTGCGGTCGCGGCGCGGCCACAGGGCGATGGCGAGACCGGCGAGCGCCGACACCGCGTGCAGCCAGTTGTCCGCGCCGTTGATGTTGAGGATGTTCGCGTCGGGGTTGTTCGCGACGATCAGGCCGTACACGAACGTGGCGCCGTAGCCGACGAACAGCAGCCAGCCGTAGGTCCGGGCGCGGCTCGCGCTGGACCACAGGGCGATGCCGAGCAGGCCGATCACGATGTGCACGATGTTGTGCAGCGGGTTGATCGCGAACCCGAGCAGGGTCTGCGAGTGGTCGTGCTCGGTGAACCCGTCGAAGCCGGTGACGAGGAACCCGGCGAGGCCGACGACCAGGTACGCGATCCCGATGACGAGCGCCAGGTACTGGTGCGGCTGGCGGGCGGTGGCGGTGCCGGCCGTGCGGGCGGCGGGGGTGGAGGCGGACATGGCGGATCCCTCCGTCGTGCGCTCCGGCGTGCGGTCGTGCCGCGGGGCCGGTGTCGCGCGGGGCGGCGCCGGTGCTGGACGCGGTCTCCAGCATCCGTCGGGGCTGGTCGGCCCGCACCTCGGGCGGCCCCCTGGGTGCTCCCGCCGTGCGCGACGGGGACGCCGGGGCGATGCTCGACCCAGGACGCCCCGCCCCCGGCCGACGAGGAGACGCCGTGCACGCCGACGAGAGCCCCCTGCTGACCGCGACCCGGCGCCTCGAGCGCGCCACCGCCCTCGACCAGGCGGTCGACCGGGTCCAGCCCGCCGTCCTGCGCGCGCTGCGGACCAGCCCGCGCCTCGCGTCGCTGCTGCACGGCCGCCCGCTCGGGCACGCCGCGCACCCGCTGCTCACGGACGCGCCCATCGGGTTCTGGGTGAGCGCGACCGTGCTCGACCTGACCCCGGGCGGCGGCGACGGCCGCCGGAAGGCCGCCGACCGGCTGCTCGGCCTCGGCATCCTGTCCGCCGTGCCCGCGGCGGTCACCGGCCTGGCGGACTGGGCGGTGTCCGACCGGAAGACCCTGCGGGTCGGGACCGTGCACGGCTTCCTCAACAACGTCGCCCTTGGGCTCTACGGCACGTCGTGGCTGCTGCGCCGTCGCGGGCGCCGCGGGCTGGGCGTCGCGGTCGCGCTGGGCGCGGGTGGCGTGCTCGGCGCCAGCGGCTACCTCGGCGGGCACATGGCGTCCCGGCTCGGCTCCCCGCCCACGTCGGCCTCCGGACCCGCGGAGCCGGAGGGGCGCGAGGGCACCGCGGCGGACGCGACCGCGTGACCGCGCGGCGCACGGCCGCCGCGCTGCTGCTGCGCGGCCCCGGGGGCGTCGTGCGCGTCGTCGGTGCGGCGAGCGTGGTCGTCGCCGCGGTGGTCGCGGGCCCGGTGGGGGTGGCGCTGCTGCTGCTCGTCCTCGCCGGGCTCGTCGTGCCGCCGACGGTCCGGGCGGACCCGCGGCTCGACGCGGCGTACGGGATCGGGCTGCTCGCCGCGGGGTGGTCCGGCGCCCTCGACCTGTACCAGCGGATCTCCTGGCTCGACATCGTGATGCACCTGGTCGTGACGGGCCTGATCGCCGCCGTCGGGCACCTGGTCCTGGCGCGGGCGTCGGGTGCGGTCGTCGACCCCACCCTCCCGGCGGCCCGGCGGGTGCGGGTCGGCTCGGTCGGCGTGACGACCGCGCTCGGCCTCGGGCTCAGCGTGCTCTGGGAGATCGGCGAGTACCTGGGGAACACCTACGTCGACGCCTCGATCCACGTCGCCTACCGGGACACGATCGGCGACATGACGCTCGGCGGGCTCGGCTCGCTGGTGGCGGGGCTCGCCCTGGTGCGCGCGTCGGCCGTCAGCGCGCCCCGGCCCGGGCGAGCGCGGGCGACCCCGCCGCAGGGGCGTCCGCCGGGGCCTTCCGGAAGATGATCTTGAGGATCGGGAAGAACACCACGAACGACAGCAGCGCGTTGATGATCATCGTGACGACGTCCGCACCCGCCTCGCCGGTGCTGCCCCAGCGCCCGATCATCCACTCGTAGATCGGCGCCTTGTAGAACCCCTGCAGCCAGGCGGCCGCGAACGTGATGACGACGTACGCGACGGCGTACCAGGCCGCGGCCCGCCACACGTCCGTGTCCGACTTGAAGGTCACGGTGCGCTGCAGGAAGAAGTTGATGATCTGGGCGATCGCCAGCGTGATCTGCACCGCGAGGAAGTACGCGAGCCCGCCACCGCCCGCCGGCAGCGCCCCGGCCGCATAGTCGAAGACGTAGAACGTGCTGCCGTCGGCGTTCGTGTTCACGCCGAGCACCTGGAACGCGGAGTCGACCAGCGGGGTCAGGCCGAACGCCCACTTCAGCACCGGCATCAGCGCGAGCTGCAGCACCGTCATGCCCATGCTGATCCCGGTGAACAGGATGAGCTCGGCCACCGCGGGGCGGCCCTCGGCGAGGCGCCGCCAGGCGCGGCGGGTGCGGCTGAGCATGGGGTCCTCCTGGCGTCGGCGCTCCCGGTCCGTCCCGGGGCCGAGGACAGGTAAGCCGACGGCCGGGGCGTGCGGCGGCCGTCCGGCACAACCTGTCCGCCGGGGTCCACAGGCTGTCGACCGCCGCTAGCCTGCGCGTGTGACCACCCCGTACCTGGACGCCCCCTGGCCGATCGCGACCGAGCGCCTCACGCTGCGCCCGGCGACGGCGGACGACGCGGGCGCGGTCTGGCGGTACCGCCGCCTCCCCGAGGTCGCCCGGTGGATGACCGCGCTGCCGCTCGACGAGGAGGCGTTCGCCGAGCGGTTCGCCGAGCCGGACCGCCTCGGCCCGACGGTCGTCGTCGAGCAGGACGGCGGCGTCGTCGGGGACCTCATGGTGCGCATCGAGGACGGCTGGGGGCAGTCGGAGGTCGCCGACCAGGCCCGGGCCACCCAGGCGGAGATCGGCTGGGCGTTCGACCCGGCCGCGCAGGGCCGGGGGCTGGCGACCGAGGCCGTGCGCCGGCTGCTCGACGTGTGCTTCACCGACCTCGGGCTGCGGCGGCTGACCGCGCTGTGCTTCGCGGACAACGCGCCGTCGTGGCGGCTCATGGAGCGGGTCGGGATGCGGCGCGAGGGGGAGTACCGGGCGGACTCGCTGCACCGGGACGGCCGGTGGCTCGACTCGTACGCCTACGCGCTGCTGCGGGAGGAGTGGCGCGCGGGGGTGTGAGGGGGACCGCGCGGCGCGCGGGACCCAGGGTCGCGCAGATCCAGGGGGCGCTGCGCCAGGTGCAGGACATCGAAGGCGCGACCGTGCGCCGTCTTCGAGCCGGTGGCCTCGTGGGGATCGGACCCACAATCCGCGGAGCTGCCCCGTGATCCGCTCGTTCTTCCGCGCCGCGGTGGCCGTCGGCGCCGTCGTGTTCGCCCTCGCGGTGGCCCCCGGCTCCGCCGCGGCGACCGGCGCCCCGGCCGCAACGCCGGCCCCGGCCGCGACGCCGGTGCCCGTCGCGTTCGCGCTCGACGTCGGCACGGTCGTGCAGCTGCTCGTCGCGGTCATCCCGCCGGTGGTTGTCGGGCTGGTGACGACCCGCGTGACGCCCGCCGCGCGCAAGGCGTGGGCGCTCGCGGGGCTGTCGCTGCTGACGTCGCTGCTCGCCGAAACTCGGCCGGGCGATCGCCGACGGCGCGACGTTCGACGTTGGCGTCGCCCTGCTCGCCCGCTCCTGGCGTTCGTGATCTCGGTCGCCTCGCACTACGGCCTGTGGAAGCCGACCGGCGTCAGCGCCGCCGCGCAGAACGTCGGCCCCCGCTCCGGCACCACCGACACCTGACGACCACATGCCCGACGCACGCGCGCCCGCTCCGGATCCGCGGGGCGGGGCGCTCTTGCGCGTTCGGTTGCCACGACCCTGCGGGAATCTCCTCCGGCCTTGCACTGTTCCTTGCGCGTACGCCGGCCGATAGGTGGATACGATCGACGCAACGCGCTCCCAGCAGACACCCCGGCCCCCGTCCGGGGTTCTCGCGCGTCTAGGCACACGCCGCACTGGAGGAGGAGGCCGGAATGGTCAGCGCACACGACGTCGCTGCGTACATCCTCGAGCACAAGCGTGGCCCGATGACGACGATGAAGCTGCAGAAGCTCGTCTACTACAGCCAGGCGTGGCACCTCGTGTGGGCGGATGAGCCGCTCTTCGATGAGGAGATTCAGGCGTGGGCGAACGGGCCCGTGGTCTACGAGTTGTTCAGCGCTCACCGCGGCAAGTTCTCGGTCGAGTCGTGGCCTCAGGGCGACTCGAGCAAGCTCGAGCCGTACCAGCAAGGGACGATCGACGCCGTTCTCGACACGTACGGGGATCTCAGCGGGCGGCAGCTGTCGGCACTGACTCACAACGAGGAGCCGTGGCGTGATGCTCGCGCCGGGCTCGGGCCGACGGACAAGGCCACCACGCCGATCACCCTCGACTCGCTGGCCAACTACTACTCGGCGGTCGAGCAGTCCGACGAGTCGCTCCCGGTCGGCGAGCTCGACTGGGACAGCTGGCGCTGAGGCCCGCTGCGCATGTCGGGGGGCAAGCGAAAGCCGAAGACCAAGACGCAGCCGCAGGGACAGGGACGTACCCCGCGGACCACGGCTCGCGTTCAAGGGGACGGGCGGACACCTCGGGCGCTCCCACCGGGCGCCGCGGGCGAGGAGGACGACAAGCCCCGGTTCTCCCTGCGGTACGCAGACAGTGCGTTCAGGTACACCGAGCCGTGGACCGCAGCGGAGCACGCCGCCGAGGTGCTGACGTTCATGCACGCGTTCGGCACCACGAAGTGGGAGGAGCTTCGCCGTCAGACGACGGGGTCGGGCACTCGACGACCGCGGTACCACTCACACGAGTTCGATGAGGTGCGCCCGGAAGCCCAGGAGCGCCTCTCGACGCTCGGGCACGACTTGGTGTTCGAGCGGCTCGTTCGATACCGGACGAGCGGCAAGGGTCGCGCATGGGGGTTCGAGGTCGACGGTGTGTTCTATCTGCTGTGGTGGGACACGGAGCACGCGGTCTACCCCGTAAGCAGGAAGTAGCACCGAGACGGTGCGCCCCGCCCTTCTGACAGGACGAGACGCACCGGTCGTGTCGGCCACGCCAGCTACGGCTCCTGGCGCTGGGCGCGGCGGACGGCGTCGCTCTCCGCGATCGCCTTTGCGTCCTCCGACGTGTAGTCGTAACCGGACTCGAGCAGGCCGAGACCGGGCGGGTAGCGGGTGACCCAACCGCCGCCCTTGCGAACGACGCTGTACCGGCCGACCGGAGACTCGCCGACGAACGACCCGTCCGGCTGCTGGTCCCAGCGGATCCGCGTGTCCTGCGCGGTGGCCCGCACGGCGCCATCCGGAACCTGCCAGTCCCGACCGACGCGCTCCCCGGGGAACCGACCAGCGGAGAGCCGCTGCCGCACGGCGGAGGGGGTGACGCCGAGCCGCCCCGCGGCCTCACCCACCGAGACCGACTCCGGGCTCGGGGGGAGGTCGACTCCAGCGTCGTACGCGGCGGTGGACATCGCGCGCACGACGTACGGCTCGTAGTGCAGCGCCGCCGCGAACACTGCGAGGGCGGTCGTGATGGCCTGGCTGATGTCCTTACCGGGGATCGTCAGGACCAGCTCGCGCGTGCGTGCCGGGGTGGTGACGAGCACGGCGCCGTACGGGGTGAACGGCTCGAGGTCGAACTTCTCGGGATCGGTGGAGCCGACGTCGAGCATCACGTTGTAGTCGGTCATGCGGGGCCTCCTTCGTGGCGGCGGGGATGGTGGACGATGGACTCGGGGTGGGAGCCGCTTGTTCCGGCTCCCACCCGCTACCTGCGTGGCGGCCAGGTGAAACCAGCCCACCGCGGTGCGGCGATCGGATTCCTCACCCCGCGCCGGTCACCCGGCGTACCCGGCGCCTTCGCGACGAACGCGCCGTTGCGGTAGACCATCGGTTGCTGGGTCTTGATGACCAGGATCTCGAAGCCCTGGGCTCCGCCTCCGCGAGGATCTTGCGGGTGTTTCGTCCATCATCTCCCTTCCTGTCGCGCGAACAAGACCAGAATATCCCGCGCCTTGCGCTAGCGCAAGGCGCGGGAGCAGCAGGTCGTTGGCCGCCCTCGTCTCCGGAGCTGTGGTCGCACCTCGATGACGGCGACGAGTGGCGGCCGACGCTCCCCCGCCGTGTCGGTCGCGCGCCGGACGATGACGAGGTGCGGGACCGCGACCTGACCCACTCGGTCTCCGGCCGGATGGATTGCGTCCGATCCACGCGGCCGCTGTTGAACGCGCAGCCGGTGCCGCGCGGGGTGCATCACGACGTCGATCGTCCGACCCCGGTCGCCGTGACGCCGCGGTGGGCGACTAGCGACGAGCAGCTCGAGACGATGGCCGTCGAGTGGTGGGGGACGGGGGAGCGCGCCGTGGTGTGTGTGCAGCCCGCGGACGTTCGAGTGATCACCGGGGCTGTGGGTTCCCACCTCGAACGTCCGCTGGCGGCAGGCCAGTGGCGCTGGCTGCTGTACGTCGGCTGCATGCACTCCGACGGGACCAACCCGCCGAAAGGGAAGTGTCCAGTTCAAGCCGGTGGGCCCCGTGGGGATCGAACCCACAACCCGCGGATTAAAAGTCCGCTGCTCTGCCAGTTGAGCTAGAGGCCCGGGAGGCGAGACCTCCCCTGCCGCCGGCCGGGGCGTGCTGACGCGCCGACGACGACGTGGTCGAAGGTACCGCGTCCGAGGGGTGCCGTCCGGAGCCGTCGCCGTCGGAGCGACCAGCCGTCGCCGCGGCGGGTCGGTCGCCCCCGGTCACGGCCAGGCGGTCGTCGCCCCCGCCGCAGCCGCCTGCCCCGCGTCCGGGGCGAGCTCCGGCAGGTCCACCTCGAGGCACGACATCGCCACGGGGTCGCCGCCGGCGAGCGCGGTGACCCGCGCCGCGGCCTCCGACAGCCGGGCCTCCGGGAGCGCCCCACCCTGCACGGCCGCGACGAGCCCGTCGCGCATCCGGGTCGCGTGGTTGCCGTCGGTGGCCAGCACGGCGTCGGCGCCGGCGGCGACCGCCTGGACCGCGGCGTCGGGGAAGTCCCACCGCAGGTTGACCGCGCCCATGCCGACGGAGTCGGTCATCGCGACGCCCTGGAACCCCATGTCGCGCAGCAGGGCGTACGCGCGCGGGCTGAGGGACGCAGGCAGGTCCGGGTCGAGCGCGGGGTACTGCAGGTGGTTCAGCATGACGACGGGGGCGCCGGCGTCGACCGCCCGCTGGAACGGCAGCAGGTCGGTCGCCGCGAGCTCGTCCAGGCCCGCGTCCACCAGCGAGGACTCCCGGTGCGAGTCGACGGCCGAGCGGCCGTGGCCGGGGAAGTGCTTCACCGCCGAGGTCACGCCGGCGTCGGCGAGGCCGCGCGCGTACGCGAGGCCGTAGGTCGCGGCCTCCTCGGGGTCGGCGCTGAAGGAGCGGTCGCCGATGACGCCGGTGCTGGGGCCGTCGTCGAGGTCGAGCACGGGTGCCAGGTCGAGGCCGACGCCGGCGGCCGACAGCGCCTGCCCGGTGGTCGCGGCCCGCGCACGGACGTCGTCGGGGGAGCCCTGCGCGGCCATGCGGCGCGGCGACGGTCCGGGCCCGACGACCTCCCGCATGTGCGCGACCCGTCCGGACTCCTCGTCGGTGGCCACGAGCAGCGGTCGGGCCGCCGCGGCGCGCAGCCCGGCGGTGAGCGCCGTCACCTGCTCCGTGCTGCGGGCGTTGCCGCCCGCGAGGAACACGCCGCCGACCCCGAGCGCGACGACCTGCTGCGCGAGCGGGTCGTCGGCGCGGGTGACCCCCGGGAGCCCGACCACGAGCACGGCGGCGGCCCGCTGCTCCAGGGGCGCGGGTGTGCACGTGGGCGTGGGCTCGGGGGTGGCGGACGGGACGAGGTCGGCGGCGGGCGCGGGTGCGGGTGCCGCCGCGGGTGCGGGATCGGGCGCGTCGGACCCCGCCGCCGCCCACGCGATCGGCACCGCGCCGAGCGTCACGGCGAGCACGGCGGCGGCGCCGTACCCGCGCGCCCGGCGCCGCCGGGTCGCGTCCCGGGCGTGCCGGGGCGGCGACCCCGCCGACGACCCCGCCGACGACCCGGCCGACGACCCGGCCGGCTGCCGCGACGGCCTGCCGCTCGAGGGGGTGCTCACGACGGCAGGCTACGTGCGCCGCGAGCCGCCCGCGCTAGCATCGCCTCATGGCGATGACATCCCCGGTGATCGATAACGAGAACGACCCCCGTTCCGTCGACGACGCGGCGCTCACCGCCCCGACCGCCGCGTTGTTCCGCGCCCTGGGCGAGCCCGCCCGGCTCACGATGCTGCGCCACCTGTTCACCGGCGAGCACTCGGTGCGCGAGCTGACCGAGCACCTCGGCCTCGCGCAGAGCACCGTCAGCGTGCACCTCGCGTGCCTGCGGGACTGCGGGCTGGTGACGGTGCGCCAGCGGGGGCGGTCCTCGATCTACGCGATCGCCGACCCGGGCCGGCTCGCGACCCTCGTGGGCGCGGCCGAGGACCTGCTGCACGGCGGTGCCGGGCCGGACGGGTGCGCGCACCTCGCGGGGGTTCGACCGTGAGCCACGGCCACGGCCACGACCACGGCGGCGCGCCCGGGGACGGCGCGGGGCAGCCGGCCGACCACCGCCGCCGGCTGGCGGTCGCGCTCGGCCTGACGTCGACCGTGCTCCTCGCGCAGGCGGTCGGCGCGGTCCTCACCGGCAGCCTCGCGCTGCTGGTGGACACGGCGCACATGCTGACGGACGCCGCCGGCCTGGCGATGGCGCTGGTCGCGGCGCACCTCGCTCTGAGGCCGCCGACGTCGCGCCGGACGTGGGGCTACCGCCGGGCGGAGGTGCTGGGCGCACTGGCGCAGGCCGCGGTGCTGCTGGCCGTCGGCGGGTACGTGCTGGCCGAGGGGGTGCGCCGGCTGTTCGAGCCGCCGGAGGTGCCGTCGACCGAGCTGGTGGTGTTCGGCGTCGTCGGCCTGGTCGCGAACCTGGTCGCGCTCGCGGTGCTGGCGGGCGGCCGGCGGGCGAGCTTCAACCTGCGGGCGGCGTTCCTGGAGGTGCTGAACGACGCGCTCGGGTCGGTGGGTGTGATCGTCGCGGCGGTCGTCATCGCCACGACCGGCTGGCAGCAGGCGGACGCGGTGGCGGGCCTGCTGATCGGCGCCCTCATCGTGCCGCGCGCGGTGACGCTGCTGCGGGAGACCGGCGCGGTGCTGCTGGAGTCGACCCCGCCCGGGCTCGACCTCGACGCGGTCCGCGAGCACCTGCTCGGCGTCGAGCACGTCCGCGCGGTGCACGACCTGCACGCCAGCCTCGTCGCGACCGGGCTGCCCGTGGTCACGGCGCACCTCACGGTCGACGACGAGTGCTTCTCCGACGGGCACACGGCCCGCATCCTCGACCAGCTGCAGGACTGCCTGGCCACGCACTTCCCGATCTCGGTCGAGCACTCGACGTTCCAGATCGAGCCCGCGTCGCACCGCACGCACGAGCACCTGGGCCACGCCTGACGCAGGGCATCGCGACGGCCCGGCCGCCGCGACGTGCGAGGCTCGCGCCCATGCCCGACCGCACCGGCCTGCCGCCCGACGACCGCCCCGCGATCATCCGCATCGTCGCGGCCCTGGTGCTGGGGGCGGTGCTGATCGTGGGCGGGCTCGTCACGAGCACCCCGGCGGTGACGATCGCCGGGGTGCTCGTGCTGTTCGTGTGCTCGACCGCCACGCGGGTCTGGTACTTCCGCCGCCGCCGCTGACCTGCGGGCGGACGGCGTCACGCGTCAGCGGTCGACGTCGTCCGGGTCGGGACCGGGGCTCGTCGGCCGGACGGCGCCGGGTGCGCCGGACGCGGTGCCGGTGACGGCCTCGGCGCCGGCGCCGGCGGCGCCCGTCGCGCGCTCGGCGCGGTGCGCCTCGTGCCGGGGGTCGTCCTGGTTGAGGTCGTCCG
>NZ_JAANNB010000143.1 GCF_011603975.1 Cellulomonas sp. IC4_254 | reverse complement strand
CGTGCCCGAGACGCCCGACGCGCCCGGTCAGCCCGACCAGCCCGCCCGGCCCGAGCGCGACGCCGCCTCCCGCCACCTGCCGGTGCTGCTGCAGCGCTGCGTCGGCCTGCTGGCGCCCGCGCTCGCCGAGCCGGGCTCGGTGCTGGTCGACGCGACGCTCGGCATGGGTGGCCACACCGAGGGCGTGCTCACCGCGCTGCCGCACGTGCGGGTGGTCGGCATCGACCGCGACCCGCAGGCGCTGCGGCTGGCCTCCGCGCGGCTCGCGCCGTTCGGCGACCGGTTCACCCCGGTGCACGCCGTGTACGACGAGATCCCCGAGGTCGTGGAGCGGCTGGGGCTGCCCGGCGTGCAGGGCGTCCTGATGGACCTGGGCGTGTCCTCGCTGCAGCTGGACGAGGCCGAGCGCGGCTTCGCCTACGCGCAGGACGCGCCGCTGGACATGCGGATGGACCCCACGCGGGGCCGGACGGCCGCCGAGGTGCTGAACACCTACGACGAGGCCGAGCTGGTCCGTGTCCTGCGCGAGTACGGCGAGGAGCGGTTCGCCGGCCGGATCGCCCGCCGGATCGTGCAGGCCCGGGAGAAGGCCCCGCTGGAGCGGACGTCCGAGCTGGTCGACCTGGTCCGCGCGGGCATCCCCGCGGCGGCCCGGCAGACCGGCGGCAACCCGGCCAAGCGCACGTTCCAGGCGCTGCGGATCGAGGTGAACGACGAGCTGGCGGTGCTGGCCCGCGCGATCCCGGCGGCCGTGGAGTCGCTGGTGGTCGGCGGCCGGATCGTCGTCGAGGCGTACCAGTCGCTGGAGGACCGGCTGGTCAAGCGCGCGTTCGCGGCCGGTGCCGAGATCAGCGCCCCGCCCGGGCTGCCGGTCGTCCCGGAGACGCACGCGCCGTACCTGCGGCTGCTCACCCGCGGCGCGGAGGAGGCGGACGCCGCCGAGCTCGCCCGCAACCCGCGCTCGCAGTCGGTGCGGCTGCGCGCGGCCGAGCGCCTGCGGCCCACCCCCGAGCACCTGCGGCCCGGCCGCGGCGACGCCGGCAGTACCGGCGGTCCGGGCGCCCGCCGCCCGGACCGGACCCGCAGCCCCCGCACGACCCGCACCCCGAACGGACCGAGGAGAACCGCATGAGCGCCGAGCAGGCCGTCCGCGCACCGCGCCTTCGCCCCGCCCCGTCCGCCGCGCCGCGGTCCGCCCCGGAGCGGCCGCGGCTCCGGCTGGTCCGCCCGCCGGCCCAGGCGCGCACGCACGTGCCGTTCGTCGTGACCTGCATGGCGATCCTCGCCGGCGCGCTGCTGGCCGCGCTGCTGCTGAACACCCAGCTCGCGGCGGGCGCGTACGAGCAGCGCTCGATGGACGTCGAGCTCGCCCAGCTGGCGCGCGACGAGCAGTCGCTGTCCGCCGAGCTGGACGCGAACAAGGCACCGGCGAAGCTCGCGGAGAGCGCGACGGCGCTCGGTATGGTCCCCGCCGGGTCGACCGGCTGGCTGCGGCTGTCCGACGGGACGGTGCAGGGCGACGTCGGGGCCGGGCAGTGAGCACGCCGACCCGCCGCACCGCCGCGCCGGCCCGTCCGGTGCGCGCCGCGACCCGCCGCCCGGCGTCCGGCCTGCCGACCCAGCGCGGCCCGCGCGGTCCCTGGGCGCCCCGGCCGGGCGGGCCGAGCGTCGCGATGCTCGACCGCCGCCGCGCGGTGCTCGTGGTCGTGGTGGCGCTGCTGCTCACCGTGTTCTCCGGCCGGCTGCTCTGGCTGCAGGGCGTCGGCGGCGACGCGATCGCGGCCGAGGCGCTGGAGAGCCGGCTGACCCGGGCCGAGCTGGTCGCTGCCCGCGGCACGATCACCGACAGCGAGGGCGAGGTGCTCGCCACGTCGGTCGACCGGTACGACATCGTGGTGAACCAGCACCTGGTGAAGACCTGGTCGACGACGGACGACGGCACGACCTACTCGGGCGCCGCCGGTGCCGCGCAGCTGATGGCCCCGATCCTGGGCGTCAACGCGGCCGAGCTCGGCGCGAAGCTCGACGGCGACTCCGGCTACCGGTACGTCGCCAAGAACGTGCTGCCCGAGGTGTGGCAGGCGGTCCGCGAGCTGCGGATCAACGGCATCACCTCCGAGCAGGTGGCCGAGCGCGTGTACCCGAACGGCAACCTGGCGGGCAACCTGCTCGGCTGGGTCAACTCGGAGGGCGACGGCGCCCAGGGCCTGGAGGCGACGCTCGACGAGCAGCTGTCCGGCACCCCGGGCGAGACGGTCTACGAGCGCGGCGCGGGCGGCCAGCAGATCCCGGGCGGGTTCGAGGAGTCCACCTCGGCGACCGACGGCCGCAGCGTGCAGCTGACGATCAACTCCGACATCCAGTGGAAGGCGCAGCAGGCCATCGAGGCGCAGGTCGCGGCGACCGGCGCGGACTCCGGCACGATCGTGATGACCGCGACGAAGACCGGCGAGGTGCTCGCGATGGCCGAGTCCCGCACCGTCGACCCGAACGACCCCGGCGCGGACGACAGCCTGTGGGGCGGGTCCAGCGCGGTGTCCGACGTCTTCGAGCCCGGCTCGACCGCGAAGATCATCACGATGGCCGCGGCCATCGAGACCGGCATCACCGACCCGCTGGAGCAGTACACGGTCCCGTACAACTACACGACGGCCAACGGGCAGACCTTCAAGGACTCGCACGAGCACGCCGGCATGCAGCTGACGACCACCGGCATCCTCGCGGAGTCGTCGAACACCGGCACCGTGATGATCGGCCAGGACCTGCCGGAGCAGGTGCGGCACGACTACCTGTCGAAGTTCGGCTTCGGCCAGAAGACGGGCATCGAGCTCCCCGCCGAGCAGTCGGGCGTGCTGCGGGACGCCGACAAGTGGGACGGCCGCACCAAGTACGCGGTGCTGTTCGGCCAGGGCCTGTCGGTGACCGCCCTGCAGGCGACCGACGTGTTCGCGACGATCGCCAACGGCGGCGTCCGGGTGACCCCGCACCTGGTCAAGGGCTGGACCGAGCCGGACGGCACGTTCACCCCGTCGCAGGCCGCCGAGACGACCCAGGTGGTGTCGCCGGAGACGGCGAAGACCGTGCTCACGATGATGGAGAGCGCGGTCGACGAGGGCACGGGCTCCTCGGCGGCGATCCCGGGCTACCGCGTCGCCGGCAAGACCGGTACCGCGCAGGCCTGGGCCGCCGACGGCACCCAGGGCATCACCGCGTCGTTCATCGGCGTCGCCCCCGCGGACGACCCGGCGATCGCCGTCAGCGTCGTCCTGCACAACCCGCGCACGTCCGAGTGGGGCGGCACCGTGGCCGCGCCCGTGTTCTCGGACGTGGCCGGCTACGCGCTCACCGAGCTCGGCATCGCCCCGAGCGGGACGCAGCCGCAGCTCTTCCCGACCACGTGGTGAACCCCGTGCTCACGACCAGCGCCGCCGCCCCCGCGGGGCCCCGTCCGGCCGTCCCGGTCGCGGGGGCCCGTGGGCCGCGCGGTAGATTCTCCCTATGACGTCCCCGCAGGGCCGGCTGCGCCCGGAGCACCCCCACAGCCGCCGGGTCGCCGACCTCGCCGACGCGTTCGGGCTCGTCAGGGCCGGTGGCGCGCTGCCGGCGGACCTCACGACCTCCGGTGTGACGGTCGCGAGCGGCGACGCCCTCCCGGGCGACCTGTTCGTCGCCGTCCCCGGCGCGCACACGCACGGCGCCACGCACGCGGCGCAGGCCCTCGCGGCCGGTGCCGTGGCGGTGGTCACGGACCGCGCCGGCGCCGAGGTGCTGGCCGCGGCCGAGGACGACGCCGTGCGCGCCGTGCCGGTGCTCGTCACCGACGACCCGCGGGCCGTCGCCGGCGTGCTGGCGGCCGAGCTGCACGACCACCCCGGCCGCCGCCTGACGACCGTCGGCGTGACCGGCACCAACGGCAAGACGACCACGATGTACTTCGTCGAGGCCGCGCTGCGCCGGCAGCACGAGCGCACGATCGTCATGGGCACGGTGGAGCTGAAGATCGGCGACGAGGCGATCGAGAGCCCGCGCACCACGGTCGAGGCGCCGGTCGTGCAGTCGATCCTGTCGCGCGGCCTGGAGCGCGGCGCGACCGCCGCCGCCATGGAGGTGTCCTCGCACGCGCTCGCGCTCGGCCGGATGAACGGCCTGGAGCTCGACGTCGCGGGGTTCACGAACCTGCAGCGCGACCACCTGGACTTCCACGGCGACATGGAGGGGTACTTCCGCGCGAAGGCCCAGCTGTTCCGCCCGGGCCACGCGCGCCGCGCGGTCGTGGTGGTCGACGACGAGTGGGGCCGCCGGCTCGCCGCGGAGTCCGAGATCCCGGTCGACACCGTGGCGACGCACGTCGGCGCCCCGGAGGGGGAGACGGCCGACTGGGCCGTGACCGAGGCGGACGTGGGCCTGGACGGCGTGGGCTCGACGTTCACGCTGCGCGGCCCGGACGGCACGGAGCACCGCGCCGCCAGCCCGCTGCCCGGCCTGGTGAACGTGTCGAACGCGGCGCTGGCCGTCGTGCTCGCGCACCGCGCCGGCGTGCCGCTGGACGTCGCGATCGACGCCGTGGGCACCGCGTCGGGCGTGCCCGGCCGGATGGAGCGCGTCATCGAGCGCCGCGGCGGGGCGAGCCCGCGCCCGCTGTGCCTGGTGGACTACGCGCACACCCCGGACGCGCTCGTGCTGGCGCTGGAGGCCGTGCGCCCCATCACGCCCGGGCGGCTCGTCATCGTGTTCGGGTCCGACGGCGACCGCGACCGCGGCAAGCGGCCCCTCATGGGCCGGATCGCCGCGCGCCTCGCGGACGTGCTGGTCGTGACCGACGAGAACCCGCGCTCGGAGGACCCCGCGTCCATCCGGGCCGCCATCCTGGACGGGGTGCGCGAGGAGCGCCCCGCGCTGGCCGACGTGCACGAGGCCGTCAGCCGGACCCAGGCCATCCACGACGCCCTCGACCTCGCGACGGAGCTGGACACCATCATCATCACGGGCAAGGGCCACGAGCCGACCCAGGAGATCGCCGGGGTCTTCCACCGGTACAACGACCGCGACGTGCTGCGCGCGGCGGACGCCGCGCTGACGGCGCGCGAGGCGCAGGAGCAGACCGCGTGATCGCGATGACGGCGGCGGAGGTGGCGGCCGCGACGGGCGGGCGCCTGCACCCCGAGGACCTGGACCCGGCCACCGTGGTGACCGGCCCGGTCGTGGTCGACTCGCGGCAGGTCGAGCCCGGCTCGCTGTTCGTCGCGCTGCCCGGCGAGCACGTCGACGGCCACGACTTCGCGGGCGCCGCGGTGCGTGCGGGCGCGACGCTGGTGCTCGGCTCGCGGCCGGTCACGCACGACGGTCCCGACGACGGCGGCCCGACGGCGCTGCCGGTGGTCGTGGTCGACGACGTCGAGAGGGCGCTCGGCGACCTGGCCCGCGTGGTGCTCGAGCGGCTGCGCGAGGCCGCCGTCGAGCCCGGCGGCACGGACCTGCGGGTGATCGGCGTCACCGGCTCGGTCGGCAAGACGACCACCAAGGACCTGCTCGCGCAGCTGTGCGCCGCGGCGGGCCCGACGGTCGCGCCGGAGAAGTCGTTCAACAACGAGATCGGCCTGCCGCTGACGGTGCTGCGCGCCGACGAGCAGACCCGGTTCCTCGTGCTGGAGATGGGCGCGTCCGGGATCGGGCACCTGACCTACCTCACGGACATCGCGCCGCCCGACGTCGCCGTGGTGCTGGTCGTGGGCCACGCGCACCTGGAGGGCTTCGGCGGCATCGAGGCCGTGGCGCGAGCCAAGGCCGAGCTGGTCGCGGGGCTGGCTCCCGACGGCGTCGCGGTGCTCAACGCGGACGACCCCCGGGTGCTCGCGATGGCGTCGCAGGCGCCGGGCGCGGTCGCGACGTTCGGCACCACCGCCGGCGCCGACGTCCGCGCCGTCGACCTGCGGGTCGACCGCGCGGGGCGCGCCGGGTTCACGCTCGACGCCGGTCGGGTCCCGCCGGTCGAGGGCGACGACTCGCGCGAGACCGCCGAGGTCGCCCTGCGGCTCGTCGGCGAGCACCACGTGCACAACGCGCTGGCCGCGGCCGCGGCCGGGCTGGCCGTCGGGCTGCCGCTCGCGGACGTCGCGGCGGGCCTGTCCGCCGCCGACGCGATCAGCCCGCACCGGATGCACGTCGTGGAGCGCGCGGACGGGATCACCGTCGTCGACGACTCCTACAACGCCAACCCCGACTCGATGCGCGCCGCGCTGCGTGCGCTCGCCGTGCTGGCCGGGCGCGAGCGCCGGTCGGTGGCCGTGCTCGGCGAGATGATGGAGCTCGGCGAGGACGCGCGCCGCGAGCACGAGGCCATCGGCCTGCAGGTGGTCCGGCTGAACGTCGGCCTGACGGTCGTCGTCGGGTCCGGAGCGCTCGGCATCTTCGCCGGCGCGCAGCGCGAGGGGTCCTGGGGCGACGAGGTCGTCATGGTCGACGACGTCGACGCCGCGACCGCGTTCCTGGCGCGCGAGCTGCGCGCGGGCGACGTGGTGCTGCTCAAGGCGTCGAACGGCGCAGGCCTGTGGCGCCTGGGCGACCTGCTCACCGACGCGGCCGGCGCGGCCGGCGCGGGGGTGTCCGCATGATCTCCGTGCTCGTCGCCGGCGGCGTCGCGATGGTCGTCGCGCTGCTCGCCACCCCGCTGTTCATCAACTTCCTGGTCACCAAGCAGTACGGCCAGTTCATCCGGCAGGACGGCCCGACCGCGCACTACACCAAGCGCGGCACGCCGACGATGGGCGGCGTCGTCATCATCGGCGCCACGCTGGTCGGCTTCGGCGTCGCGGCCCTGGTCACCGGGAACCTGCCGAGCGCGTCCGCGCTGCTCGTGCTGTTCCTCATGACCGGCCTGGGCGTCGTCGGCTTCCTCGACGACTACATCAAGATCTCCCGGCAGCGCAGCCTCGGGCTGTCGGCGCGGTGGAAGATCGTCGGCCAGGGCTTCGTCGGCATCACGTTCGCCGTGCTCGCGCTGCAGTTCCCCGACGCCACGCTGCGCACGCCGGCCTCCACCAGCATCTCGTTCATCCGGGACACCGGCCTGGACCTGGCGTTCGCCGGGGCCACGATCGGCGCGATCCTGTTCGTGATCTGGGCGAACTTCCTCATCACCGCCTGGTCGAACGCCGTCAACCTCACCGACGGCCTCGACGGGCTGGCCACGGGCTCGTCGCTGATCGTGTTCGGCGCCTACGTCATCGTCTGCGTCTGGCAGTTCAACCAGCGCTGCGGGCTCGGCGAGAGCACCAAGTGCTACGCCACCCGCGACCCGCTGGACATGGCGGTGGTCGCCGCGGCGGTCACCGGCGCGTGCTTCGGCTTCCTGTGGTGGAACGCCAGCCCGGCCAAGATCTTCATGGGCGACACCGGCTCGCTGGCCCTCGGCGGCGCGCTCGCCGGCATGTCGATCGTCACCCGCACCGAGGTGCTCGCGGCGATCATCGGCGGCCTGTTCGTCATCATCGTGCTGTCGGACGTCATCCAGATCGGGTTCTTCAAGCTGACCGGCAAGCGGGTGTTCAAGATGGCCCCGCTGCACCACCACTTCGAGCTGTCGGGGTGGGGCGAGGTCACGATCGTCATCCGGTTCTGGCTGATCGCCGGGCTGTTCGTGTCGCTCGGCATCGGGATCTTCTACGCGGAGTGGGTGACGGGCTGACCGTGGCTGCGGATCTGACGACCGCCGAGGGTCTGGGCCGGGCGCGGGTCGTCGTCGCCGGCCTCGGCCTGTCCGGGCGGGCCGCGCGCGACGTGCTCGCCGGCCTCGGGGCGCACGTGACCACGGTCGACGACCGCGCCGAGGACGCCGACGCGACCGACGTGGCCGCCTTCCTCGCCGCCGGTGGCCTCGACGGGGTGGACGTCGTGGTGGCGTCGCCCGGCTGGCCCCCGGCGCACCCGCTGCTCGCGGCCGCCCGCGCCGCCGGCGTGCCGGTGTGGAGCGAGGTCGAGCTGGCCTGGCGGCTGCGCGTCGACCGGGACTCCGGTGACGGCCCGGCCCCGTGGCTCGCGGTGACCGGCACGAACGGCAAGACCACGACGGTCGAGATGCTGGCGTCCGTGCTCCGGGCGGCCGGGCGGCGCACCGCCGCGGTCGGCAACGTCGGCACCCCGGTGGTGCTCGCGGCGACCGACCCGGCGCTGGACGTCCTCGCGGTCGAGCTGTCGTCCTTCCAGCTGCACCACACGGAGTCGATGGCCGCGCAGGCCGCCGTCGTGCTCAACGTCGCGGCCGACCACCTGGACTGGCACGGCTCCCTCGACGCGTACGCCGCCGACAAGGGCCGGATCTACAGCGGGGTGGAGGTCGCGTGCGTCTACAACGCCGCCGACCGCACGACCGAGGACCTGGTCCGCGAGGCGGACGTGCAGGACGGCGCGGTCGCCGTGGGGTTCACCCTCGGGTCCCCCGGGGTGGGGCAGGTCGGCCTGGTCGACCGGATGCTGGTCGACCGCGGCTTCGCCGCCCTGCGGCACACGCACGCCGCCGAGCTCGCGACCTTCGACGACCTCGCGCACCTGGCCGGCCCGGACGGGCTCGCGCCGCACGTGGTGCAGAACGCCCTGGCCGCCGCGGCCCTCGCGCTGGCGCACGGCGTGCCGCCGGAGGCCGTCGGGGCGGGGCTGCGCGCCTACGCGCCGGGTGCGCACCGGATCGCCACCGTGGCCGAGGTCGACGGCGTCCGCTACGTCGACGACTCCAAGGCCACGAACGCGCACGCCGCCGCCGCCTCGCTCGCCTCGTTCGCGGAGGGCAGCGTCGTGTGGATCGCCGGGGGGCTGGCGAAGGGCGCCACGTTCGACGACCTGGTCGCACGCCGCGCGGACCGGCTGCACGCCGTCGTGCTGATCGGGGTGGACGCCGGCCCGCTCGCCGACGCGCTCGCCCGACACGCGCCGCAGGTCCCCGTCGTCCGCGTCGATCCCGGTGACACTGGGACCGTGATGTCCCGTGCCGTGACCGAGGCCCGCCGCCTGGCGGACGCCCGGGCCGCGGCGGGCACCACGGTCCTGCTCGCACCCGCGTCCGCCTCGATGGACCAGTTCGCCTCGTACGCCGCCCGCGGCGAGGCGTTCGCCGCCGAGGTGCGCGCCCTGCACCCGAGGGGGTGACCCCGGCGTGGCCCAGACGACCGCCGCCCCGGCTCCCGGCGCGACCGCGCCGCGCGCTCCCTCCCGCCTCGGGCAGTGGAACAGCGCCGTCACGAGCTACTACCTGCTCGTCGGCGCCAGCATGCTGCTGCTCGTCCTCGGGCTGGTCATGGTGCTGTCCTCGTCGTCGGTCGAGTCGCTGGCGTCGGGGGAGTCGCCCTACGCGGTGTTCTTCAGCCAGGCGCAGTACGCCCTGATGGGCCTGCCGCTGATGTGGCTCGCGTCCCGCATCCGGCCCGCCACCTACCAGCGGCTCGCGTGGCCGCTGCTCGGCGTCGGCCTGTTCGCCCAGCTGCTCGTCTACACGCCGCTCGGCCGCGGCAAGGGCGGCAACACCGGCTGGATCTTCGTCGGCGGGTTCTCCGCGCAGCCCTCGGAGGCGCTCAAGCTCGCGCTGGTCGTCTGGCTCGGCATGATCCTCGCGCGCAAGCAGCCGCTGTTCGACGACTGGAAGCACGCGGCAGTCCCCGCGCTGCCGGTGGCCGCCGGCGCCGTCGGCATGGTGCTGCTCGGCCACGACCTCGGCACCGCGATCATCATGCTGATCCTCGTGGCCGGGGCGCTGTTCGTCGCCGGGGTGCCGATGCGGATCTTCGCGGGCGCCGGGATCGCCGCCGCGGTGGGCGTCGCCCTGCTCGCCACCGTGAGCCAGAGCCGGGTCGACCGGATCATGAACTGGTTCACCGGCGAGTGCGACGTCACCGCGGGCTGCTACCAGACGATGCACGGCATGCAGGCGCTCGCGACCGGCGGCTGGTTCGGCCTCGGCCTCGGGCAGAGCCGCGAGAAGTGGTCCTACCTGCCCGAGGCGCACAACGACTTCATCTTCGCGATCATCGGCGAGGAGCTCGGCCTGATCGGCACGCTGCTGGTGCTCGCGCTGTTCGGACTGCTCGCGTTCGCGATGTTCCGGGTGATCGCCCGGCACCGCGACCCGTTCGCGCAGGTCGTCACCGGCGGCGTCGCCGCGTGGATCATCGGCCAGGCGCTGGTGAACATGGGCGTGGTCGTCGGCCTGCTGCCCGTCATCGGCGTGCCGCTGCCGCTGGTGTCCGCGGGCGGCTCCGCACTGATCACCACGCTGGTCGCGCTCGGCGTGGTGATCTCGTTCGCGCGCACCGAGCCCGGGGCCGCCGAGGCGCTGGCCGCCCGGCCGAGCGTGGTGCGCCGGTCGCTCGCCGTGATCGGCCGCACCCGTGCCTGACCCCCGCCGCGGTGCCGCACCCCGGCACCGCGGCGG
>NZ_JAANNB010000142.1 GCF_011603975.1 Cellulomonas sp. IC4_254 | reverse complement strand
CCCCCCACCGGCCCGGCCGCGGCGGCCGGCGGCTCCGGCGTCGGCAGCCCCCCGGGCGCCGGCGGCGCGACCGCCGGGGGCGGGGCCACGTCGGCCGCCGACCCCGGGATCGCGATGGCCGACACCACGGCCCCCGCCGCCATGAGCCCGGCGCAGGCGAGCATGGCGACCGGGTGCGCGTGGGCGAGCACCTCGGGGTCGGACAGCCCCGCACCGACCCCCGCGACCAGCGGCAGCACGGCCACGGCGAGCAGGCCGGCCACCCGGGCGACGGCGTTGTTGGTCGCGGACGCCACCCCGGCGAGGTGGTCGGGTGCGGCGGCGAGCGCGGTGGCGGTGAGCGGTGCGACGGTGAGCACCAGCCCGCCGCCGACGAGCAGCACCCCGGGCAGCACGTCGAGCAGGTAGTGCGCGTCGGCCCCGATGCCGCCGAGGAGCACCGCACCGGCGCCGGCGAGCAGCGGCCCGACGGTCATCGGGATGCGCGGTCCGATGCGGGCACCGAGCGCGCCGCCCTGCGCCGACAGCAGCAGCATGAGCAGCGTGACGGGCAGCGACGCGATCCCGGCGGCCAGCGGCGACCAGCCGGTGACCACCTGGAGCGTCACGGGCAGGAAGAAGAAGATCCCGGTGAGCGCCGCGTAGACGAGCAGCGTCGCGAGGTTCACCGCCGCGAACGGCCGCCACCGGAACAGGCGCAGCGGCAGGGCGGGGTGGTCGGAGCGCGCCTCGGCGACGAGGAACGCGACCAGCGCGAGCACCCCGGCCGCGCCCACGGCGACCACCGGTCCCGTCGGGGTGCCGGCCTCGGACCACGCGGTGAGCGACCAGGTGAGGGCGCCGAGCCCGATGCCGGCGAGCACGGTGCCCAGCACGTCGAGCCGTCCCGACGCCTCGGGGTCGGCGGACTCGGGCACGAACCGCAGGGCGACGGCCACGACCAGGGCCGCGAGCGGGATGTTGATGCCGAACACCCAGCGCCAGCCGACCTGCTCGACGATCCAGCCGCCCAGGAACGGCGCCACGGCGCCCGCCGCACCGCTCAGCCCGGACCAGGCGCCGATGGCCTTTGCGCGGTCGCCGGCCACGAAGGTCGCCTGCAGGATCGCCAGCGACCCGGGGGTGAGCAGCGCGCCGCCGACCCCCTGCAGCGCGCGGGCCGCGACCAGCAGGCCGACGGTCGGCGCGACGGCGCAGAGCACGGACGCGGCGGCGAAGGCCACGGTCCCGATGACGAACACCCGCCGCCGGCCGAACCGGTCGCCCAGCGACCCGCCGAGCAGCAGCAGCGCCGCGAGGGTGAGCGCGTACCCGTTGACGGTCCACTGGAGCCCGGCCGTGGTGGCGCCGAGGTCGTCCGCGATGGCGGGCAGGGCGATGCCGACGACGGTGCCGTCGAGGAAGACGAGCGCGGAGCCGAGGACGGTCGCGAGCAGCGTGCCGCGGCCGGCCGCGGAGCGCAGGACCAGTCCGCCGGGCGCACGGTCGGCGGGGTCGGCGTCGGTGGGCACGGGACCTCCTGCGGCTCGGGCGGTCGGCGCCGACGCCCGCGTCCGGCGCCCGCCGCGCTCTGCGACAGTACGGCCGCAGAGGCGCGTCGGGCACCCCCGTGACGGTCCCGGAACCCCCACCCGGCGTGTCGTTCGGTCAGCGGACAGGCTCCGCGTCGGGCACAGTAGGCGGGTGGGTGACGTCAGGGACCTTCGTTCGGCGCCGGGTGCGAGGCGTGCGGACGCGCGCGCAGAGCACGACGAGCTGGTCCTCGACGCCCGACGTTCGGCCCCGCGCGCGGCGCGGCACTGGATCATGCACCGGGTGGCCGCGTCGGGTGTCGCGGGGTCGGCGAACCAGGTGATCGAGCTGCTGACCGGTGAGGTCGTGGCCAACGCCGTCGTGCACGGACCGGAGCACGGGCGCGTCCGGGTGGCCGTCCGGATCGACCACCGCGGCGTGCGCGTCGCGGTGACGGACGAGAGCCCCGCGCGCCCGCAGGTGCAGCACCCCGCGCCGACCGCGGTGAGCGGCCGCGGCATGGCGCTCGTGGAGGCGCTCTCGCGCACCTGGGGCGTCGACGAGCACGGGGACGACGGCAAGACCGTCTGGTTCCTGGTCGACCCCGAGGCCGACTGACCCCAGGACTCCCGCGCCGGGTCCCGGCCGGCGCCCCCGGCCTCAGCCGGGCACCCCGCCCGGCCTCAGCCGCGCGCCCGGCCCTCGCCGACCGCGAGGTCCACCACGAGCGCGCGGTGGTCCGACATGCCCGTGTCGACGGCGATCGGCTCGCTGGACGGCACGACCGGCCCGTCGAGGAGCACGTGGTCGATCTGCCGGTCCGGCACCTCGACGGGGAACGTGTCCACCCGGCCGACGGAGCGCCAGCCCGAGACCCGCGCGGGCGTGGCGCCCTCGAGGTTGAGGTCGCCGGTGACCGCGATCGGTCGCGGCAGTCCCCGGCACGCCCGCACCAGGTGCCGCAGCTGGACGACGTTCCACGCGGTGATGAAGGTCAGGTGGGTGGCGACGACGGTGAGGGGGCCGTCCGGGGTCTCGACGACCGCGGCGAGCGCGGCGCGCTGCTCGTCCTGCACGAGCGACGGGCGCCGGTTCCCGCGGTGCACCATCGGCACCCGGCGACGCAGCGTCGGCAGCGTGAGCACCCGCCACGCGCTCACGGGGTGCCGGCTGAGCAGGGCGATGCCGTAGGCGGCGATCGCCGGCTGGTCCTCGCCGGTGGCGGCGGTCCAGGTGCCGGGATGACCGTGCAGCGTCGCGACGAACCGGTGGGCCTGCGCGCCCATCGCCTCCGCCGCGACCGCGGTCAGGTCGGCCCCGTGGGACCGCGGCTGGTCGCGGTCGACCTCCTGGAGCGCGAGGACCTCGGCGTCGAGCCCCCGGACGGCCGAGGCGAACCGGTCGAGGTCCACCTTGCCGTCGGTCAGGCTCCGCCCGTGCAGGATGTTGAACGTCGCGAGTCGCACGTCCGCGATTCTTCCCGCCGCCCTGCGGACGCGCGCGTCGTCGTGCAGACTCCGGGGGCATGACCTCCGACGCCGCCACCGCCGCGGCCGTGGGTGCCGAGGTGGGCCCCGGCGCCGCGGACCCGCCCGACCCGCGCACCGCGCTGCAGGACGCCCTCCGGATGGCGGCCGTCGCGCTGGAGGAGGCGGGGATCGCGTTCGCCCTGGTCGGCGGGTACGCCGCGTGGGCCCGCGGGGCGCCCGAGCCGGACCACGACGCGGACTTCGCCATCTCGGAGGAGGACGTGCCGCAGGCGCGTGCCGCGCTCGCCGCCGCCGGCCTCGACGTGCAGGACCCGCCCGAGAACTGGCTGTTCAAGGCGTTCCACCACGGCGCGCTGGTCGACATCCTGTTCCGGATGGTCGGCGAGCCGATCACCCGCGAGATGCTCGCGCGCTCGGACGTCATGGAGGTGCTGGCGGTCCGGATGCCGGTGCTGGACGCCACGGACATCATCTCGGCGAAGATGCGGGTGCTGGGGGAGCACTACTGCGACTTCACGCGGATGATCGCGATGGTGCGGGCGCTGCGCGAGCAGATCGACTGGGAGCGGGTGCGCGAGGAGACCTCGGGCACGCCGTACGGCCGGGCGTTCCTGCTGCTGGTGCACGAGCTGGGCGTCTCGCCGGTGGGCCCGACCGAGCGCTGACCGGCGGCGCGCGGCCCGTCCGGGGCGCTCCGCCGACTCGCCGCGGGGACGGTGCAAGAACGGGCGCCGACGCGACACAGTGGGGGTGATGGCGTGCGCCCACGCGCGCGCCCCGCCACCGACGCGAGGGGAACGCGTGCACAGCGCTCAGCAGCCGGCCGCCGGGACGGACGACGCCACGGGGACGGACGGCCCCGCCGGTACCGCCGTCGGGCCGCGCGACGAGCCCTGGTTCGAGGACCTGTTCGCCCGGCACGCGACCGCGGTGCACCGGTACCTGCTGCGCCGCGGCGCGGGCGACGACGCCGAGGACCTCGCGGCCGACGTGCTGACCGTCGCCTGGCGCCGGCGCGCCGAGGTGCCGGACGGCCACGAGCTGCCCTGGCTGTACCGCACCGCGGGCTTCGTGCTCGCGAACCACCGGCGCAAGGGCCGCCCCGTGCCGGTGGAGTCGGTGCCCGACGAGCCCGACCCCGACGACCCGGCCGTCCTCGCGGTGCGCGACGAGCGGGTGCGCGAGGCGCTGGCCCGGCTCAGCGCCCGGGACCGGCAGGTCCTGCTGCTGACCGCGTGGGAGGGGCTGTCGGGCGAGGACCTGGCCCTGGTGCTCGGCGTGTCCCGCGGCGGGGCGGACGCTGCCCTGTCCCGCGCCCGCTCCCGGCTCCGCGAGGTGTGGGCCGCGGACTGACCGCAGGCACCGCGCCGGTCGACGCCGTGCAAGACCCGGCGGGCCGGCGACACAGAGGGGGTGGACGCGCCCGCTCCGCACCGGCGGCGGGCGCACGGACCCGAGGAGACCACCGTGGACGAGCACCGCGACCCGCACCCGGACCCGGCCGACGGCACGGCCCGCGCGCAGGACGAGGCCCTGGCGCGGCTGCGCGCCGCGGACCCGGCCGCCGACGCGCGGCTCGACACCGACGCGCTGCGCGCCGAGGTGGCCCGCCGCGTCGCCGCCGGACCGGCCGAGCACCCGGCCTCCGGGACGGACCGGGACGGCGACGCCGCGGTCGTGCCGCTCGCCGCGCGGCGCCGGTCGCGCTGGCTCCAGGTCGCGGCCGTGGCCGCCGCGGCCGCCGTGGTCGCCGGAGCGGGCGGGTACGCCGTGGGCGCGACCGGCGGCGGCGGGGACGCGGTCACGGCCGACGCCCCGATCACCCTGTCCGGCCCCGCGGCCGAGGGCGCGACGGCCATGGACGGCGCCGCCTCCGCCGCGGACATGCGGATCGCCCCGTGGTTCGGCGGGCGCGCGGTCTTCTCCGCGTCCGGGCTGGCCGACGACGCCGGCTCGGCCCACGCGTGGGCGTTCGACGCCGCGTCGGTGTTCTCCGCCGAGACCGCGGCGCGCGTCGCCGGGGTCCTGGGCGTCACCGGCGACCCGGTGCAGCAGTACGGCGCGTGGACGGTCGGCCCGCAGGACGGCTCGGGCGCCACGGTGTCGCTGCAGCCCGACGGCACCGCCGGCCTGAGCTACTACGACCCGACGCGCGACCCGTGGTCCTGCACCGCGTCCGCGACGGACCAGCCCGATGCGGGCGCGGCGGTCGAGGGCGAGGCGGGCTCCGGGGCGGCGACCCTGGACCCGGCGCTCGTCGACCCGGCGCTGCCGGGCGTCGTCGGCCCGTCGTGCGACCCGACGGGCGGTCCCGCCCCGGCGGGCGACGCGGCGACCTCGGCCGTGCGGGACCTGCTCGGCTCGCTCGGCGTCGACCCGGACGGCTACCAGTACGAGGTGGTCGACACCGGTGACGCCCGCTCCTCGTCGGTGACGGCGTACCAGGTGCTCGACGGGCAGCAGACGGGCCTGACCTGGTCGGTGACGCTCGTCGCCGACGGCGTGCAGTCGCTGTACGGCTCGCTCGCCCCGCTCGTCGACCTGGGGGAGTACCCGGTGGTCGGCGCGGCCACGGCCGTCGAGCGGCTGAACGACCCGCGGTTCGGCGCCGGCTCGGGCGGCGCCATGCCGCTGGCGCGGGCGGAGGCCACCGACGGCGCGGTCACGGACGACTCGTCCGCCGCCGCCTCCGCGGACCCGACGGTGCCGCCGACGGCCCGGCCCGGCTCGGCGATCCCGTGGTCGGTGCAGCAGGTGACGATCACCGGCGCGCGGCTCGGCGTGACCCAGGTGTCGGGCGCCGACGGCGCGGCGCTGCTGGTGCCGGCCTACGAGCTCACCGACGCGGACGGCGCCACCTGGAGCGTCATCGCCGTGGACGAGGGTTCGCTCGATCTCGCCGGGTGACCGGTGACGCCGGGTGACCGGCGACGCGTCCGGCCGCGGAGGGCGGCCGGGCGCGCAGGGGGCGTCGCAGCCCTGACGCGGGCGGGGAGCCGGGAGGGACGGCTCCCCGCCCGCGGTGCGTCCGCGGCAGCGCCCCGGCCCCGCAGCGGCCAGGCCCCGGAGCGCCGGCCCTGCGGTTGCCGACCCGCTCCCGGCACGGGACCGTCGGTGGATGGGACGACGACACGACCGCACCGTGCACCGCACGCACCACCGCGCCGGCCCGGGCCCCGTGCCCGGTGACCCGACCGTGGCGCTCGCGCAGCCCCGGCGCCGCGGGACCGCCGCCGGCCTGCTGCTGCGCAGCGCCGTGCTCGGCGTCGCCGCGGGCAGCCGGGCCTCCCTGGCGCTCGCCGCGCCGACGCTGGCCGACCCGGCGAGCGGCCGGGTCAAGCGGCTCGGCGCCCGCCTCGGCGTCGTCGCCGAGCTCACCGGCGACAAGCTGCCCAGCACCCCGAGCCGGTTGGACCCGCCCGGGCCGCAGAGCCGCGCGGTCGCCGCGGCGCTCGGCGGCGTGGTCCTCGCTCGGCAGCGCGGCCGGTCGGTGATCCTGCCCGCGGCGACGGCGGCGCTGTTCTCGGCCGCCGGCACCTGGGGCGGCGCCGCCTGGCGCGCCTGGGCCGCGCAGCGCGGACCGGACTGGCGCGGCGCGTTCGCCGAGGACGCCGTGGCGCTGACCCTGGCGACCCTGGCCTCCCGCACCCGCCACTGAGCCCGCCCGGCGCCCGGCGCGCCGACCGCCTCGGGCCGGCCGCCCCTTGCGCACCGCGAATGCCCACCCGACGCGTCGAGCGCCTATCCGCGGGATAGGCGCTCGACGCGTCCGCTGGGCGCTCGCCGGGCCGTGCGGGTCAGTGCGCGACCTCGATGACCCGCACCTGCCCGCCCGGGACCTTCGCGGTGCCGGCGAACGCCTCGCCGGTCAGCAGGTCGGTGCCGGTGGCGGGCAGCTCGGCCGCCTCGGCGCCGTGGTTCACGGCGACCAGGTAGTCGGCCATGGCCCCGTGCCGGCGCACGACCTCCAGCTCGGCCGGCAGCCCGGCCGGCGCGAGCCCGGCGTCGGCGTACACGGCGGCGAGCAGCGGGGCGAGCCCGTCGACGGACGGGCAGGTCGACACGTACCAGCCGGTGCCGTCGCCGTGGGCGTGCCGGGTCACGGCAGGGCCGCCGGGCAGCGGGCCGTCGACGTAGGTCGCGACGACGTCGGCGCCGTGCAGCGTGACGTCCTCGGTCCAGACCGCGGCGGGCGTCGCGGCGGTCCCGGCGAGCGGCCCGGTCCAGGCGACCTCGACGCGCTCCCCGGCGCGCAGCGGCGCGTGCTCCTCGACCGTCACGCCGAGCGCGGGGCGCAGGAACGCCGCGAACCCGCCCGCGGGCACGGCGTCGTCCTGGTCGACGACCCCGGAGAACGCCCCGACGACCAGCGTCCCGCCCCCGGCGACGTAGCCGTCCAGGTTGCGGCCGGCCTCCTCGGTGAGCAGGTAGGACGCCGGGGCGACGACGAGCCGGTAGCCGGACAGGTCGGCCTCGGGGTGCGCGAAGTCGACCGTGAGGCCGTCCTGCCAGATCCGGTCGTAGTAGGCGCGGATGCGCTCGCGGTGCCCGAGGTCGACCGAGGGGCGCCACTCGAGGTCCTGGGCCCAGAACGACTCCCAGTCCCAGAGGATCGCGACGTCGGCCCGCACCCGCGAGCCGCGCACCGGCGCGAGCTTCCGCAGGTCCGCGCCGAGCTGCACGACCTCGCGGAACACCCGGGAGCCGGTGCCGGCGTGCGGCAGCATCGCGGAGTGGAACTTCTCGGCGCCGCGGCGGCCCGCGCGCCACTGGAAGAACAGGATGCCGTCGGCGCCGCGGCCGAGGTGCGTGAGCGAGTTCCGCGCCATCTCGCCCGGGCGCTTCGCGAGGTTGCGCGGCTGCCAGTTCACGGCCGACGTCGAGTGCTCCATCAGCAGCCACGGCTTGCCGCGGGCGACCGACCGGGTGAGGTCGGCGGCGAGCGCGAGGCCGACGTGGCTGCGGTGGTCCTCGGCGGTCAGGTAGTGGTCGTCGGAGACGATGTCGACCTCGTCGGCCCACTTCCACAGGTCGACGGCGGGGCACTCGGCGGCCATGAAGTTGGTGGTGACGGGGATCGTCGAGTGCGCGCGGATGGCCTCGCGCTCGGCGACGAAGCACTCCCGCAGGGCGTGGTCGGTGAACCGCGCGAAGTCGAGCCGCTGCGCCGGGTTCGTCACGGACGGGGTGAGCCGGGGGACGTCGACGTGCTCCCAGGTGCCGTAGCGCTGGCCCCAGAACGCGGTGCCCCAGGCGGCGTTGAGCGCGTCGAGGGTGCCGTAGCGCGCCTGCAGCCAGGTCCGGAACGCGGCGGCGGAGGTCGCGGAGTAGTCCTCGGAGACCGGGGCGCCGTACTCGTTGTGCACGTGCCACAGGGCGATCGCCGGGTGCGCGCCGTAGCGCTTCGCCAGCTCGGTGGTGATCCGGACGGCGGCGGCGCGGTACTCGGGGGAGGAGGGGTTGGCCATGCCGCGTGAGCCGAAGCCGAGCACGGTGCCGGCGCGGTCGACGACCCGGGTGTGCGGGTAGGTCGCGAAGAACCAGGCGGGCGGGGACGCGGTCGGGGTGCCGAGGTCGACGCGGATGCCGTTCGCGTGCAGCAGGTCGATCACGCGGTCGAGCCAGCCGAAGTCGAACACGCCCTCCTCGGGCTCGAGCAGGGCCCAGGAGAAGATCCCGACGCTGACCAGGTTCACCCCGGCCTCGCGCATCAGCCGCACGTCGTCCGCCCAGACCTCCTCGGGCCACTGCTCGGGGTTGTAGTCGCCGCCGTAGGCGATGCCGTCCAGGCCCAGGACCCAGGGGGTGTCGGGGTGGGCGGACGTGGGCTGCGCGGTCATGGATCTCCTCGGGCGACGCTGCTTCGGGCTGAGCACGGTCCCAGCCACGGAGGGCGGGACACGAGTAGGTAACAGGAGGCTGGCCCGTGTTGACAAGCCTTGTGCTCCGCATCGTACTGTGACCGTGCACAGCCGATGTGCACGAGACACAGCGCGGTGATCGCCCGCGGTGTGACGCCCCGCCGCGAGGACGCGGCGGGTCCTTGACGAGGAGGACCGATGCGCCTGCACACAGCGATGAAGACCGCAGCCGTGGTCGCCGCGACCGCGTTGCTCGCGGCCGGCTGCGGCAGCGGCTCGGACGGGGACGGCGGGTCGTCGTCCGCCGACGGGCCCGTCCAGCTCACGTTCTGGACCTGGGCGCCGGGGATGGAGGAGACGGTCGCGGAGTGGAACGCCGCGAACCCCGACATCCAGGTGACCGTGAACAAGCAGGACGGCGGCGACCCGGCCATCACCAAGCTGCTCACCGCCATCAAGGCGGGCTCCGGCGCGCCGGACCTGATGCAGACCGAGTACCAGAAGATCCCGACGCTGGTCGCCGCGGACGCGCTCGCCGACCTGTCGGACGTGCTCCCCGCCGACCTGTCCGACCAGTACGCGGACGGCACCTGGGAGTCCGTGACCCTCGGCTCCGACGCCGTCTACGGCGTGCCGCAGGACTCCGGCCCCATGCAGTTCTACTACCGGGCCGACATCTTCGAGCAGCTCGGCCTCGAGGTCCCGACGACCTGGGACGAGTACGCCGCCGTCGCCGAGCAGCTGCACACCGCGGACCCGAGCAAGTACCTCGGCACGTTCTCCGCGAACGACGCGGGCTGGTTCACCGGCCTCGCGCAGCAGGCCGGCGCCTCCTGGTGGGGCATCGACGGCGAGTCCTGGTCGGTGGACATCGACGCCGAGCCGACGCAGAAGGTCGCCGAGTACTGGGGCGGCCTCGTCGAGCAGGGCGTCATCGACAACAAGCCGATGTACACCCCGGAGTGGAACGCCGCGCTGAACGACGGCTCCCAGGTCGGCTGGTTGTCGGCCATCTGGGCGCCGGGCGTCCTCGAGGGCAACGCGCCCGACACCGCGGGCAAGTGGGCCATGGCGCCCATGCCGCAGTGGGAGGCCGGCGACGACGCGACCGGCAACTGGGGCGGCTCCGCCACCTCGGTCACCTCGCAGTCGGAGCACCCGCAGGAGGCCGCGGAGTTCATCGCCTGGATGAACGGCAGCCAGGAGGGCGTGAACGCCCTCGTCGAGCACGGCAGCCTGTACCCGGCCGACCTCGACGCCCAGGCGGAGGCGCTGGCCGAGCCGCCGGCCTTCTTCTCCGGCCAGGCCGACTTCTACGACATCGCGGCCGAGACGGCGAAGGGCGTGCAGCCCTTCACCTACGGCCCGAACGTCAACGTCGCGTACTCCGCGTACAACGACGAGTTCGGCAAGGCCACGGAGGCCCGGACGGCCGACGCGTTCCTCGCGGCCGTCGAGGCCATGCAGACCGCCACGGTCGACGACCTGAAGAACGCGGGCTTCTCGGTCGCCGAGTGACGCCCACGCCGGGGCGGGACGCCGCGCGCGTCCCGCCCCGGCACGGCCA
>NZ_JAANNB010000141.1 GCF_011603975.1 Cellulomonas sp. IC4_254 | reverse complement strand
GCGGCTCCGGCGTGCTCGGGGCGGACGACCTGCCCCGGACCGGCGCCGACAGCCTCCCGCTGGCGGTGCTGGCGCTCGGCCTGGCCGGCGCGGGCGTCGCGCTGCGCGCCGCGGCGGTGCGGCGCGCGCGGGTCCGGGTGCCGGTGCGGGCACGGGCACGCGGCGTGCGGCGCTGAGCCGCCCGATACTGGGACCGTGCCGACCCCGACCCGCTGCCCCTGCCTGAGCGGCCTGCCCTACGCCGAGTGCTGCGGCCCGCTGCACCGCGGCGAGCGCACCGCCCCGACCGCCGAGGCGCTGATGCGGTCCCGGTACAGCGCGTTCGCCGTCGGGGACGCGGACTACCTCCGGGCGACCTGGCACCCCTCGACCCGCCCCGCGGACCTCGACCTCGACCCGGCGACGCGCTGGCTGCGCCTGGACGTGCTCGCCACCAGCGCGGGCGGGCCGTTCGACACCACGGGCACCGTCGAGTTCCGGGCCACCTACCGCGACCCGGGCGACGGGCGCGGGTCGCTGCACGAGGTCAGCCGGTTCGTCCGGGAGGACGGCCGGTGGTCCTACGTCGACGGGTCGGTGTCGCCGGGGTGAGCGCGGGGGGTCCGGCGCGGTTCACCCGCACCGACGGCACCACGAGCCCGTGGCCCCGTCGATGGGAGGGGAAAGCCGTTCCCCGACGAGGACCCCGCCATGCCCCGCGCCACCCGCACGCCCGCCGCCCGACCGACCGCCCCGTGGTCCCGGACGCTGGCCGCCGCCGTGCACACGGCGACCGCCGCGCTCCTGGTGGTGGTCGCGCTGGCACCCGCGGCGTCGGCCGCCGACACCCCGGTGGCCTCGTCCGGGACGGCGTCGACCACCGGCTCCGTCGCCGCCTCCGACCGGCTCACGAGCGGGCAGGCGCTCGGCGCGGGGGCCTCCCTCGCGGCGGTTGGCAGCACGCACACCCTGGCCGTCAGTGCCGACGGTGACGTCACGGTGCGGCTCGGCACCGGGCCGGTGCTGTGGCACACCGGGACCGCCGGCAACCCCGGCGCGCGCCTCGTCCAGCAGGCGTCGGGCGCGCTCGAGGTGCGCTCCGCGTCGGGCACGCTGCTCTGGACGACGGGCGCGGCCTCGCCCGGCGCACGGTCGATCATCAAGCCGGACGGGGTCGTCTACACGGTGGACACCGCGGGGCGGCTGGTCTGGAAGTCGACCTCCGACGGCCCGGCGCTGCGCGTGACCCCCGCCGACCGCCTCCCCTCGGGCGGCCTGCTCCTCGGGGGCGAGTCGATCGCGACCGGCGACGTCCGGCTGACGATGGGCCCCGACGGCGACCTGGTGCTGACCCGCGCCGGCGCCGTCGCCTGGCGCACCGGCACGACCACCCGCGGCTCCTCGGCCCGGGTCACCACCGCCGGCGACCTCCAGGTGGTCTCCCCCGGCGGCGCGGTGCTGTGGTCGGCGGGCGCGGCGTCCCCGGGCGCGCGCCTGGTGGTCAAGGACCACGCGCGGGCCTACCTCATCTCGACCGCCGGGGCGAGCGTGTGGTCCACGCCGGTGCCGGTGGTCGAGAAGGTGCCGGCCGTCGTCGGCCTGCCGCTGCCCGCGGCGCTCCCGGTGGTGTCCCGGCCCGGCTCCGGCTCCGGCGGCTCCACCACGGACGCCGGCGCGGGCGAGCGGGTGTACCGCACCGTCCTGTCCGCCGCCCCGCAGTACGCCGACCCCGGGTCCGACGTGGCCCGCGCCGCGGCCGCCGCCCGCACCGAGGGCCGCACCGACGACGCCGCCCTGCTGGACAAGGCCGCGAGCGGCGGGTCCGCGCGCTGGCTCGGCCCCGCCGACGGCACCACCGCCGTGCGCTCCTACGCCGCCGCTGCGACCGCCGCCGGGCGCACGCCGGTGTTCGTCACCTACGCGATCCCGGACCGGGACTGCGGCTCGTACTCGGCGGGCGGGTTCGCGACCGGTGCCGAGTACCGCGCCTGGGTCGACGCCGTCGCCGCCGGCCTGCGGGGCTCGCGGGCCGTCGTCGTCGTCGAGCCGGACGCGCTCCTGCACCTCGACCGGTGCGGCGACCGCGACCAGCGGCTCGACCTGCTCCGCGCGTCCGTCGAGGCGTACCGCGCCGCCGGGGCCGAGGTGTACCTCGACGCGGCGAGCAGCAACAGCTTCGGGTGGAGCGCCGACCAGCTCCGCGACATGGCGCTCCGGCTCCGCGCGGCCGGGGTCGACCGCGCCGCCGGCTTCTCCGTCAACGTGTCGAACTTCCAGCGCAGCACGCACGAGGTCGCCTACGGCACGTACCTGTCGGCGCTGCTCGGCGGGAAGGCGTTCGTCGTCGACACCTCGCGCAACGGCGCAGGCCCGCTGGCCGGGCCGGACGGCACGGTCTGGTGCAACCCGGAGGGCCGGGCGCTCGGCGCGGCGCCCCACGCCACCGGCACCGGGCCGCACGTGGCGGACCTGTGGATCAAGACCGTGGGCCGGTCGGACGGCACCTGCAACGGCGGGCCCGTGGCGGGCACGTACTGGGAGGACTACACGCTGGGCCTGGCGTCCCGCGCCGCCTGGTGACACGGGGCCGGCGCCGGCCGGGGCGGAGGGCGTGGGATTCGAACCCACGAGGACGCCTTTCGACGCCCCAACGGTTTTCAAGACCGTCGCTTTCGGCCGCTCAGCCAGCCCTCCCACGAACGCGGCGACCCTACCAGCGGCGACCTGCACGAGATGGGGTGGCGGACGCCCCTCCGCGGTCGCTACGGTGAAGGGGCAGGACGCCGACAGGCCTCCCGCCTTGCCTTGAGCCCCGTCGACGGACGGGGCTCTCGTGCGTCTACGGCCGCCAGCAGTGCTCGTGCTCGACGACAGGCTCGACGTGCGACCAGATCAGGTCGTTGACGGCCTGTGCCCGCTCGTCGCTCTCCACGTGGACGAAGCGGCGCCGGTACAGGAACGTCACCAGGTCCGCCGCCTGGAGCAGGCGTGAGTGGTGCGAGGGTGCGAAGTGGATCGTGTCGAGGAGCCGGGGCAGCGTGCTGCTGCGGTAGCCCGGGGTGCCCTCGGTCCGGAAGCCACGGAAGTTCGTCCGGTGCCGCTCGCTGTTGTGCACCTCGTCGGCGAGCACCAGGGCATGTGCGCCCCGCACGCCCGAGGCGGTGTCGATCCGCTCCAGCAGGTGCCCCAGGGCGACCTCGTGCGGCGGGTGCGGCTGCGCGTACCGGAGCCGCTGGCGCGCCACGTCGATGCCCCGCAGGATCACCAGCGCCCCGGACTCCCCGATCACCCGCATCGCCCCGGCGTAGAGGTCGATCCGCACCCGTAGCGGCACGCGGCGCCAGGACCCCGCGCCCTGGAACATCGGATAGCCGTGGAGCTCCGTACGCACCCCGAGGCCGAACCGGCCGTCGTATCGTGCGAGCAGGGCGTCGAAGCCCGACTCGATCCGTGTCACCGCTGCCCCGTCAGCGACGACCGCACCGAGGCAGAACCAGTCGGGAGAGTACGACTCGTCCACGTAGGCGAGCAGCAGACCCGACGGCTTCCTGCGATCGGTTCCTCGCTGCATCCGCCCCGCTCCTCGTGCCGGACCGGGTCGCGCCCCGGACACCGTCGTCCAGGTGGATTCTGCCGTCGGCGCCGGCCTGGGTGGCCACTCAGGGGTACCCACTCAGCGGCACCCACCCAGCCCCTGCTCAGCGGGCGGGCGCGACGGCCACGTTCGCCAGCCCCAGCAGGCCGAGCAGGAACGCGTCCGCCCGGGCGAGCGCGTCGTCACGGTCCCGCGCATCGCCGGCCGGCACGCGGCGGGCCGCATCGGCCTCCGCGAGCGTGAGCTCCGACTCGACGAACGCCAGGAGCACTCCGGGCACCGGCGCGTGCCCGATCTCGCGCGTGCGCGCCTTCCTCGCGACCAGGTCCTCGATCTCGCGCACCGCCGCCGCGGGCAGGTCGGCCCCGGCGACGAGCGCCGCGACGTCCATCGGCGGGACGGCGACGTCCGGGTGCAGCCGCAGCCAGCGCAGGCACAGCGCCGGCCGCAGCGCGTAGAAGAACTTCTTGAGCCGGCCGCTGCTCGCGAGGAGGGCCAGGTTGTTGCGCGCGACGTGCCGGTAGTGCCGGACCAGGCCGGCGCGGTCCAGGACGTCGTCGGCGAGCGCGAGCAGCCCCGCCGCGACGGCCTCGTCCCCGCGGTAGACGATCGGCGAGCGCAGCCACTCCCCGACGGTCGCGTTGCCGCGCAGCATCAGCCCGAGCGCCTTGCGCACGTCCCAGCCGTTGACGTCGTACACGTGGTCGAGCGGCGTCTCGATGACGTCCCGGCGCCGGCGGAGGGCGACGTAGTCCGCTGCCGGCTGCACGTACAGGAACCGGCCGTCGTAGTCGCTGTCCGGCGACGGGAAGCCCCACGCCCGGCTGCCGCTCTCGATCGCCCAGAGGATGCGGACGCCGTGGTCGGCCTCGACCCCGTCGAGGCGCGCGTCGATCTGCCGGACGACGTCCGGGTCGAGGGTCGGGGGGATGCTGCGCACGAGCCGCGACGCTAGCGGGGCCGCGGCGGTCGGGGCGAGGCAATTCCCCGACCGGCCTCAGGGCAGGATCGCGTCCACGTACCCGCCGTCCACCCGCAGGGCGCCGCCGGTCGTCGCGGACGCGAGCGGCGACGCCAGGTACACCACGAGATTCGCGATCTCCTCCGGCTCGATCAGCCGCTGCAGCAGGGACTGCGGCCGGTGCCGCCGCATGAACTCGCGCTGCGCCTCGTCCCACGGCAGGTCCCGGTCGACGAGCGAGTAGACGAAGTCCTCGACGCCGCCGGTGTGCGTCGGCCCGGCGATGACCGAGTTGACCGTGACCCCGGTGCCGGCGGCCTCCTTGGCGAAGCCCCGGGACACGGCGAGCAGCGCGGTCTTGGACATGCCGTAGTGGATCATCTCGGCCGGGATGACGACCGCCGAGTCGGAGGCGATGCTGAGCACCCGGCCCCAGCCGCGGCCGGTCATGCCCGGCAGGTAGGCGCGGGTGAGCCGGACCGCGGCGAGGACGTTGACCTCGAAGTACCGGCGCCACTCGTCGTCGGTGATCTCCAGCGCCGGGCGCGACTCGAAGATGCCGAGGTTGTTGACCAGCACGTCGACGTCGGGGACGACCGCGCGGACCGCCTCGGCGCCCGCGTCGGTGCTGACGTCGCCCGGTGCCGCGACGAACGAGCCGGGGCGGTCACCGTGCTCCTCGGACAGCCGGGCCACGGCGGCGTCGACGGACCCCGCGGTGCGGCCGTTGACGGCGACGCGCGCGCCGGCGCGGGCGAGCCCCGCGGCGATCGCGGCGCCGATACCCTGGGTGGAGCCGGTGACGAGCGCCGTGCGTCCGGTGAGGTCGAGCTGCGTCATGTCCCGACCGTAGGCCGAGGTCGCTCAGTCCCGCGAGAGCGGTGGCGCGATCGTGGTCGCCGGACCCGGGCGGTAGACCGTCGCCGGCCGGCCGCGGCCCTCGGTGCGGCGCTCGCCGGTGTCGACCAGCAGGTCCGGCACGGAGGTGACCTTGCGGTGGAAGTTGCGGGGGTCGAGCGGCCGGCCCCAGACCGCCTCGTAGACCGCACGGAGCTCGGCGACGGTGAACCGCTCGGCGCAGAACGCCGTCGCCAGCGGGGAGTACTCGAGCTTGGCGCGGGCGCGCTCGACGCCGTCGGCCAGGATCCGGGCGTGGTCGAACGCGAGGTCCGGGCCGGCGACCTCCTCGACCGGCACCCAGGCGGCGGCCGCGGCGTCGGTGCCGGCGGTGGGCTCGGGCAGGTCGGGGGCGAGCACGAGGTGCGCGACGGAGACGACGCGCATGCGCGGGTCCCGGTCGGGCGCGCCGTACGTGCCGAGCTGCTCCAGGTGCCCCGCCGCCTGGTGCACGCCGGTCTCCTCGGCGAGCTCGCGCGCGGCGGCCTCGTGCAGGTCCTCGTCAGGGTGGACGAAGCCCCCTGGCAGCGCCCACGCCCCGCGCCACGGGTCCTCCCCGCGCCGGACGAGGAGCACGTGCAGCCGGCCGTGCCGCACGGTGAGCACGACCAGGTCGACGGTGACGGCGAACCGCGGCCAGTCGTCGGGTGCGTCCATGCGGGCGATCCTATCTCGTCAGGTTGACGACAAACGGCGGCGCGGCTTATCGTCGTCGTGACGAGAAAGACCGAGGAGGACCCGATGGCCACCATCACCCGCTACCCGTTCCTGCGGCACCTGCGCTCGGCGCCGACCGCGCACGTGGTCCAGCTGCACGGCGGGGCGCTGCGCCGCTCCGGCGCCGGCCTGGCCTTCTGGTTCCGGCCGCTGAGCGCCGTGCTGTCGGAGGTCCCGCTCGACGACCGCGAGCTGCCGCTCGTCGCGCACGCCCGCACGGCCGACCTCCAGGAGGTCACCGTGCAGGTCACGGTGTCGTACCGGTTCACCGACCCGGAGCTCGCGGCCACCCGCCTCGACCTGTCGATCTCGCCGAGCACCGGCGCGTGGAACGGCAACCCGCTGGAGCAGGTGGCGCACCTGCTCGGCGAGCTCACCGCCGGGCACGTCATGGACGCGCTCGCCGGCGTGACGCTGCGCGAGGCGATCTCCTCGGGCGCCGGCCCCCTGCGGGAGCAGGTCACCGCGGCGCTGCTCGCCGACGTCCGGGTGCACGCCACCGGTATCACCGTGCTCGGCGCCCGGGTCCGGTCGGTCCGCGCGGACGCCGACCTGGAGCGCGCGCTGCAGACCCCGGCTCGGGAGGCCGCCCAGGCCGAGGCCGACCGGTCGACGTACGAGCGCCGGGCGCTGGCCGTCGACCGCGAGCGGGCGATCGCCGAGAACGAGCTGGGCAACCGGATCGAGCTCGCCGGCCGGGAGCAGCAGCTCGTGCTGCAGGAGGGCACCAACGCCCGCGCCCGCGCCGAGGAGGCCGCCGCGGCCGCCCTGGTCGAGGCCCGGGCCCGCGCCGAGCGCCAGGGCGTGCTCGCCGCCGCCGACGCGGACGCCGCCCGGCTGCGGGGCGAGGCCGAGGCCGCCGCCGAGGGCGCCCGGCTCGCCGCCTACGCCGAGGTGCCGCAGGGGGTGCTGCTCGCGCTGGCCGCGAAGGAGCTCGCGGCGCACCTGCCGCAGGTCGGGCAGCTGACGCTGACCCCGGACGTGCTGACCGGCGCGCTGACGGCGCTGGCCGGGCGCGGCACGGCGGGCGCCCCGGCGACCCAGGCCGCGCGCACCGGGGGCGAGTGACCGTGGCCCTCGCCCCCCGCGCGGTGGTCGTGCACCGGCGCAGCGAGCTCGACGAGCTCGTCGACCGGCACGGCACCCGCGGCCAGGTGGAGTTCTTCCTCCGCACCCGCGGCCGGACGCTGGCCGAGGTGCAGGAGCGGCACGACGCCCTGGCGGACGCGCTCGCCCGCACCCGGGCCGCGATCCCGGTCGACTGGCGGCGCGGGGAGGTCGAGCGGGCGGACCTGCACCGGTTCGCGTTCGACCCCGAGGACGTGGTGCTGGTGGTCGGCCCGGACGGGCTCGTCGCCAACACCGCCAAGTACGTCGGCGGCCAGCCCGTCGTCGGCGTCGACCCGGAGCCCGGGCGGAACCCCGGCGTCCTGGTCCGGCACCGCGCCGCGACGGTCCCCGCCGTGCTCGCCGCGGTGGCCGCCGGCCGGGCGCGGGTCGAGCAGCGGGCGCTCGTGCGGGCGACGGTGGACGACGGGACGCGGCTCGACGCGCTGAACGACGTGTTCGTCGGGCACCGCTCGCACCAGTCCGCGCGCTACCGGCTGCGCGTCGCCGACGCGGTGGAGCGGCAGTCGTCCTCCGGGCTGGTCGTCGCGTCCGGCACCGGCGCGACCGGGTGGGCGGCCTCGCTGGCCCGGGGCCGGGCGGACGCTCCCCCGCTGCCGGCGCCGGGCGCGGCGACGCTGGCCTGGTTCGTCCGCGAGGCGTGGCCGTCGCCGACCACCGGGGCCGACCTGACCGCCGGGCTGCTGGAGCCCGGTGCGCGGCTGGAGGTGCTGGTCGAGTCGGACGCGCTGGTGGTGTTCGGCGACGGCCTCGAGGCCGACCGGCTCACCGCGACGTGGGGCCAGACGGTCACGCTCGACGTCTCGGAGCGCCGCCTGCACCTGGTGCTCTGACGGTCAGGCGGCGGCGTCCCACCAGCGGTCCGGCAGACCCGGGGACACGACCGACAGGCCGTGGATCGCGGCCACCGAGGCCAGCCGCACGTCGTACGACGCGAACCCCGTCACGTCCGGGTGCGCCAGCGCGACGCCGAGGTGCAGGGACGCGAACGGCGACAGCACCGCCGTCGTCATCGCGGCGGCGCCGACCGCCTGGTCCGAGAACCGGACGACCTCCAGCCGCTCCGCGGCGGCGTGGACGCGCGCGCGGACGTGCGCCGGCGCCGTGGCGGCCGCGTGGCGCAGCTCGCTCAGGGACAGCGGCGTGACGAGGAGTTCCGGCTCGTGCTGCTCCGCCCACCGCTGCCAGTCCACCGAGTGGTCCGGGAACGGCAGGTAGCGCAGGAGCGCCGAGCCGTCGGCGTAGACCCGCACGCCCCGCACTGTAGCGGGGCGCGCGGGTCGTCAGCTCACGCCGCGGAGCTGCGCAGCCGCTCCATGGCGAGCTGCACGAGCTGGATCAGCGTCTGCTTGGTGGCGGTGCGGGACCGCGCGTCGGTGTAGAGCACCGGCACGTGCGCCGGGATCGCGAGCGCCTCGCGCACGTCCTCCAGGCGGTGCTTGGCCACGCCGTCGAAGCAGTTGACGCCCACGACGAACGGGATGCCGCGCGACTCGAAGTAGTCGACGGCCGGGAAGCACTGGTCGAGCCGGTCGGTGTCGACGAGCACGACGGCACCGATCGCGCCGCGCACCAGGTCGTCCCACATGAAGAGGAACCGGTCCTGGCCCGGGGTGCCGAACAGGTACAGCCACAGCGAGCCGGGCAGCGCGATGCGCCCGAAGTCCATGGCGACCGTGGTCGACGTCTTGCGCTCGGACTGGCCGCCGGCGTCGTCGATGCCGACCGAGTGCTCGGTCATCGCGGCCTCGGTGTTGAGCGGCTCGATGTCGGAGATCGACCCGATGAAGGTCGTCTTGCCGACGGCGAAGCCGCCCGCGACGACGATCTTGACGACGGTGGGCGCGGCACCCATCTCGCCGGCGTCGCCGGCGGGGCGGGCGGTGGGCACGGCAGCGGCCTGGCCGGTGGCCACGGCGTCAGAGGGCGGAAATGCCATTGAGAACACTCTCCAGGACGCTCAGGGACAGGGCGGGCGACTGACCGGTGGTGGTCTCGACCGGCGTGGACGAGTGCACGCGCACGTAGCCCGCGTCGGCCAGGTCGGACACGACGACGCGCGTCACGCCCAGGGGCAGGTGCAGCAGCGCGGACAGCTCGGCGACGGAGATGTAGCCGTGCGACGCGTGCTGCAGGATCGCCCGCTTCTCGGGCGTGAGGCCCTGGCCCGAGACGCCGGCGGGCAGCATCTCCACCAGCGCCTCGAGGGGGTAGTCGGACCGCTCGGACCGCACCCGGCCGCCGGTGAGGGCGTACGGGCGGACGGTCCTGGTCTCGAACTCGCTCTCGCTCATCGGCTACCTCACACGGTGGGAGCGCGCGTGGCGCCGTCGACGGGCAGGCTGCCGCGCATCTCGGTGATGAGCTGCGGGGTGAGCGTGGCCTCGGTCCGCGAGACGAGCATCGCCATCTCGTAGCCGATGAGGCCCACGTCGCAGGTGGCGTCGGCGACGACCGCGAGGACGGAGCCGTTCGACACGCTCATCAGGAAGAGGAACAGGTTGTCCATCTCCACGATCGCCTGCCGCACGTCACCGGCGCGGAGCTGGCGCGCCGCCCCCCGGGTCAGGCTCGACATGCCGGCGACGATCGCCGCGAGCTGGTCGCCGCTGGTGCGGTCGAGCTGCTCGGACATCGCCATGAGCAGGCCGTCGGCCGACACCACCAGCGTGTGCCGGGTGCCGGGCACGGTCCGGACGAAGTTGTCCAGGAGCCAGCCGAAGTTGGCTGCCTCGGTGCTGAGGGTGGTCACACATCCTCCTGACGTGATGCAGGCGCGGGTGCGGCTGCGGGGACGGGTGTCACCATGACGGCGACGGCGGGACGGGCTGGGAGTCGGACTCGGTGCGGGGCTGCTCCGGCTCGGCGCCGGACCGGCCCGCGTCGGCGTCGCCGAGGGCACGACGCCCCCGACGGCTGCCGGACTGAAAGCTCGACAGGCGGTCGCGCAGGCTGTCGGCGTCACGCGCCGGCGCCGGACCCGACTCGGGCTGCGAGATCTCGGGAGCGGCCGGGATCGCCGTCGGCACCCGGCGGGTGAGCGAGCCACCGGCCGGCACGTCGACCTTGGGCCGGTACGAGGACAGCTGGCTGAGCTCGCTCAACGCCTGCTCCTGGATGTCGGCCCGCAGGGCGAGCATCTGCGCCGCCTCCGCGTCGAGCGCGCCGGGCCGGCGGGGCTCGTCGGCCGCGGGCGCCGCCGCGGCGGCGGGC
>NZ_JAANNB010000140.1 GCF_011603975.1 Cellulomonas sp. IC4_254 | reverse complement strand
CCCCGACCCCTGCGCGGGACGGCGGCCGCGGCGGGCCCGGCGCGCGCCGCGCGCTCGCGAGTTCGCCGGTTGCGCGGGGCCCCCACGCGCGCACCGGCGAACTCGACGCTCCGCCCCGCCCGCCGCGCGCCGCGCTCCGCCGGTGCCTACCGTGCCCGCATGGCCGACCGCGAGCACGACCTGGTCCTGCTGGGTGCGACGAGCTTCGTCGGCGCCCTCACCGCCGAGCACCTGGCGCGCGCGGCGACGCCGGGCACGCGGGTCGCCCTGGCCGGGCGGGACCCGGAGCGGCTGGCCGCCGTGCGCCGTCGACTGCCGGCGTCCGCCGCGGACTGGCCCCTCGTGGTCGTGGACGTCACCGACGCCCCGGCGCTCCGCCGGGTCGCCGGCTCGACCACCGCCCTCGCGTCGACCGTCGGCCCGTACGGCCGGCACGGCCTTCCCGTCGTCGAGGCGTGCGCGGCGGCCGGAACGCACTACGCCGATCTCAGCGGCGAGCTCGCCTTCGTCCGGGCCGCGGTCGACGCGACGAACGCGCGGGCGCGCGCCACCGGCGCCCGGCTGGTGCACGCGTGCGGCTACGACTCGATCCCGTCGGACCTCGGCGTGCACCTGCTGCACCGGGCCGCCACTGCTGCCGGCGACGACGGCGGGCTGGCGGACGTGCAGGCGCTGGTCGCGGCGCGCGGCGGGGTGTCCGGCGGGACGGTGGCGTCGCTGCTCGGCGAGGTGGAGGCCGTGCGGACCGATCCGCGGGTGCGGCGGCTGCACGCCGACCCCTCCGCGCTGTCGCCGGACCGCGCGGCCGAGCCGGCCACCGCGCAGCCGCGGCTGATGACGCTGCCGCACCGGGTGGCCGGACGCTGGGCGGCGCCGTCGGTGATGGCCCCGTTCGACGCGCACGTGGTCCGGCGGTCGAACGCCCTGACCGGCTGGGCCTACGGCCGCGGGCTGCGGTACGCCGAGCACCTCGACGCCGGCCGCGGGCCGGCCGGCCTGCTGCGTGCCGCCGCGCTCGCCGGGGTGACCGCGCTGGGTGCGGCCGCCCTCGCGCTGCCGCCGACGCGGGCGCTGGTCGAGCGCGTGCTGCCCGCGGCGGGCGACGGACCGGACCCCGTCACCCGCGAGGCGGGCTGGTTCCGGCACCGGTTCCTCGCGACGTCGGCGTCCGGGCGGCGGTACGCTGCGCGGGTGCAGGCGTCCGGCGACCCGGGGTACGCCGCCACCGCCGTGATGCTGGGCGAGGCGGCCCTGGCGCTGGCGCTCGACGGCCCCGCACTCCCGGACCGCGCGGGCTCGCTCACCCCGGCGACGGCGCTGAGCGACGCCCTGGTGGAGCGGCTGCGCGCCTGCGGCTTCCGCCTGGACGCGGTCGCCGTCTGAGCCGGCGGGCACGGGGCGGCGTCCCGTCGTCCGCGACCGTCCGCGCGCCGGCCCGCGCCCGCATGACATCCGTCATGCCGAGCCGGTGACGCGCGGCCGGGGACCCGCGCCGCCGCCCGCGCCAGGCTGGTCCGCATGGACGCCACCGCACCCCTCGCCCCGCCGGACGCCGCCCGCGCGCCGGCCGCCGGGCCGCTCGCGATCGACCTCCGCGGCCTGCGCAAGTCGTTCGGCCCGGTCCGGGCCGTCGACGGCATCGACCTGGCGGTCCGCCCGGGCGAGGTCGTCGCGTTCCTCGGGCCGAACGGCGCGGGCAAGACGACCACGATCGACCTGCTGCTCGGCCTGGCCCGGCCCGACGCCGGCACGGTCCGGGTGCACGGCCTCGACCCCGACCGCGCGATCGCCGAGGGCCGCGTCGCCGCGGTGCTCCAGACCGGCGGGCTGCTCAAGGACCTGACGGTCCGGGAGACGGTGCGGGTCACCGCGTCGTTCTTCCGCGCCACCCGGTCGACCGCCGAGGTGCTGCGCCGCGCGGGCATCGAGGACATCGCCGACCGGCCCGTGGGCAAGTGCTCCGGGGGCCAGCAGCAGCGCCTGCGGTTCGCGCTCGCGCTGCTGCCCGACCCGGACGTGCTGGTGCTCGACGAGCCGACCACCGGCATGGACGTCGAGGGCCGGCGCGCGTTCTGGGACGCGCTGCGCGCCGACGCCGACCGCGGGCGCACCATCCTGTTCGCCACGCACTACCTCGACGAGGCGGACGCCTACGCCGACCGCGTCGTCCTGGTCAGCCACGGCCGGGTGGTCGCCGACGGGTCGGCGGCCCAGGTGAAGAACCTCGCCGCGGGCCGCCTGGTGTCCGCCGCGCTGCCCGGCGCCGACGACGCCGAGGTCGCGGCCCTGCGCGCGCTGCCCGGGGTCCGCGCGGTGGAGCGGCGCGGCGACCGGCTCCTGGTCCGCACCACCGACTCCGACGGGGTGGCCCGGCACCTGCTCACCGCCACCGCGGCGTCCGACGTCGAGATCACCGCGCGCGGGCTGGAGGACGCGTTCCTCGCGCTCACCGGCGACGGCGCCACGACCACCGACCCCACCGTCGGCACCACCGCCGACCGCCCCACCGAGACCGCCCGGAGCCTCGCATGACCACCGCAGCCACCACCGCCACCGCCGGCTCCACCACCGCGCCCGCCGCCGACGCCGACCGCGCCCCGCGCGCCGGCCTGCTCAACCCCGCGTTCCTGGCCGTCGAGCTGCGCCGCCTGCTCCGCAACCGCCGGACGATCATCTTCACCCTGGTCATGCCGCCGGTGTTCTTCCTGATCTTCGGCACGGCCGACGCCTACACGGCCCAGTCCGTCGGCCACGCGAACGTCACCGCCTGGATCATGACGTCGATGGCCCTGTACGGCGCGATGCTGGCCACGACCGGCGGCGGGGCGAGCGTCTCCGTCGAGCGCGCCCAGGGCTGGACCCGCCAGCTGCGGCTCACCCCGCTGCGGCCGGCCACGTACGTCGCCACGAAGGTCGTGGTCGCGATGGTGCTCGGGCTGGCGTCGGCCCTGGTCGTCACCGTCGTGGGTCTGGTGTCGGGCGCGAGCGGCGACGCCGGGCGGGTCGCGCTGAGCGTCGCCCTGGCCTGGGCCGGGTCGGTGGTGTTCGCGGCGTTCGGCCTGTTCATGGGCTACCTGCTCCCGGCCGAGAACGTCATGCAGATACTCGGCCCGGTGCTCGCGCTGCTGGCGTTCGCCGGCGGGCTGTTCGTGCCGCTCGGCGACGGGCTGTTCGCGGACATCGCCCAGGTCTCCCCGACCTACGGGCTTGCCGAGATCGTGCGGGCCCCGCTCACCGGGGACGGGGTGCCGGTGTGGGCGGTGGTCAACGTGCTGGCCTGGGCCGCGGTGTTCGTCAGCGGCGCCGCGTGGCGGTTCCGCCGCGACACCGCCCGGGTGTGACCCGCTCCGCCGCGGACGGCCGCGCCGCGGCGCGCGCCCGCGTGGCTACCGTGGGCCGCGTGAGCAGCGACGGGACCGCCGACCGACCCCCGCGCCCCACCCGGGACGCCGGGTGGTCGCCGGGCGAGGGGCGCCGCGTGATGCGCGTCGTCGGCCCCGCGCTCGGCGTCGTGTGGGTGGTGTTCCTGCTCCAGCCCTGGCAGGCCGCGTGGGACGGTGCGCCCGGGCCGGAGCGGGTCGTCTCGCTCGTGGCCGTCGCCCTGCTGGCGGCGTCGTTCGCGTGGGTGGTGATCAGCCGCGCCGGGCCGTTCGGCCGCGCGACCCCGCTGCCGCAGGCCGCCGCGGTCCTGGTCGGGCAGCTGGTGCTCGTCGTGCTGGCGACGCTCGCGGCGGACGCGTACGGGCTGGTGGGCCTGGTGTTCGTCGGGGTGTCCGCGATCTTCCTGCTCCGGGACCCGCGGGCGCTGCTGGTCGCGCCCGCGTCGATCGCCGCGATCCTCGTGCTCCCCCGGGTCGTCCCCGGCTGGGAGCCGATCGACGACCTGGTGATCTCGGTCGTGCTGGCCACGCTCGCGGTGTTCGGCTTCACCCAGCTCGTGCAGCGGAACCGCCAGCTGCAGGCCGCCCGGGACGAGGTCGCGGTGCTGGCCGTCGAGCAGGAGCGCGAGCGCATCGCCCGCGACATGCACGACATCCTGGGCCACAGCCTCACGGTGATCTCCGTGAAGGCGGAGCTCGCGGCGCGGCTGATGGACGTCGACGCCGACCGGGCGCGCACCGAGGTGCTCGAGGTGCAGGGCCTGGCCCGCGCGGCGCTCGCCGACGTGCGGGGGATGGTCGCCGGCACCCGCGCGGTGACCCTCGCCGGCGAGCTCGCCGGCGCGCGGCAGGCGTTCGACGCCGCCGGGATCGAGGCCGACGTGCCCGGCGCGCTCGACGCCGTGCCCGACCACCTGCGCGAGCTGTTCGCGTGGGCCGTCCGCGAGGGGACCACGAACGTGCTGCGCCACGCCGCCGCGACCCGGGTCAGCGTGACCCTGTCCGCCGACACCCTGACCATCGACGACGACGGCGCCGACGCGGCCGACGCCGCCGGCCGCGGCTCCGGCAACGGCCTCGCCGGGCTGTCCGAGCGCGCCCGCCGCGCCGGGGCCCGCGTCGAGACGGGCCGCGGCCCGCTCGGCGGCTACCGGTTGCGCGTCACCGCGACGCCGGCCGCCGGGGCGTCCCGGTGAGCGCCGAGCCGGGCGCCGGCCCGATCCGGCTGCTGCTCGCCGACGACCAGGCGCTGGTCCGCGGGGCGCTCGCCGCGCTTCTCGACCTGGAGCCCGACCTGACGGTGGTCGCGCAGGTCGGTCGCGGCGACGAGGTGGTCGCGGCCGCGCGCGCCGCGGGTGCCGACGTCGCGCTGCTGGACGTCGAGATGCCCGGGCTGGACGGCATCGCCGCGGCCGCGGCCCTGCGCCGGGAGCACCCCGCGTGCCGGTCGCTGATCGTCACGACCTTCGGCCGGCCCGGGTACCTGCGGCGCGCGCTCGACGCCGGCGCCAGCGGGTTCGTCGTCAAGGACACCCCGGCCGAGCAGCTCGCCGACGCGGTGCGCCGCGTGCACCGCGGGCTGCGGGTGGTCGACCCGGACCTCGCCGTCGAGTCGCTCGCGATCGGCACCAGCCCGCTCACCGAGCGGGAGCGGGACGTCCTGGTGCACGCCGCGGGCGGCGGGACGGTCGCCGACATCGCCCGCGAGACGTACCTGTCCGAGGGCACGGTCCGGAACTACCTGTCGTCGGCGATGGGCAAGACCGGCGGCCGCACCCGCGCCGAGGCGGTCCGGATCGCGCAGGACAACGGCTGGCTGCTCGGCCGCTGACCCGGCGCGCCCGGGGACCCGCCCCCGCGCGCGGGTCAGCGCGCCGCGAGCGCCCGGCCGGCCGCCGCCGCGGCGGCCTCGGCCTCCTTCTTCATCAGCGCCGCCGGCTCCGCCAGCGCGTCCATCGCCGGGTTCACGCCGACGAGGGTCAGCTCGCGCTCGACGACCGTGAGGTCGGCGCCCCACACCTCGCCGACGATGCGGCGCAGGTAGTCGATGCTGTGGTCCCAGCCGTGCTTGGGGGTGCCCGGGCCGTAGCCGCCGCCGCGGGTCACGATCAGCACGACCGGCTTGCCCGCCAGGTACGCGTCGCCCGGGGTGCCGCCGGCGATCGCCAGGTCGATCCAGGTCTTCACGTGCTGGGAGACGCCCCAGTTGTAGAGCGGCAGCGCGAGCACGGCGGCGTCGGCGGCCCGGAGCTCGTCGGCGACCTCGACCGCGAGCGCCACGGCGGCGGCCTGCTCGGGGGTGCGCTGCTCGGCGGGCGTCCAGCCCGCGCCGACAGCGGTCGCCCAGGCGTCGGCGGGCAGCGGCTGCTCGCCCAGGTGCCGGCGGACCACGGTCTCGTCGGGGCGGGCGGCGGCGAGCTCGGCGGTGACGACGTCGGCGAGCGCGCTGCTCGCGGAGTGCGCGCCCTGGATGGAGGCGTCGACGCGGAGCACGGTCATGGGGACTCCCGGGGGGGACGGCGCCGCCGTGCGGCGCGGATTTGAATGTTCAACACACACCCTAGGCACCGCCGTGTTGAATGTTCAAGTCCGGTACCATCGGAGCATGAGCCAGCGGGTCGAGGACGCCACCCCGTGGCTCTCCGACGCCCAGGTCGAGGACTGGAAGGCCGTCGTCGCGCTGCTGACCACGCTGCCCGCCGCGCTCGACGCGCAGCTCAAGCGGGACTCCGGGATGAACCTCTACGAGTACAACGTGCTGGTCGCGCTGTCCGAGCGGCCGCACGGCGAGATCCCGATGAGCGACCTCGCGCGCCTCACGCAGAGCTCGCCGTCCCGGCTGTCGCACGCCGTCGGGCGGCTCGAGCAGGCCGGCTGGGTCACCCGCGGCTCGTGCGTGGCGGCCGGCAAGCGCACCAGCGCCCGGCTGACCGAGGGCGGCGAGGACCAGCTACGCCGCGCGGCGCCGGGCCACGTCCGCGAGGTGCGCCGGCTGGTCGTCGACGCGCTCGGCCCGGACCGCATGGCGGCGCTCGGCGACGCGGCGCTCACCGTCGTCCGGCGCGCGGCGCCGGAGGTCGCGGACCTGCTGCCGGCCTGCACCGCCGCCGACACCACCGTCTCGGCCGCGTGCACCGCGGCGGCCGCAGCGCACGACACCACCGGGGGACCCGCCGCATGACCACCACGCCCGACACGTCGTACTTGCTCGAGCGCGTCGACTGGGCCGATCCGCGGGCGGCCGCCCTGCGCGACGCGATGGACGCCGAGATGGGCGCGCGCTACGCCTCGGCCGGCCCGATGAGCGCCGCGGCGCAGGCCGCCCTCACCGTCGACCCGGCCGCGGTCCGGCACGTCGTGCTCGCGGTGGACCACGACGGCACCCCGATCGGGCACGCGGCGCTGCGGGACCACGGCGGCGAGCTGGAGGTCAAGCGCGTCGTCGTGGCGGCCGGGCAGCGCGGCCGCGGGGTCGGGCGCGCGATCATGTCCGAGGTCGAGCGGCTCGCCCGCGCCGCGGGTGCCGGGCGCGTGATCCTGCAGACCGGCGACCGCCAGCCGGAGGCCGAGTCGCTCTACACCGCGCTGGGCTGGACCCGGATCCCCACGTACCCGCCGTACGACACCGCGCTGCCGCTGCAGTCCCGATGCTACGAGAAGCGCCTCACGGTCGGCTGACCGGGGCGTCGCGGGGCTGCGGGCGCTCGCCCGGGGGCACCGCTGCTCCGTTCGGGTGAACGCCCCAGGAGCCCGCCGCCGCGCACCGCCGCCGCGGGACGTTCGTCCCACGAGACCCCACATGTGGGGTTGACAGTCTGTGCAAGGCACTACATCTAGTGCCTTGAGCAGACCGGGAGTGGATACGCATGACGCTGGTGGGACCGCACGCACCGGAGCTCGCGGGAACCGCACCGGTCCCGCCGCAGTCCCCCTCGGCCGCCGCCGGGCTGGTCGTGCGCAAGCGGGACGGCCGCGCGCTCCCGTTCGACCCCATCCGGGTGCACAGCGCGCTGGGCCGGGCGTTCGCGCACGTGCACGGCCTGCTCGGCCCGCTGCACGACCTCACCATCGCAGAGCTCGTCGAGCGGATCGACGCCGAGCTCGCCGCCCGGTTCACCGGCGAGGTGCGGATCTACGAGATCCAGAACGTCGTCGAGCACACGCTGCTAGAGGCCCGCGAGTACGAGGTCGCCGAGGCGTACATCGACTACCGGGTGCAGCGGGACCTGGCGCGGTCGAAGGCCCTCGACGTCAACCACTCGATCGGCCAGCTGGTCGGCAAGGACTCCTCGGTCGTCCACGAGAACGCCAACAAGGACGCCGACGTCTTCAACACCCAGCGCGATCTCACGGCCGGCGCCGTGGGCAAGGCCATCGGCCTGCGGATGCTCCCGCCGCACGTCGCGAACGCGCACGCCAAGGGCGACCTGCACTACCACGACCTCGACTACCACCCCTACGCCCCGATGACGAACTGCTGCCTCATCGACTTCCGGACGATGCTGTCCGAGGGGTTCCGGATCGGGAACGCCCAGGTCGACCCGCCGCGGTCCATCCAGACCGCGACCGCGCAGATCTCGCAGATCATCGCGAACGTGTCGTCGAGCCAGTACGGCGGCTGCTCGGTCAACCGGATCGACGAGCTGCTGGCCCCGTACGCCGAGCGGAACTTCGCCAAGCACCTGGCCGACGCCGAGGAGTGGGTCTCCGAGCCGGAGCGGCGCCGCGCCTACGCGGAGGAGAAGACCCGCAAGGACGTCTACGACGCGATGCAGAGCCTCGAGTACGAGATCAACACCCTGTTCACGTCCAACGGGCAGACCCCGTTCACGTCGGTCGGGTTCGGCCTCGGCACCGGCTGGTTCGAGCGGGAGATCCAGCGCGCGATCCTGCAGATCCGCATCCTCGGCCTCGGCAAGGAGCGCCGCACGGCGATCTTCCCCAAGCTCATCTTCACGCTGCGCCGCGGGGTCAACCTGACCGCGGAGGACCCGAACTACGACCTCAAGCAGCTGGCCGTCGAGTGCGCCACCAAGCGGATGTACCCGGACGTCCTGAGCTACGACAAGATCGTCGAGATCACCGGCTCGTTCAAGGTGCCGATGGGCTGCCGGTCCTTCCTCCAGGGCTGGACGGACGAGGACGGGCACGACGTCGTCGAGGGCCGGATGAACCTCGGCGTGGTCACCCTCAACGTCCCCCGCATCGCCCTGGAGACCCGCGGCGACCTGGACGCGTTCTGGGCCCTGCTCGACCAGCGGCTGGAGACCGTGCACGACGCGCTGCTCTACCGCGTCGAGCGGTGCAAGGAGGCCGTCCCGGCCAACGCGCCGATCCTCTACGTGCACGGCGCGTTCGGGCAGCGCCTCGCGCCGGACGACGACGTGGACGCGCTGTTCCGGGGCGGTCGCGCGACGGTGTCGCTCGGCTACATCGGGCTGTACGAGGCCGCGGCCGCGTTCTACGGCGGCGACTGGGAGGGAAACCCGGAGGCCAAGGAGTTCACGCTCCGCGTGCTGCGCACCCTCGCCGCCCGCGCGAAGGAGTGGACGGCCCGGCACGGCTACCAGTTCTCGGTGTACTCCACGCCGTCCGAGTCGCTGACCGACCGGTTCTGCCGGCTGGACACCAAGAAGTTCGGCCTCGTCCCGGACATCACCGACAAGGACTACTACACGAACTCGTTCCACTACGACGTCCGCAAGGCGCCGACCCCGTTCGAGAAGCTCGACTTCGAGGCCGAGTACCCGCCGTACGCGTCGGGCGGGTTCATCCACTACTGCGAGTACCCGGTGCTGCAGCAGAACCCGAAGGCGCTCGAGTCGGTGTGGGACTACGCCTACGACCGGGTCGGCTACCTCGGCACGAACACCCCGATCGACCGCTGCCTGGAGTGCGGGTTCTCCGGCGACTTCACGCCGACCGAGCGCGGGTTCGCCTGCCCCGGCTGCGGCAACACCGACCCGCGCACCTGCGACGTCGTCAAGCGGACCTGCGGGTACCTGGGCAACCCGCAGCAGCGGCCGATGGTGCACGGCCGGCACGTGGAGATCTCCTCGCGGGTCAAGCACCTGCCCGGGCCGACCTCGCTCGCGGCGGCGGGCGGGGACGCCGGGCGCGGCTGACGTGGCGCGCACCCCGGCGGTCGGCCAGTGGCGCGCGGCCGCGCTGAGCCAGGACCGGGTGGCCGACTACAAGCCGTTCGTCATGGTCGACGGCGAGGGCGTGCGGTGCAGCCTGTACGTCTCAGGCTGCCCGTTCGCCTGCGCCGGCTGCTTCAACGAGGCCGCCTGGTCGTTCCGGTACGGCACCCCGTTCGACGACGCGCTCGCCGACCGGGTCGCCGCCGACCTCGCGCACGAGGCCGTGCAGGGGCTGTCGCTGCTCGGCGGCGAGCCGTTCCTCAGCACCGGCGTCTGCCTGCGGGTGGTGCGCCGGCTGCGCGCCGAGCACGGCCGGGCCAAGGACGTGTGGTGCTGGACCGGCTACACCTTCGAGGAGCTGCTGGCCGAGGCGGCGGCCGGCCAGGACGACAAGGCCGAGCTGCTCGGCGAGCTCGACGTGCTGGTGGACGGCCGGTTCGAGCTCGCGCAGCGCGACCTCACGCTCGCGTTCCGGGGCAGCCGGAACCAGCGGGTGCTGGACGTCCCGGCCTCGCTCGCCGTGGGGCGGGCCGTCCCCCGCGGCGGCCTGGTGACCGCCGGCGACGTCGGCGCACCCCCGGACCGGCGCGCGCTGCTCTGACCCCGGCCGCCGGCCGGACCCGGTCAGCCCTGGTCGACCACCCACTGCGGCTCGGTCGAGCCCGCCGGGAGCGTGACGTCGCCCGCCGGGCCCAGGACGACCTGCAGGTCGCCCGACGACGCGTCGGGCAGGGCCACGACGGTGGTCGCCGGCACGTAGTCCGCGGTGCACGCGGCCGCGGTGGGCTCCGGGAACGTGATCTCGACGGCGCCCACGTCGGCCGCACCCGTCGTGACCGCCTCGGGGTCCGCGACCATCGGGCAGGTGCTCGACCCGAACGTCACGACGTAGATCAGCGACGGGTCGGTGGTCCGGGACGCGCCCGCGACGGCGCCCACGGGGGGTGCGGTCACGCCGTCGGGCAGCCCGACGACGGACGCGCCGGCGGTCAGCGCGAGCGGCGACCC